>VGRO01000035.1 GCA_016875335.1 Deltaproteobacteria bacterium | reverse complement strand
ACAGCGGCAGGCACAGCCACAGGGGCAGGCACAGGCACAGAATCAGGCACAGGCACAGGGGCAGGCACTGGCACCGCAGGGGCTGGCGCTGACGCCGCAAATCGACTACAACACCGGCCAGCCTGCCGGAGGGCCAATGGCCATTTCGCTTCGCACCTTCATTGTCCTGGACAGCTTGCAGCCGCAGTTGGCGTCATTCATCGGCAAAACAGCCAAGGGCTTCCTGCCGTTGCCCAACATGGCCGCCCTGTACGTCGAGATCGCGCCGGGCATCGCGGTCAACCGGGTGACCGATGTCGCGCTCAAGGCGACGACCGTCGCGCCCGCCATCCAGGTCGTCGAGCGCGCCTTCGGTTTGCTGGAAGTCCACGACGCCGATCAGGGCGCGGTGCGCAGCGCGGGGCGCGCCATCTTGCAAGACCTCGACATCACCGAAGATCAGCGCATCAAGCCGCGCATCGCCACCAATCAGATCATTCGCGCGATCGAGCCCTACCAGGCGCAAATCATCAACCGCGACTCCAAGGGCATGATGATCCTGCCAGGCGACAGCCTGTTCATCTTGGAGACCGAGCCGGCCGGCTATGCGGCGTACGCAGCCAACGAGGCCGAGAAGGCAGCCAACGTCAAGCTCGTCGAGGTCCGGCCGTTCGGCGCTTTCGGGCGCCTGTGGATGTCCGGTTCAGAGAGCGAAATCGACTCAGCGCGTGCCGCGGCGATCGCAGCGCTCGAGGGTGTGCAGGGCATCGCCGGCAAGTGACAGCGGCTGATCCGCAGTTTTCCAACCCAAACCACCGATTCCGTTTCAAGGAGTTCCAATGTCTGACGCTCTGGGTATGATCGAGACCCGCGGCTTCGTCGCGCTCGTCGAGGCCGCCGACGCCATGGTCAAGGCGGCCAAGGTCGAACTGGTCGGCTTCGAGAAGATCGGCGGCGGCTACGTGACCGCCATCGTGCGCGGCGACGTTGCCGCGGTCAAGGCAGCCGTCGAGGCCGGCCAGCGCCAGGCCGAACGCGTGGGTGAATTGGTCACCGTCCACGTCATTCCGCGGCCCCATGCCAACGTCGATCTGGTGTTGCCGCTGGGCCGCGGGCCTGCCAAAAGCGACAACAAGATCATCTAGTGCCGTGATGGCCCGGGCGGTCGGTCCGTGGCAGTGGACGGGTCATCCGTCGCGCCCGGGTGCCAGACCGCACGGCTTTTCCGACGTCGCCCGCTGGCGCCGGCGGAGGTCCGCATGCTGCTTGGTCAGGTCGTCGGTACCGTGGTCGCGACGCGCAAGGAACCCGAACTCGCGGGCCTGCGCCTGCTGGTGGTGCGTGAACTCGACGCGGCCTTCGCCGCAACGGGCAAGGCCATCGTGGCCGTCGACGCAGTCGGCGCCGGTGACGGCGAGGTCGTGCTTTTCGCAGCGGGTTCGTCGGCGCGCCTGACCGCCGCGACCAAGGACCGACCGGTGGACCACGTCATCATGGCCATCGTCGACGCGGTGGAGATCGCAGGCAAGACCGTGTTCGAGAAGTTCCCGGATGCGACGCCGGCCTAGGCGTTGTGCCCGCGCCGACAGTTCGCCGCCCGGGTAGTGCGCGGGGACCGACGCGACCCAGGCCTGCGCAGGCGACCCCTGCCGGATCGGAGAGCAGATGGACGAAGCCCGCATCAACGCCATCGTCGCTGAGGTTGTGCGCCGCTTGGGCCATACTGGCGGCACACCGACCGGCGGCGGCCCGACCGTCACCGTGCCTCGCAACCAAGCGGGGCGCAACGGGCTCTTTGACGATGTGGACTCCGCGGTGCAGGCCGCGCGCGACAGCTACGAGCAACTCAAGCGTACGCCAGTCCACGTGCGCGCCCGTGCCATCGACAACATGCGCCAGGTCACGCTGCGCAACCTCGACGAAATGGCGCGCCGCGCTGTCGAGGAAACTGGACTCGGGCGAGTCGCAGACAAGATCGAAAAGAACCGCCTGGTTGCGCTCAAGACCCCCGGCATGGAGATTCTGCAGCCGGCAGCCCACACCGGCGACCACGGGCTGACGATCGACGAATACGGAGCGCTCGGGGTCATCGGCTCGATCACGCCGACCACCAACGCCACCGAGACCATCCTGAACAATGGCATCTCGATGATCGCCGGCGGCAATACGGTGGTCTTCAACGTGCACCCGAGCGCCAAGCGCACCTTGGCCTGGTACACCAAGATGCTCAATGAGGCCTGCGTGCAGGCCGGCGCGCCCGACAACCTGATGACCATGATCACCGAGCCCTCCATCGAGAGCGCCAATGCGGTCATGAAGCATCCGGGCGTGCGACTGCTGGCGGTGACCGGCGGCGGACCGGTGGTCAAGGCGGCGCTCAACTCGGGCAAGCGCGCGGTGTGCGCAGGGCCGGGCAACCCGCCGGCCGTCGTCGACGAAACCGCGAACTTGAAATCGGCGGCGCGCCACATCATCGACGGCGCATCGCTCGACAACAACATCGTGTGCATCGTCGAAAAGGAGATCATCGCGGTCGCCTCGATCGCCGACGCGCTCAAGCGCGAGCTTGTGGCCGCCGGTGCCTACGAGGTCAAGGATCGCGAACTGCAGGCCCTGGAGAAGGTGCTCATCGAGGACGGCCACGTCAACCGCAAGTTCGTCGGCAAGAACGCGGGCGTCATCTTGCGCGAGATCGGCGTACAGGTCTCCGACGACTGCCGCATGGCGTTCGCCGAGGTCGACGAGGCCCACCCGTTCGTGCAACTGGAAATGCTGCTGCCGGTGCTCGGCTTTTTTCGGGTGCCCGACTGGGAGGCGGCGATCGCGGCCGCGGTGCGGGTCGAACACGGTTTCTTCCACACAGCAACGATGCACTCGATGGCCATCGACCGTCTCGATCGCATGGCCAAGGCCGTCAACACCTCGATTTTCGTCAAGAACGCTCCAAGCTTTGCCGGCCTGGGGCTGCGCGGCGAGGGCTACACCGCCTGGACCATTGCCGGCACGACCGGCGAAGGCCTGACCAACGCCCGCACCTGGACCAAGCAGCGCCGGTGCACGTTGCACGGCTACTTCCGGATCGTCTAGGCGAACCGGGGCCGTTGCCACCAGTGCTTGCGAACCCACCGACAGGTGTGCCAGCGATCGACCCGACGGCGTCGCCGACGCTTTGCGCGCTTGAGCTCATCGACGTCCCGGCCGGGCTGTGCGCGCTCGACGCCCTCGTCAAGCAGGCAGAGGTCGATATCTATTTCGCCGGAGACATCGATCCCGGTCGATTTCTCATCGTGTTCGGCGGCGACCTGGCTGCGTGCGAGTCGGCCCTTGCCCACGCCAGCGCGGGGGCGGGGCGCGAGGTCGTCGAGTCCCTGCTGTTGCCGTTCGCGCATCTGCGGTTGCGGGCAGCGCTCTTGGGCGAGTTCGCCGAGGCGGACGCCGAGTCGCAGCGGGCGCTGGGCATCATGCAGTGCCACAGCCCGATCGCGACCCTGGCCGCGGTGGATCGCGCGCTCAAGGCCGCGGAGGTGGAGATCGTGCGCCTGCGGTTCGCCTCCGAGTTGGCGGGCCAAGGTCACAGCGTGGTGCGCGGCGACCAGCACGATGTCGAAGCGGCGCTCCACGCGGCTGAAACGGGCGCCTTGCCTGGCGTCGTGGTGCGCACGCGGCGCATCGCGCGGCCGGCCCCCGAGGTGGTTACGGCGGCCGCGCAACGCCCCTTTGGCGTCCGGGCCCTGCGGCCGCTCGACCCGTAACCAGCGAGGAGTTTGCCTTGGAGAGCGCCCCGCGCATCGCCGCCATCGAGTCCGCGGTCGCAGACATCGCCGCCGGCCGCATGGTCATCTTGGTGGACGACGAAGACCGCGAGAATGAGGGTGATCTCGTCATCGCCGCCGAGCGGGTCTCCCCGCAGGCCATCGCCTTTATGGCACGCCACGGACGCGGTCTCATCTGCCTTGCGATGCACCCGCCGCTCGTCGATCGGCTGGAATTGGCGCCCATGGCGCCCCAGAACGAAGCGCGCCTTGGCACCGCGTTCACGGTGAGCATCGACGCCATCGACGCGCCCGGTTCGGGCATCTCGGCCCGCGCTCGGGCGCACACCATCCAGCGCGCACTGGCGCCCGACGCTTCCGCACGGGAATTCCGCCAGCCCGGCCATGTCTACCCCTTGCGTGCCCGCCCTGGCGGCGTGTTGGTGCGCAGCGGCCAGACCGAGGGCAGCGTCGACCTGGCGCGGCTGGCCGGCCTCGCCCCGGCCGGGGTCATCTGCGAAGTGATGGGCGACGACGGCGAAATGAGCCGGCTGCCGGTGTTGCTGGAGTTCGGCGCGCGCCACGGCATCGCGGTCGTCACGGTGGCCGACCTGATCGAGTACCGGCTGCAGCGCGAACCGGTCGTGGTGCGCGAAGCTGAGAGCATGTTGTCCACGGAATTCGGCAGCTTCCGAATTGTGATCTTTCGTTCGCTCGTCGATGGCGGGACCCATGCCGCGCTGGTCTGCGGCGACCTCGGCGGCGACGAACCCGTGCTCGTGCGCGTGCACCGCGGCAACCCGCTCGGCGACGTATTCGGCTTCACGCTGTCGCGCGGAAAACGCAGCCTTGCCGCGAGCCTGCAGCGGATCGCCGACGAAGGCCGCGGGGCCCTGGTCTACCTCGACGCCGAACGCGACGGCGCCGACCTGGCCGATGCGCTCGGTACCTACATCGAACGCTCCATGGGCCGGCCCTGGCCTCCGGCCGCAGCGCCCGGCGCCAAGATGGACTTCCAGGAATTCGGCATTGGCGCCCAAATCTTGCGCGCGCTCGGCTTGCGCCGCCTGCGGGTGATGACCAACCAGCCTCGGCGGCTGCGCGCCGTTTCGGGCTTTGGCCTGGAGATCGCCGCCTGGGAGCCCGTCCCCGAGTCGGCGGAACCATGAGTGCCGGCCGCTGTGCGCGCTTGCGCCACAAGCTGGCGTGGTGGGCATGGCTGGCCGGCTGTACGTCGCCCTGCGACGCCATCGTGGCGCGCGCCTGCGACCCCAAGCTCGGCGACGCGCCGACGTGTGCCCAACTGCGCGCCCAGGTCGAGCGTGGCTCGGCGAGCGAGGCCCAGTGCACCGCCGCTGCGGCGTACCTGCGCGGACTCGATCGGCGGTAGGACCCCAACTTGGGTTCGCGCAGCAACCGCGCGCGAACGCGGGCTTCGCGATGACGGATCCGCGCCGCTGTCATGGCCGGCGTCCCTGTCCCAGACCGGTCGCATGTGCCGCTCGCGCCGGTGACACGGCCGGCGGGGCCGCGACGACCCGGCCGGCAGCGACCGCAACGCCGGTGCTGCACTTGTGTCGAATTGGTGTAGTATGCGGGGGGCGCCGGTCGCCCTCGCGACCACGTGTGCGCCAAGACCTTGGAATGTTGATGGGTTTGTCGGCCGCACAGGTGGCGTCGCGATGACCGCGGGGTGTCCTTGACCACGATGTTCGGCCGCTACGAGATGATCGACCGGATCGGTCTGGGCGGCATGGCTGAAGTGTGGCTGGCGCGGGTCGGCGGCGTAGGCGGCTTCTCCAAGACCGTGGTCATCAAAAAGATCCTTCCGAGCTTTGCGCAGAACAAGACCTTCATCGACATGCTGCTGGCCGAGGCCCGGCTGTGCGCGGTGCTGCAGCACGCCAACATCGTGCAGGTCTACGAGAACGGTGAGATCGACGGCATCTTCTACATCGCCATGGAGTACGTCGCCGGCTTCGACCTTTTCAAGGTGCTGTCGCGCGCCACCCAGACCCAGCAGCGCATTCCGCCCGAAATCTGCCTGTACATCGCCGCGGAGGCCGCCAAGGGGCTGCACTACGCCCACAATGCCCGCGACCACTATGGCAGCCCCCTGCACATCATCCACCGCGACGTGTCGCCGTCGAACCTCATCCTGTCGCAGAGCGGCGAAGTCAAGATCATGGACTTCGGTGTGGCGCGCGCGACGCCACCCGGCGGCCAGCGCGAGAACGCCACCCGCAGCGGCGTGCTCAAGGGCAAGCTCGGCTACATGAGCCCCGAGCAGGTCACCGGTCGTCAGTTCGACCACCGCAGCGACATCTTCTCGCTCGGCATTATCCTCTACGAATCGCTGACGCTCAAGCGGCTGTTCTTGGCCAAGACCGACCTGGAGACGCTGGTCAACATCCGCGATGCGCGGCTTGAGCACAAGTTCAAGAAACACAGCTACATCGACGAGGACTTCCGCAATGTGCTGCGCAAGGCGCTGGCCCGCGAGCCGGCCGACCGCTACCCGACCGCGCTGGCGATGCACGACGACATCCAGCAGGTGCTTTTCGACCGCCGGCAGCACGTGTCGGGCAGCGCAATGGCGCGGTTCCTGACCGACCTGTTCGATCCGGCCAAAGGTCAGTCTGTCGCGCCTGATGCGGCGCAGGTCGCCGCCAGAGTGCACGAGCGGCCTCCTGCGCGGCAGCAATCGGACCAGGTGGCGGGGGTGCGTGCGCCGCCAGCGCCCATGGCCCAGACGCGGCCCGCCATGCCGTCGCCGACCGCGATGCTGCGGGGCGATGGCGCAGGCCCAGCCCCTGCCGCCAGCCCGGCGCAGACCGCTGCGTCGCCCAACCACACGTCCGCCTCCACTTCGCTGTCGTTTTCCCCCGAGGAGGGCCGCAAACTGCGCGAGCGCATCGCGCAGACCCCGGCGCAGGTGGCCACCCCCAGCATGGCGGCCGTGCCCGCTCGGAGTACCGCCGCGACCGCCGATCCCGCCGCCGTTCAAGCACCAACGGCGACCACCGGGCGTCAGGTGGCAGTGCCTGTGGTGCCTGCCCCACCAGCCCACGAGGGGCAGGATGCGGCTGTAGAGGCCGACGACCTAGGCGCTGCGCTCGCCGATGGGGCGCGGATCCTGGCCGCACGCGGCCCGCGCCCCGATTCGATCCGGATTGTCGAGCCGCCGCCCAAGCGTCCCAAAGAACTGCGCATCACCCTGATTGAGCCGCGGGCCGGCAGCGGGGATGCGGGCGCAGGACCGGCGCCCGGACAGCAAGACAAGCCCGCAGAAGATGAGGAAGCGCCAGCCATCGTCACCGCGCCCGCGGCCGTGGCGGCGCCCAAACCTGCGCCTGCGCGGCTGGGCTTTCCGCTGGTGGCCGGCGCCAGTTCGGCCAAGATCGCCGCCCAGCAACCGGCGGCAACGGTCGCGGCACCTGGGCGCGTCACTGGCAGGCCGACGCCGCAGAACTTCCTCGAATCCGACGAACTCGGCTACGACAGCGGTGCCCACGCGCCGCAGACCGACCCGGAACCTGAGCCCATGCGGGCCGCGGACAACCCGGCGATTCGCCACAGCGCAATCCTTGCGGAAGCGGAAGGCGCGTCGCGCCACGACCTCAGCGAATTGATCGTCGCCGACGATGACGCCGCTGACCTGGGTTTGGCCGTCGTCGTGCCACCGCACGCGTCCGTGCCCGAACCCACACCGGCCGGTGCGGTGTCGACCGCGGCTCTGGGCGTGGCCGCAGCGCGTCCGGCATCGCCCATCCACTTCACCGATGTCGACGCCGCCGAGGCGATTGCACCTCGATCGCGCAGTTCGCAGAAGATTCCAGCGACGGTGGGCGAGTCGTCGCGGTCGCCGTTCGAGGTCCGCGAGCCGACCCTGCTGCCCCTCCAACTCGACGAACCGTCGCGGCCGCCCTTTGACGCCGACGGGATGCGTGCGCCGTTTGACCCGCAGGCGGCGCGGACCACCGGCGAGGTCCCCCTGACCGGTCGATCGCGGCCCAGTGCCCGCCAGGCAACGGTGCGCGAGGCAGACCATGGCGCGATCGCCGAGAGCTCCCAGGCCGCCCTCGAGACGCCGCACAATAGCGACCTCGCCGACGGCCGCGTGCTGACCGACCGGGGCACGCAGCCCGCCTTCGACGGCCGACCCGAGCCGCGGAGCTACAGCATCGCCGGCAGCGCGCGCGGCCTTGAGCGTGCCGCGTTCCGGGTGCGCTTGTCCGACGGCACGGAACTGGATCCCATGTCGGCCCACAACCTGGAGCAGCTGATCCGCGCGGGCCGGGTGTCGCTCGACGATTTCGTGGCGGTGGGCGAAGGCCCGTTCCAGCCCATGCGCTCGGTCACCCAGTTGACAGCCATGGTCACGGCGCTCATGGAGCAGCGCAAGCCGCCGACGCTGTCTGGTCCGCTGTCGCAATGGGTGTTCGTGCGCCTCGTGTACAAGTTGGCGGCCGACCGCATGACCGGCAGCCTGGAGCTGCGGCGCGGCGACGCCGTCAAGTCGATCTATTTCCGGCGCGGGCGAACCCAATACATCGCCTCGAACCAGTACCAGGAGCTTTTGGGGCCGTTCATGGTGGCCAACGGCTACGTCACGCAGGTGGACGTCGACATGGCCATCGCGCGCAGCAAACAGACGGGCACGCGCCTGGGCGACCTGCTCATCAGCCTGAACCTCATCAAGCCGTTCCAACTCTACCAGGTGCTCGAGCGGCAGATGCGCGCCAAGTTCATCGACGCATTCGGCTGGGACGCGGGGACGTATGCGTTCTACGACGGCGTCGAACCGCCGCAGGAGATCGTGCCACTGGATGTCGACCCGATTTCCGTCCTCGCCGAGGGGGTGCGCGAGCGCGTGCCGTTGGCTGTGCTCGAACCGATGTTCGCGGACAAGCTCGACCGCCGGCTGCACCGGGTCAAGAATCCGCTCATCAACCTGGCGTCGCTCAAGCTCCAGGCGCGCGAGTCCAAGGCGGTCACCATGCTGCACGCCGCCGAGACGCCCCGCCAGGCGTATGACGAGTGCTTCGCCAACCGCCAGCAGCGCTTGGCCTTGCTGCACGTGCTTTTCCTGATGCTTCAGACCGAACTCATCACGTTCGACGCGGACCGCGCCTGAGCCAACGCCGTCAAAGGGATCCCCTCTGCGCGATGGCCGCGGAAAAGCGTTCATGTCGAGACCTTGCGCTGCGCCAGGCCAAAGCCCCGCCAACTGCTGCCGGACTGGTTCTGGGCGCGCCCGGTTTCTGAACCATGACCTATTGGGGTAGCCCTACCCGCCCGCCGGGCGGCCGAAGGTAAGGCGATGATCGTGATCGGGCACCGCGGTTGTCCGCGCAAGGCCGTCGAGAACACCATGGAATCGCTGCGCATCGCCCAGGCTGAGGGCGCCGACGGCGTCGAGTTCGACGTGCAGTGGACCGCCGACGGCGAGCCGGTGCTTTTCCACGATGACTCGCTGCGCCGCCTGGCCGGCATGCCGCTGCGCATCGGCCGACTGGACTGGCGTGAGGTGCGCGACCTTACCGTGGCCGCACCGGGGCTGCGGGCCCAGCCCATCGCGCACTTCGACCAGGTGCTGGACTGGTGGGGCCAGTCGCGTCTCACCCTGAACGTCGAACTCAAGGTTCCCGCCCGATCGCCGCCGCCGCGGGTCGACCACCTCGCGCACTGCGTCGCCCGCCGCCTGGCTGGCGCTGCCGGCGACCCGCTGTGGCTCGGTCGGCTGGTGGTGTCCAGTTTCTCCAGCCGTGCACTGGCGGCCGTGGCCGGCGTGGCCCCGCACCTGCGCCGCGCGGCGCTCATCGACGAACGGCCTCTGACCGACTTCTGGTCGTTGAACCAGCCGCAAGCGACCGACGCGATCGCACAGGTGCACCCGCCGATTCGCCAACTCAGTTCCGACAAGCTCGTGCGCTGGAAGGCGCTTGGCTGGCCGGTATGGCCGTGGACCGTCAACGAACCGCGCGATTGGGAGCGCACGGCGCAATGGGCGCTCGCCGGCCTGGTCCAGGGGGCCATCACCGACGAACCTGGAGCCCTGCGGCGGTTCATCGATCGCCACGCCCCGGCGTTGCGAGGCCCCAAGGAGGCGCCATGATGGGATTCTGTCCAAGCTGCGACCGCACCACCCAGGCCGATCCAGGTACCGGAAAATGCCCGACCTGCCACGGTGTTCTGGCGTTCGCGCCCGAGACTGCACCCGTCGAGGGGGGCGCGCGGCGGCCGCCGTGGTTGCCGATCCTGGCCGGTGTCCTGGTGCTCGGCGCCGTGGCAGCCGGACTGGTCTGGCGCGGCACGCCGGCGCCCGCAGCGGCAACCGCCAGCAAGGCCGTCACGGCGGAGGCGTCAGACGTTGCCTCGACCTTGCGAAGCCACGAGTTGACCGGCGCGCGCGCGGTTGCGCCGGGCGTGGCGGACGAAGCAATGGTGCAGTTTGCGCGCCAAAGCAAGGACATCTCGACGCTGGGGCAGGTGGTGCGCGGGTTGGAGAAACCCGGTGGGCTGCAGCGCGTCGCCCTCGGCCAGCGGCGCAAGCACGCCGTGCGCACGACAGCGGAGCTTTTCCAGGCGGTTCGAGCAAACAAGGCCGAGCCGGTGCACGCCATCGAGGCCGCGTGGTTGGCTTGGTCGCTGTTGCACGCCGCCGGCGCTGCGCCGCAATTCGTCGCCGAGACCGATGGGGTCCAGACGCCGCTGCTGCTCAGTCGCACGCGCCTCGGGGTCAGGCTGGCCGACGGCAAGATCGTCGAACCTTTTGCCACCCAGCCGATGGTGGCCCCCAAAGGGGTCAGCAATGCCCAAGCCGTGGCGATGTGGCTGGTGCTGCGCGCCAACGTCGAGCGCCTGCGCAGCGAGTACACACTGGCCTACCAGGATCTCGCGGCGGCGGAGGCAATTGCCCCAACGGTCGCGGCCGCTCGGTTCGTCCGCGGTGTGACGCAACTCGATCAGCGCATGACCGATCAGGGCCTTGCCACTTGCGAAGCGGCCCTCGCCCAGCAGCAGGACCCATTGGCGCGCTTGTTTCTGGCCGAAGTCGCTCTGGCCAACGACCAACCGGTCAAGGCGCTGCAGCGCTGCGACGAAGCGCTGGCCGCGGCGCCGGGCCTGCCCGAAGCCCTGGTGACCAAAGCCCAGGTGCTGATCGGCCGGATGCAGACGCTGCCGATCGACCAGCGCGACGCTGCGGGCAAGGACATTGCCGCGCTGCTGGACCAGGCACTCAAGGCCGATCCGGTGCCCAGTGGGGCGCGCGCGACCAGGGCTCAGTTGCTGCTCATCCAAAAGGAGGACCAGGCGGCAGAGAACCTGTTGCGTTCCGCGGTCTTGCAGCACAAGGAGGTCGAGTCGGCGCTGCTGCTCGCCGAGCTGCACACCGCCCACAAACGCCATGCCGAGGCGGCACAGGTCCTGCAGGACGTCGGGGCGCCGCTCGACGACGCTCGCATCGCCCTGGCGTGGGTTCAGGCGTTGATGGCCGACGGCAAGCGCGACAAGGCACTGGAGTTGATGGAGAAGGCGTTCGCGCAAGCGCCCGACGACCGCACCATCGGCCTGTTGCGTGCGCAGTTGCTGGCCGAGAACGGCAAGACCAAAGAGGCTATCGCGGCGCTCGACGGCCTGCGATCGGGCGACGACGGCGACCAAATCGTGCTCTTGCAGGCCCAGTTGCTGATCCAGGACAACCAGGCGGACCGCGCGGCGGCCAATCTGGACAAGCTGCGCGAGCGACGGCCGGCCGACAAGAAGGTGGCGCTTTTGTCGGTTGTGGCGCTGGCGCGGTCCGCAAGGCTGGCAGACGCCGAGAAGGTAGCTCAGCAGGTGCAGGCGGCCAAGGTGGCGACGGCCATGGACCTGGCGGAAACCTGGCTGCAGGCCCAGCAGTTGGCCAAGGCGATCGCCGTGATCGAGCCCGAGGTCGCGGGCGACAAGCCCGAAGCCCAGGTGGCCGCCACCCTGGCGGTGATGTATGTGATGGCCGACCGCAAAGCCGATGCCATCGCGTTGCGTGACCGGGTGGCGGGCAAGCTCGGACCCCAGGCCCAGCAGTTCCGCACGACCATCGACGAGGCCATCGCCGCCGCGGAACAGGAGCAGCAGGGCCGGGCCGTTCCCGACGCCAAGGCCGCCCGGTGACGGCCACCGAGGCGGCCGTCGATCACCTGGCTGGCCTGTGCGGGGCAGCAGGCTTGCCGTGGTCGCCGCAGTGGCGCGACCCCTTGCGCACCCTGTGCGACGCCGTCGCCGTGGGCTCCGCTGCGACCAACCTGGTCGGCGATCCGTCGGCGGCGGGTGTGTGCGCGCACGTCGTCGAGGCGCTGGCGGCGGTCGCTTGTGCCCGCGCGATCGGCCGCGAACCACGTCTGGTGGCCGACGTGGGCGCGGGGGCTGGCGTCGCAGCGTTGACCTATGCGATCGCTTGGCCGCGCGCGCGCATAGTTGCCGTCGAACCCCGGCGGTTGCGCGCCGCGTTCGTTCGTTCTGCGGCCGGGGCGTGCGGGCTCGCCGAGCGGGTGATTGTCGTTCAGCGTTCACTTGCTGCTGCGGTGGCTGCGGGCGATTTGGTGGCCGGCGTGGATCTCGCCGACGCCCGCGCGGTGTGGCCGCCAGCCGAGTGGCTGGCGCGCGCCGCCCCGCTGGTCGGAAGCGCAGGACTGGTGTGCGTGCACGTGCGCGCTGGCGACGCGGCCACGGACGCCGAACTGGCGCGGCGGCATGTGCTCGCCCGGCAGGCGGTCCCTGGCCCCCGCGACTACGCGGTGGTGCTGGTGCGCGCCTGACCGCGGCGTTCCCGTCACAAAAGTTGCCGCACCTTGACGTCGAGGTAGCGCTGCACCAGGGCGGAGTCGAGCGCGTCGGCGCGCTCGTGCACCACGATCGCCCCGGCCTGGCGGAACTCCGCGACCATGCGCTCGCGCTCGAGCACGTGGCTCGCGGCGGCGCCCCGCACGAACAACGCGTCACCCTCGGCCCAGGGCGCAACGGCTGCCAGCGCCTCCAGCGATTCGTCGCGCAGCGACACGACCACCGGCAAGTGCTGCGGTTGCAGCGCACGGATGACCCGCACCAGTTCGTCGCGCCGCGCGGCATCGTGCACCTGGGTGAAAAGAACCACGAGCGACCGACGCGGCAGCCGGGTCCGCAAGGTCGCGACGCTCGACTCGTAATCGGGTTCGACGAGCGACGGGTGCAGGTCGAACGCGGATCGCACCAATTGCCGCATTGCGCCAGCACCGCCCTGCGGCGCGAGCCACGCGCGCACCTGGTCGTCGAAGGCCAGCAGCCCGACCTGGTCTCCCGACTGGATGGCCAGTTGCCCCAGACGCAACGTCGCATTGAGCGCGCGGTCGAATACGGGTACGCCCGCCGACTCAGCCGTCATCCAACGGCCCATCTCGAGGGCGAACACGATCCGCTGGTCGCGCTCCAACTGGTACTGCCGCACCATCAGCGCTCGCCGCCGCGCGGTCGCGCGCCAGTCGATGCGCCGCACGTCGTCGTCCTGGTTGTACTCGCGCAGTCGCTCGAACTCAGCCTGACCGCCAAGTTTGCGCTGCAGGCGCGCCGCCGTCGCGTCCCGACCCGGCGCCAGCCACGACTGCCGCGCGCGCAAGGCCATCAGGTCGGGGTAGACCCGAATCGTCTGGTCCAGCGGGTCGCCGCGCTGCTGCTGCCACAGGCCCAGACGCGTCGGCCAGCGCAGCCACACCCGGCCCAGGCGGCGCTCTCCTCGGCGCTCTGGCCTGTACGCGTAGCGGACCACGGTGTGGGCGTTGGGCGTCGTCGACACCCAGGCGGGCATTGCCTCGACGTCGATGTCCTGTGCCGCCTCGTCGCGCACGGCCAGCGACACGGGCGGGCCTTGCCCTTGTGTCAACACCAGTTGCACGGGGTTGGACCGACCGACCGACAGCACCGGCGGGCAGTGGCGGGCCACGTCGATCGCCAAGTGCCGGTGGGTCAATGCATCGGCCAGCGCCACCAAGATGACGGCGACATCGAGCGCGATCAGCGCGGACACGGCCGGGCCGCCTGCTTGAGCGTCGTGCGTTGCCAAGGCCCACCCGCCCGCCGCGACGGCGGGCAGCAGTCCGGCGGCGGCCAAGCGGACCAAGCGCTGCGTCGGAACTGGCCATGCGTTGGCTGTCATGGCGGCAGGCTAGTCCGAACTGGGGCGGTTTTCCACCTCGGCGCCCGCCAGCATGCCGCTGCCCGCGCCTGCGCCCGAGCACGACGGTTGTCCGTGCGCAGCAACGGCAATGACGCTTGACCCCAATGGTACCCGGGTGCGCGCCAAGCCGAGGTTCGTCCGCCCGCAATGGGCGTCCGCCAGTCGTTGGCGCGAATCTTGCAACTGGTCGGGGCGCGCGGGTCCGGTCCCCGCCGTCGCGCGGCAGCCACAGTGGCCCGCTCGAACCTTCGCCACCGACGTGGCGCAACCGCCGACGCGTTCCAGCCCCAAGGAGGCCATCATGTTTCGTTCCATCCTGCCCGCGCTCGCCCTCGCGGCGCTCGCCCTGCCCGCGACCGCCCAGGCCGGCGGCAAAGAGCTTTTCGGCGAGCAGAAGTGCACCAAGTGCCACACCGTCAAGAGCGAGGGTATCGCCGCCACCGAGGAAAAAGAGAAGATCGTCGACCTTTCAGGCACTGGCAAGGACCACGACGTCGCCTGGTTCAAGAGCTGGCTGATGAAGGAAGCGGAGATGGACTCCAAGGTCAAGAAGGGCGAAAAGGTCAAGCACAAGCAGAAGTTCAAGGGCTCGCCGGCCGACCTGGACGCGATCGCCGCGTGGCTCAAGACCCTGACCAAGTAGCACCCTGACCCAAGAGCACCCAGACTGCGCCGCGCTCCGACCACGCAGCACCCCGACCAGGCAGCACCCCGACCAGGCAGCACCCCGACCAAGCAGCATCCTGAGCGAGAAGCATCCTGAGCGAGCAGCATCCCGGCCAGTTGCCCCGCAGCCGGTCGCGCCGCCTGCCCTGCCCCAGACGTATCCGCGAGCCGCGCCGCGCTGGCCTTTGTGCTCGCTGGCGTCCGCCCCACGCTCGCCTTGGGCGCGCGGGCCGGCGCCCGAGCTGTGCGGGCGCATGCCGTTCCTCTGAACATGTTGAAAACACATCCGTTTTCGCCAAATGACGAAATCTCGGCGTCCGCGCGGTTTTTTCGGCACCCACGAAATACGATGCGCAGCGGCGGCCAGAACAGGTGCGCGCGCGTGTCAGACGCCAGCCTGCCGAAAAACCGGCGCACGGGCGCCGACATCCCGGGTCGCAAGCCCCCCGAGCGGGCCGGCACGGCCGTTCATGGCCTTGGGCATCCCTTGGTCGATCGCGCGCCGCACCCGCAGGTCGCGCTTTGGCGCCGCCGTGTCGGTCAGGCATCACCGGGCGACCTTGCGACCGTGGGTTGGCCCACATTGTGCAACGCAATCCTGCGGCCCCAGTGTGGCGGCTGGTAGCGCCCGGGCGATTGCGGCGCGTGACCATGGCGGAAATCACCATCGAAAGCCCGCAACGGGTCGATCGGGTCGGCAGGCCAGCGCCCGCGCCGGGTGAACACCTCGATCGCGTCACCTGGATGATCCGCCTGCGCTGGTGGGCGGCCGCGGCGATGGCCGTACTCGTCGCACTGGCCATGGCGGCGGACGTCACCACCGAAGGCGCACGCTTGTTGGCGCTGGTGGGCGGTCTGGTGCTGGCCAACCTTGCCTTTGCGCGCGCCGCCAGCGCCATGAACGGCGCCACACCAAGCCACGCCGTCGAGGATTTGCTTGCATTGCAGATCAGCGTCGACATCGGCGTCTTGCTCGGCGCGTTGCACCTGGCTGGCGGCGCCGAGAACCCCTTCGTGCTGCTGTCGCTGGTCCTGCTGGCGCTCGCCGCGATCGTATTGCCGCTGCGGCGGGCCATCTGGATCGCCGGCGCAGCATCGATCGTGTACCTCGCGCTGATCGCGGGCGAAGCCGCGGGCGTCCTCCCCCACTACGGCCTGCGATTCGCCGTTCCGCTCGCGCTCGGGGTCGACAGTCCGACGCTGGCCCTGTGGCGTTCGCCGATGTACGTGGCGGGGCTCGGGTTTGCGCACCTCGGTGCCGGACTGACTGTCCTCTTGCTCGTCGCCGCCCTGGTCGGCCGCATCCGCGAGGCAGAACGGCTGCACCGCGAGCAGCAGGCCCAAGCCGCGGAACATGAACGACTGGCGCGCATCGGGGCGCTGGTCGCCGGGGTCGCCCACACCATTCGCAACCCGCTGCAGGGCGTGATGAGTTGCGTCGATCTGCTGCAGCAGGGACACAGCCGGTCGCGCGAGGCGTCCGCCGAAATCCTGGAACTGCTGGCCGAGGGCGTGGGGCGCATCGAGTCGGTGACGGGCAGGCTGCTGACCTTGGCGCGCGAAACGCCGATGGCGCCTGGGCCCACCGATGTCTACGAACTGGTGCAGGACGCGATGCGTGTCTGCGAACCCAAGGCGCGGTCGCGCGAGGTCTCGCTGGTGCTGGCCTGCCAACTGCCGGCCCCGCTGCACCTGTGGGTGTGCCCCAACCGATTGACGGAGGCCGTGGCCAACGTCATCGACAACGCCGTCGACGCTTCGACTGCGGGTGGCGAGGTGACCATCGCACTGCACCCCGCGGCCGAGGGCGGCGTGCGCATGGAAGTCCGCGATCGCGGATGCGGCATTGCCGATGCGGACCTGCCGCGCATCTTCGAACCGTTCTTCACCACCAAGGCGGTCGGTGAGGGCACCGGCCTCGGCCTTGCCATCACCCGGCAAGTCGTCGAAGACTACGGCGGCGCGATGCGCGTTGTCAGCCAACCGGGCGGCGGCACGATCGTGTCCATCGCGCTGCCTGCGTGCCACGCTGCGAGGCCAAGTGACTGATCTCCATCTGCAACCCCTGCGCGTGCTGGTCGTCGACGACGGCAGGCTGGTGCGCGAGGCCACCGTCCGCCAGTTGCGCGAGGCCGGATTCCCTGCCGAGGCCGCCGACAATGGCTACCAGGCCCTGGAACAGGCGGCGACCGGCCACTGGGACGTGGTGCTGAGCGATCTGCGCATGCCCGGGATGGATGGCCTGACGCTGTTGCGGCAGTTGCGCGCAGAACATCCGCAGATCGACGTCATCGTCATGACCGCGTACGGATCGGTCAAGACTGCCGTCGAAGCGATGCAGGCCGGGGCGGCCGACTACCTGACCAAGCCCTTCCACTTCCAGGAACTCGAGCACCGCCTGGGCACACTGTCGGAACTGCGCGGTTACCGGCGTCAGGTCGAGGACCTGCGCGCACTGCTCGGCAGCGGCGAAGCCAGCCACGGCATCGTGGGCCGATCGCCTGCGATGCTGGAGGTGGTCAAGCTCGTGCAGATTTTCGCCGAGCACACCTTGCCCGTACTCATCACCGGCGAGACCGGTACCGGCAAAGAGGTGGTGGCGCGCGCCCTGCACGAGGCCGGCCCAAGGCGCAAGGCGCCGTTCGTGGCGATTCCCTGCGGCGCGATCCCCACCGAATTGGCAGAGAGTGAACTGTTCGGCCATGAAAAGGGCGCCTTCACGGGGGCCACCTCGTCGCGGGCCGGCGCTTTCGAGCGGGCCAACCGCGGCACACTCCTGCTCGACGACGTCGACGATCTGCCGTTGGCGCTGCAGGTCAAGCTGTTGCGCGCGCTGCAAGAAGGCACCTTCACCCGCGTCGGGGGCAACCGCGAGGCCCAGACCGACGTGCGCGTAGTCGCCACTACCAAGGTGGATCTGGCCGACGCCGTGGCCCGCGGGCGCTTTCGCGACGACGTGTTCTACCGCCTGCGCGCGCTGGAGATCCGCCTGCCGCCGCTGCGCGATCGCGGCGACGACGTGCTGCTGCTGTGCCAGCACTACCTGCGGCGGCGCGCCGTCGAATCCGGCAAGGCGAGCCCAGAACTGCATCCAGAGGCGGCGGCGGCACTGTGTCGGTACGCTTGGCTAGGCAACGTGCGCGAATTGCGCCATGCGGTCGAGTCGGCGATGACTTTTGCCGGTGCCGGTCCCATCGGCGCGGAACACCTGCCCGCGTTCCTGCGCGCCGGCCCGCCCGCCGTTGCGAGCGACGACGTGTTCACGCTGCACTTGGACGGCCGCTCGTCGCTGAACATGCCCGAGGTGGTGCGGCGCTTCGAAGACACCATCTTGCAGTGGGCGATGCGCAAGGCAGGCGGCCAGCAGTCCAAGGCCAGCGAACTGCTCGGACTGGCGCGCACGACGCTGCAGAGCAAGCTCGGCCGCGGTTCGTGACCTGACCGCATTCGAAGCCGGCCGCCGCGGTGTCCGGGCCGAGGCCGCCGCGCCCCTGCCCGCGCTGCCTGGGGTCGGGTCGGCGCCTGTGCACCCGCCCCCGTGCACTGCGCCCAGCGGGCCCCCTGCTGGAGCCAGACGTTTGCGCCTGGTGTAGCTGCCGCTAATGGCACGCAGTACAGGCCGGGCTCTTGGCCTTGTCCGCGCCGGAGCGCCAGCCCGGCGGGTGTGGATTGCCGCCAGCGGCGCCGACCTTGTGGCATTCGACGCAGTTGCTCGCCGTGCCGCGGTCGTGGCAGGCGGCGCAGCCGGCGGGGTCGCGCCACGCCGCCGTTCCGTGAAACTGCGCGCCACCGCGCTTGAGCCACGCTGGCGGGTGCGGCGTGTGCGGATTTGACTTGCCGGTCGACCCGACCCCGCTGCGCGAGTGGCAGTCCTGGCAACTGGACGCCTCGTGGCAGCTTGCGCACGACTTGCCGTCCAGACGCGCCTCGATGGTGTGGCGCGTCGCCCAATCGCCGCGGTGTTGCGTCGCCGCGTCGGGGCGGTCGAAACGTTGCAGGGCAGGGCGCAGCGGCAGGTTGGAGCGGCTGTGGCACTCCGCACACGTGTCCTGCTTGTGGCAGTGCGCGCACACGGGCTCGGCGCCCTTGGCCGCGGTGCCGTGGCGGCGCAGCCAGTTGCCGCCGCGGTGGTCGAACAAATCGGCACCCATCGGCCCGTACGGCGTGCCTGTCTTATGACAGCGCGCGCAGTCGTCGCGGCGAAAGTCGCTTTGGTGGCACTGCCCGCACGCAGCGAACATCGGTGGCCGCTTGCTCGCGCTGGCCTTTTCGGCGTCCTTGATGTCGCCGTGGCAGGCGTCGCAACCAACCGGGGTCGCCTCGCCGGGCAGCGCGCGCGCCATGTGGGCCTTGTGCGAAAACTGCAGCCCGCCCAGGCGATCGTCGTGGCGCCAGGTGGCCGGCATCTTGGGATTGGCGTGGCACTGCGTGCAGTTGTCGGCCTTGTCGTGGCACTCCAAGCAGGTCTTCTCCGCCGGGATGTCGCGCGCCGTGGACAGCGTCTCGGACGCCTTGATGTGGACGTGGCAGTCGCCGCACGCGACGGACTCGTCCACGACGTGCTTCTTGTGCGAAAAGATCAGGTGATCGCGCGGGTTGTCGGCATTCGGCGCGCCCGCCCACGACCCGACCAACCAGCCGCAGCCGGTCATCGCGCAGCAGGCCGCCAGGGCGACGAACCGCGCCGAGGCGCGGGCGATGCCGTTCATCGGTCCCCTCCCGCGCGCGCGACGGCGTCTGCCTTGCCGTCCGCGGCGGCGCCGTCGTCGTCTTCGTCGTCTGCCTTGGGTTGCTCCGCAGGCTTGTCGGAGCTGGGCGCACCGTCCGGTTTGGGCGCGGGTTTTTCGCCCTCGCCTTCGTCCTCCTCGTCGTCCTCGGTTTCCGCTTTGGGAGGTGTGAGCGGCGGCGGTGGCGGGGCGGTCGGTCGAAACAGGTCGTCGGTCGCCGACACCGTCGCCAGCACCAGGGCCTGCGCGGTGAAGGCGGGGTTGCTCCACCATTGCGCATCGACGCCCGCAGACAGGCCGGCTTTGCCCGTCCACCTCACGCTCGCCGTGGCCACAAGCGATTGGTCGTGGCCGCGGATCGGCCTGAAGTACCACAGGGCGTCCAAATCCAACGCCGGTCGCAGCGCATCGCGCAGGCGGCCCCGCCACCACAGGCGCGCTTGCGAGTAGCCGTTGTCGCCGTTGCCGACCCGGGCCAGGGTCGCGCCGATGCGGTCCTCGCCGCGATCGTCGAGCCTCAGGCCCACGTCGACCTGGCCGCGGTAGCCGTCCAGGTGGCCATCGCCTGCGACGAATCGCTCGTAGCTGCCCGATCCGTGCAGCGCACCCGGCGTCTGCACGTCGAAGCCCGCGCCCACCACGCCGTCGGTGCGCTGGACAAAGGCCTGGAAGATCGAGTCTGCAGACAGATACGCAATAGGGTCGCGCAGTTCGCCGCGCAGGTGCAACCCAAGCCAGGGCCGCGGCCGGTTGGAAAGGTCGACGCGCGCGTCTTGCAGCCCCCTGCCGAGCAGGTCGTACGCGGCGCTGCCCGCCAGCGCCGTTTCGCCGGGCAGCCGAGCCGAAAAATCGGCGCCAACGGTGCGACGGGTCGCCGCGGCCAGTCCCGACACGTCCTGAATGGCCACGGCGACGTGGCCGCGCAGCGCGGGTTGCCATTGCACGCGGGCGCCCACGGCTGGCGCTTTCAGCGCATGGTCGAACCCTGCAAACACGGCAGTGCCGCCGTGCACTTGCACGCGCAGATCGGCCGGCCCCAAGAGGTCCACGAACACGCCGTCGAGCGTGGTGTAGCGTGGCGCCCCCGACAGGACCAACTGGCGACCGAGCTGTACGCGCGCCGAGCGGCCAGCGTTCTGCCAGCCGAGGTAGCCGTACACCAGGTCGCCGCGCCGGGTCGGGGCGGACCCGGATCCAGCCAGTTGCTGCATGGCAAAGGCCGAGCCGTCGAAATACAGCCCCGTGCCGCCCAAGGCGTCGCCGCGCAAGGTCAGGTGCTGCAACGTCGGCAGGGCCGGCTGGGTCTGGTCCCAGGCGCCGGGCTTCAGGTCGCGGGTGCCCCACGTCAGGCTGCGCACGCTGCCGTGCAACTCGCCCGCGCGCGGCGAGGTCGGAAGGAGCCCGCAGGCGAGCACTGCGAATGCGGACAGCACGAACCTCATGGGTTGACCATCCCGTTGATGTGCCAGCCGCCGGCCTGATCGATGGTCCCATCGGGCAACACGGTCAGGCCGTGGCATGTGTTGCAGACTTGTGTGCCCTTGCTGGCGTCCACGGTCGGGTGGCCGCTGGCCGGCGAGGGCGGCAGTCCGTGGCACGCGCCGCAGAGCAGGCCGGGCTGATTCCACACCGGCGCGGGCACGGTGCCGCCGTCGAGGGTGGCGCCGTGGCAGTACACCGTGTTGCACGTCAGCGTCGCCTTGTCCCACGCCGGCGTTGCGCCCTTCCAGTGCGCCAGCCAGTCCGGGAACGAAACCGAAGCCAACGTGCCCTGCAAGTGCCCCGGCTGTCCGACGGTCTGGGGCAGCACGTGGCACGCCGTGCACGCCATGCCGCCCTTGCCGAACTGCTTGCCTTGCAGGTGGGCCGCGTGGGCGCCCACCGTCGGCAGCGTCGGGTCAGACTTGCCGTTGACGTCGGGTGGCGGCGCGGCCGACCCGTTGCTCCCGTGGCAGGCGTCGCATTTCTGCGGCAGCGCGACGTCGACCTTGCCGTTGACGTGGCCGCCCTTGGGGACGAGCTGGCCTGCGGCCGTGGCGGTCGCCGGATGGCAAGCGCTGCACTGGCCGGCCTTGGGGTGACTGGCGCTGTTGGGCGGTGCGCCGTGGCACGCGTCGCACGCAGCCGAGCCCAGGCTGAAGTCGACCTTGCCGTTGTAGTGGGCGCCGCCCGGCAAGAGCTTGCCCTGGGCATCGATGGCTGCGGCGTGGCACTTGTTGCAGTCGGCCATCGCCGGGTGCTTGTCGGTCGGCGGCAGCCCGTGGCAGGCCTGGCAGGGGGCGCTGCTGCCGAGATCGATGTCGACCTTGCCGTTGCGGTGGTTGGCCGGGTTGGCGATGGTCTGGCCCGGACCGGCCGTGGCCGCGTGGCAGCCTTCGCAGTTGCCGTTCTGCGGGTGGTTCTTGACCGCGGGCGGCGGCGGCGCGCCGTGGCAGGCCCCGCACGGAGCGTTGGCACCCAGGACGACATCGACCTTGCCGTTGAGGTGGCCGGGGCCGGCCAGGGTCTGGTTGGGACCGGCGGTCGAGGCATGGCAGCCGTCGCATTGGCTGTGCTGCGGGTGGTTGTTGATCGATTTCGGCGGCGGGGAACCGTGACAGGCACCGCACGGGGCCGACAGGGGCGCCAGATCGAGGTCGACCTTGCCGTTCAGGTGCTTGCCCCCTGCGACCAGCGAGCGGTTCGGGCCGACGCTGCCGGCGTGACAGCCCTCGCAGGCCTGGTGCTGTGGGTGGTTCTGGACCGATTTGGGCGGAGGGGCGCCGTGACACCCCGCGCACGGGGCGCCGACGCCGGGCAGCTGGACCTGGACCTTGCCGTCCATGTGCTTGTCGGCAAAGGCGATCGTCTGCTTGGTGCCGGCCGTGGCGGCGTGACAGCCTTCGCAATTCTGATCCTGCGGGTGGTTCTTGACCCCGACCGGCGGCGGCGCACCGTGGCAGGCGCCGCAAGGGGCTGCGGCGCTCAGTTGGACTTCCACCTTGCCGTTGCGGTGCTTGAGCGGGTCGGCGATCGTGCCCCCCGGCCCGGCGGTCTGGGCGTGGCAGGCCTCGCAGGCATCGGACTGCGGGTGGTTCTTGACGGACGGCGGCGGCGGCGAGCCGTGGCAGGCGCCGCAACTCTGACCCTCGGCCACGGCGACCTCGACCTTGCCGTTCATGTGGTTGGCGGCGGTGGCGATGGTCTGGCCCGGCCCGGCGGTCTGGGCGTGGCACAGCTCGCACTGCCCCAGTTGCGGGTGGCCCTTGACGGAATTGGCCGGCGGCGCGCCGTGGCAGCCGTTGCACGCCACGCTCTGTGCGAACACGACCTCGACCACGCCGTTGATGTGCTTGTCCTTGTGGGCGATGGTGTTCTTGGGCCCCGCGGTCGCCGCGTGGCAGCCGATGCAGTCCCCGGTCTGCGGGTGGGGTTTGGGCGGCGGCGCCCCGTGGCACGAACCGCAGCCGCGCTGCGAGCCATCCACGAGCGTCCACAGCGGCGACCCGTTCGTGCCCGGCGCCTTGAGCGTGCCACCGTGGCAGTAGGTGGTCGCGCAGGTCAGGTCGGTCGGGCTCCAGGTCGGCGTCGCGTCCTTGAAGAGCGCCGCCCCGCCAAACGTCACCGTGGCCCGCTTGTCCGGGCTGTCGATGTGGTGTTCGTCCCACAGGCCGGTCGGCACCACATGGCAGCTGGCGCACGCTACGGGGTCGGCGGAGGCGGTGCCGACGACGTGCGTCTGGTGGGCGCCGACGCCGCGCCACGCGACGTCGACCTTGCCGCCGACGGCGCGCGGCGGCGCCGGGTTGCCGTCGGTGCCGTGGCACGCGGAGCAACTGGGCGCAAACCCGCCGTCCGCCACCGCATCCGTGGCGTCGGCCTGCAGGATCCTCGGCGTGTCGCAGGCACTGGCCACGACCGCGAGGGAGACCGCGGCCAGCCGGGCGAGCGATCGGACGGCGGGCGTTTTCACAGCGCGTTGACCTTGGCGGTGGTCGCCGCAATGACGGCCTTGTAGAACCCCGGGTTGTGTACGCCGCGCGTTCCGTCGCCGACCAACAGGTGCACGTTCCACATCGCTTTGTTGAGGTCGCCGGCCGGGTCCAGGACCGTCGCCGCCGCCGCGCTACCTTTGGAGACCTTGAGATCGCCGGCACGCACCTGCAGATCCTTCAGGCTCGCGGGCGCCAGGGGGTTGCCTGCCGCGTCCTTGGCCGGGTTGCCGCTGGCGTCGACCCAATTGGCGGTCACGGCGCTGCCCAGGTGCAGCACCAAAGCGCTTTGTCCGGCGAACTCCGCCAGGTCGACGCTCGCCGGCGCAGCGGTCAGTTCGATGGGGGCCGAGTAGAACGGGTAGGCCGGATCGGGGTTCAGGGCGACGGCCGTCACCTTGTTGCCGGACCCGCCCACGGCCAGGGCGATGGCGGCCTTGGCCTTTGCCGCGATGGCCGTCTCGAGCGCCACCAGTTGGGCCTCGAACGAGGCCTGCAGCGCCTCGCCGTCCACCCAGCCCGAGTGGCAGTTCTTGCACAGGCCATTGTCGACCTTGAAGCCGTGGTTGGTCTTGGCGCCAGAGGTCGTTGCGATCGCCACGTGGCAACTGGCGCAGGTGTCCTTGACCGCAAGGTGGCCGCCTGGGGTGTAGCGCGGCACGAAGTAGGCGTTGAAGCCGTACAACGCGTCGGTTTGCGCGGGCGAGTGCGGTGCTGAGAAGTTGGCAGGCCCGGCGACGAAATCAGTGTGCTCGCCGTTGCGGGTGTTGTGGCACGCCATGCACAGGGTGCCCGTGCCCGCTCCCTTGATGCCGGTCATGCCATTGGGCAGCGCCGCCAACTGGCTGCCGATGCGCAGTTGCGCCGGGTTGGAGGCGTCGTGGGGACTGTGGCACGCCGAGCAGCCGATGCTCTGGACGCTGGCGGTCTCCAGGCCGAGGCCGCGCAGGAACGCTTCGTCGGCGGCCTTGCCGTCGGGTTTGGCCAGCGAACCGGTGACGCCCTTGGCCAGTTGCTTGGCGTAGAGCGCAAAGCCCTGTGCCGAGTGACAGCGCCCGCAGTGGGCGGCGGTGTTGCCGCGCTTCTCGAACGTCGCCTCGAGCACCGTCAGATCGTGGTTGTTGTGCTTGCTCGCGGCCCACTGCGTCCCGATCGGATACTGCGCGCCGTCGCCATGGCAGGTCGTGCACACCGCGCTGCCCCACGACACCCGCGCCGGCACGTCGATGGTCGGGTTGCTGCCGTGCGCCGCCGAGGATTGCGGCCCGTGGCAACTCTCGCACTGCACGCCGGCCAACTGCGCCAGGGCCTTGTTGTCCTTGTTCAGCGCCGCCCAGGTGCCCGTACCGCCCTTGCCGATCTGCCAGTTGGCCGTCTTGGCCAGGTCGTCGAAGCCGGCGTTCTGCACCGCCTCGTTGTAGCCGACGGTGTGGCACTGCAGGCACTGGGCGCCGAACGGCCCCTGCTTGCCGTCGAACTTGTCCGCCATGGCCGTGAAATGCTTGGTCTTCTGCCACGGCGTGAAGTTGTCCGGTGCAAAGCCGCCGCTGTGGCAGCCGGTGCACAAGCCGTCGGCCCCGACCACACCCACCCAACCGCCGGCGTACACGGTCAGCGTCGTCGCTGAGGCGGCCTCGGTGACCTTGTAGACGCCCTTGGCGACATCGGGCACAAACGACACGAACTGCGTCGACGCGCTGCTGAGCGACGCCTTGCTGCCGACCGCGCCCACGGTGTCGAGCGACCATTGCCAGGGCAGAGGCTTGCCGGCCTTGTCCAGCGTGGTCGGTGCGCCGAGGTAGACCGTTGTACCCAACGGCACGGTGCGCAGGCCTGGGCTCACGTCCGCGAGCTGGACGGCGACCGTGACGGCTGTGGCATGGCCCTGCGGATCGGTGGCCGTCAATTGCACGCGCACAGTGGCCTCGTCGCGCGACAGCCCGGTGACTTCGGTGCGCGGCGGCGCGCCCTTGACGAAGAGCAGCGACGGCGACGTGAACTCGACCTGCGCGCCCGCGGCCTTGAGCGCGACCGGCTTGCCCGAGACCTGCTTCCAGGTCAGGGTCAGTTGATCGGCCGGGTTGTCGGCGTCGGCGACGATCGCGGCCACTTTGACCGGCTGACCAAAGCCGACGGCGCCCGTCTCCTGCACGGCGATGGTCGGTGCCGCGCCGCCTGGTGCGCCCGCGACCAGCGCGAACGACAGCTTGGTGGTCGCATTCCAGGCCACGCCGACGCCGCTCGCCGTGGCTGATGCGAAGCCATTGGCACTGACTTGCACCCCATAGGCGCCGATCGGCAGCTTGGTCAGCGTGAACTGGCCCGCCTCGTCGGTGGTCGCCGTGGCACCGACGGGTGCCGCCGACACCAGGGCGCCCGCAACCGGTTTGCCGTCCAGCGCGGCGGTGACGACGCCCGCGATGGTGCCCAGCGTCGCCGCCGAGTTGCCGGGTTCGCCCTTGTCGCCCTTGGGTCCGGTCGAGCCGGGGTCGCCCTTGGGGCCGGTCGTGCCCGTGGCGCCGTCCGTGCCGTCCACGCCGTCCTTGCCCGGTTCGCCCTTGTCGCCCTTGGTGCCGTTGACCCCGGCGGTGCCCGTCGCTCCCGGGTCGCCCTTGTCACCCTTGGCCCCCGGATCGCCCTTGGCCCCCGCCTCGCCCGGCAGCCCCTGTGCGCCGGCCGCGCCCTGCTTGCCAGCGGGTCCGCTGGGGCCCTCGCCGCCTTCGCACGCCGCGATGGCCAGCGCCGCCCACCCTGCCACCCAGCGACTGCCGTTGATCTTCATCGTCCACTCCGCGGCGCCGGCGCGGCCGGCGGCGTCACATCTGCTGCGCTGCAAAACCCGCGCCACGTTCCGGCGCACCAGGGTCCGCACGCAAACGGCGATTCGCGCTAAGCTTTCTCTTGGATGGCACAGCGGCAGTGACGGAATTTCGGCGGGCGCCGCCGAAAATACGGCGGACCCCGCGCGAGGTGCCGCGTCGGGTCAGTGCCCGTCGGCGGCGTCCGTCTTCCACAGCGGCAAGATCTTGCCGAGTGCAAACATCAGCACGAACGGCAGGCAGAACACGAGGACAGCAACGCCAAGGCCCTCGCGGCCGCCGAACTCGGGCAGATAGTTGTTGAAGCCGCGAAAGCTCTTGGACAGCAGTTGGCCGCCGATGACCACGTTCCAGCGCATCGACATCACCTGGATGAGCACGAGCAGCCCCGACACCGTGCCCAGGCCGATGCGCACGCCTGGGTGCAGCCCACGGCGCATGCCGATGAGCAAAAGGAAAAACGGCACCACGGACCCCAGGATCAGTTGCAGCCACGTGAACGAGAAATGCAACTTCTCGTGGATCAGGCGCGACAGCATCGCCCACTGGGCGCCCGATTCGTACGCCATGTTGAGCAGTTCGAGCTCTTCGAGCGCGACGGCCAGGATGAGGAACAACCAGAGCGTGCGCATCATCGAGCGCAGGCATTCGTCGTCCACCTGCACCCTGCGGAATTTGCTTGCGATCACATACAGCAAGATCAACATCGCCACGCCAGAAACGATCGCCGAGCACAAGAAGATGACCGGCATCAGCGCCGTGGACCACCACGGGTTGGCCTTGATGCCGCCAAAGATGAACCCGACGTAGCCGTGCAGCACGCACGCGGCCGGGATGCCGATGACGCTCAAGGCGCTGATCCACTTGTGGTCGAGCGCGCGCGAGCCCGGCGTTTGGTTGGTGACGCCGAGCGCCAGCACCTTGTACAGCCAGCCCTCGACGCCTCTGCGGTTGGCGCGCGCCACGATGTCGTCGCGAAACACCAGCAGGATCTCCACACCGAGCAGGGTGAGGTAGAAGCTGTAGATGAAGCCGAACCCCGCCATCGCGCTGGTGAAGTTGGGCGTGAACATGATGTTGAACGCGCGCTGCGGCTGGTGCAGGTGCAAGAGCAGCGGCATGGTCGCGAACGCGCAGAACGAGAACGAGGCCGCCAAGGCAAAGCGCGCCACCGGCGCCAGTTCCTTCTTGCCGAACACGTGGTAGAGCGCCGCGACCACGAACGCACCGGCGACCAGCCCGGTGATGTACGGGTAGAGCACGATCATCAAGGTCCAGGCGATGCTACCGTGATCATTTGGGAACATGAACTCGATGGGATGACCGTGCATCACACCACCTCCGAAGTCAGGCCGATGTAGCGGGTCTTGGGCCGGGTGCCGAGGTAGCTCTTGAGCACGTCGATGCGGTGGACGGCGAGCACCTTGCTGATGTCGCTGTCCGGGTCGTTGATGTCGCCGAAGATGCGCGTGCCGGTCGGGCACACCTCAACGCAGGCCGGCTTTTCGCCCTTGGCGACGCGGTGGTAGCACCACGTGCACTTGTCGGCAGTGTTGGTCTTGTGGTTGATGAAGCGCGTGCCGAACGGGCATGCCTGCACGCAGTACGCGCAGCCGATGCAGCGCTCGTGATCGATGAGGACTACGCCGTCCTTGGTCATCAAGCTCGCGCCCACCGGGCAGACCTGGATGCACGGCGTCTCGACGCAGTGGTTGCACAGCTTGGGGACGAAGAACGCCTTGTCCACCACCTTGGGATCGAGCGCCGGCTTCTGGTCGAACGAGAAATTGCCGCTGGTGCAGGTGTCGACCTCGACGCGGCCGTCCTTGTAGTACACGTACCGTTCCACCCACGTGCGGAACTGGTCGTCCGGCACGGCGTTTTCGTTCTTGCACGCGAGCATGCAGCCGCCGCAGCCGATGCACTTGGTCGTATCGACGAGGTAGCCGAACAGCACGGTGCGCTTGCGTTTGGCAGCCCCGACCGTTGCCGATGGGTCGGCCGGGGGGGCAGCGGCCTTCGGGTCATCGTCGGCGTCGGCCTCGGCCACAAGGATCGGCAGCGCGGTCAGCGTCAACGCGCCAAATGAGAACGTGCGGATGGCGTCCCAGACGAACTCCCGGCGCCCAGGATCCGCGGGCGTCGCGCTGGAAGGGGCCAAGCCTGGCGAGGCCACACTGGCAGGGGCAACGGCAGCCGGTTGGCAACTCGGGCAACCTGTTGGGGTGCAATTCATGATTCCTCTCCTTCGGTCGCCGTCGCGGGGCCGGTCGGCGTGGCGGCATCGGCAGGAGTCACCGTGCCGGGAACGATCGCCGGTTTTTCGGCGCCCCCATCGTCGTCATCATCGTCGTCGTCCTTGGCCTTGCCATCGTCGTCGCCGTCGTCGTCCGCCTCCTCGGGCTCCTCGCTCGGGTCGTGGGCCTGGTGGCACTGCATGCACGTCATCGGGCTTTTCGGGTCCTTGGCCTCTTGGTCCTTGAGGTGTTCCGCCACGTCGATCTGCGGGTGGTCCTTGGGCCGGCCAACCACCTGGGCGTGGCAGTGCGCGCACACGTGGACCAGCCGCTCGGGCTTGATCCGGTCGTGGGCACACGACAGCGTGGCCCCCTGCGGCAGGGCCACCTGCTTGGACCGGCAGTCGTCGATGTGTGCGCGGCCCTGGCCGTGGCACTCGCTGCACAGGACCGTCTGGTGCTTCTTGCCGAAGGCATGCTTGGGCGTCTGGTGGCAGCCGAGGCAATCGGCCCGGGTCGTCACCTTGCGCGTCTGGTCGCCGATTTCCTTGAGCGCGGCGCCGCGCCAGTGGCCGTACTGGCCCCACGACGGCGGCAGCGATGCCGCCCGCACGGCCAGAAAGCCGCCGACGACCGCGGCGAGAGCGCCGCCGAGGATCCACAAGTGCACGGAATCGCGCGAGAACATGCCTGGCTCCTGGTTGCGCCGCGGCGCCTGCGCACAAGGCGCTGGCATCTGGGCGACCCGGCCAGCACACGAGCAAGGACCGTGCCAAGGCTGCGGCACATTGTCCGCGGCGTGTCATTGGCCAGCGCGTCCAAGCGGTTGTCAGGCGAGGATGGCGCTTGGCGTCGCGCCACGGATGCGTCAGTGTGTGCGCAGCCCGGTCGGCGTGCCGAAAACTCGGCACAAGCCCGGCGCGGCAGACCCGCGACCTCGGGCCTGATCGCCGCGCAAGTTCGTGCGATGTCGGTGTCTTGGTGGAAAGTCGCGCCGAGGTCGAAGGCGACGGCAGCCGCCAGCCGAAAAATCGGCGCGGCCGGACGGTCCTATTCGACTTGTTGCGCCATGCGCACGGCTTCGGCTTGCCAGCGTTCCACGGCGGCCCGGGGTCCGACCATCTTGAAATACCACGTGCGTGTCGGCGCGCCGACCGCGACCGTCGCCATCTTCCAGCCGGCCTTGGGCACGGCGCCGGCCGGGTCGCCCATCGAGCCCAGGAACGCCCCGACGATCTCGACCAAGGTGCTCGGGTGGCGCGCGCCAGCGACGGGTGTCTGCTTGGCTGCCGACGCGCAATCGCTGCCCGCCGCGAGTTGGAATTGCCCGCACCACCGTGTCACGTTCATGTCGAGCGGCAACCCGGCGCCCAGGAACGACACCGTCAGTTCGGCGGCTTCGGCGTCGCCCGCCTCCTTGGGCAGCGCATACACCTTGTAGAGCATCGGCCGCGGTGGGATCGACTGCCAGGCCGCGGGCACCGTGAAGGTCGGGCCGTCGGGCAGCTCCGCTTGAGGTGCCGCCAGCGCGGCGGGGTCGCCTGCCCCGATCGGCGGGTGCCCCGCCGGCAACTGCCCGGCCGCGGCTGCTGGCGCTTGCTGCAACGCCGGATGATCGGGGACAGCGCCCGTCGGCGTGGCGCCCGCTGGCACTGGCGCGGCGACCGGCACCACCGGCGTGGGCAGGGGCGCCGCTGTCATCTCGGCCGGCGGAGCCTTGGTGCACGCCAGCGGCAACAGCGCAGCCAGCCACAGACCAGGAATGCGGACCATCGGGATTCCTTGGGCGCGCCAGGTCGCGCGCAGGGCGCGTATTCGACAGGCACGCGGCTGGTTTTGCAATGGGCGGGTCGGCCTTGGGCATCGAGCCCACGCGCCAGTCGCGGCAGCCTTTCGCAAAGCGCGACCCGGGCAACCTGCGCCAAAAGCGCCGACCCCGCGGCTGGTCGGTGTTCCGCCGCGGGGTCGCGCGCCGATCGCCGGTCGAGATCCGGCTACGGCGGGTTGGGGCCTAGTGACAGTTCTTGCACGACTCGACCTCATCGCCGCTGTACGCGTCGAGCGGCGTCGGATCGAAGGTCATGGTCTTGAAGTGGGCCTGCGCCGACAGCGAGTCGTGGCAGCCCCAGCACGCCAAGCGGTTGGGGTTGGTGGCCCAGGTGCCGCTGGTGTTGCTGCTGTGGCACGCCTCGCAGTTGCGCACGTCTTGCGGCAGAGTGATGTCCCAGTTGCGCCCCGGGGTCGGGTCGCCATTGCCGTACCACACGGTCTGATTGGGGAAATTGAGCTTGCTGCCGTAGTGGATGGCATGGATGCGCCTGCTGATCGGCCGGGCGCCGCTCCAGTCCAGGCCCACCGGGTTCTGCGACTGGTAGTCGTGGCAGCTTCCGCAGCGGTCCAGCGCGTCGTTGCTCAGGTGCTTGTTGTGGCGCCGGGCGTCGACCACGAGGCCCTTGCCGTTGTGCTGGTGGCAATTCGCGCAGCCGTCGGCGACCAGTTTTTCCGGCGTCGCAGTGCCGACCTGGAACTTGGCTTGCGCGACGGTGGGGGTCTTGTAGTTGGTGCCGCTCGAGTTGCCGCGATCCGCAAACTCGATGTCCGCGGTGTAGGTGCCGGTCCGCAAATCGTCCACTGGATCGAGCTGGTAGGTGATCGACTCGACCGTCCGGGTGACTTGGGGGTCCTCGTTGGCCGCGACGATGCGCTTGCTGCAGTTGTTGCCCGGCGTGAAGCCCGTCGTGCTCTTGTAGGCGGTGTCGTTGTTGAAAAGCAGCGTCGTGAACGTGCCGGTCTGCAACTGCACCGAGTAGGTCTCGCCGAGGTTGCGGCTGCGGATGCCGAGCTTGCCGGTCGCGGCGTCGACCCAGGCGACGGCCCGCGCCTTGAACTGCGCGTTGGCGTTGAGCCACTTGGCAAAATCGGCTGGGGTGACAGCGGCCTTGTTGGTGAAGCTGGTCGCGGTCGTGGTCAGCGTGATGTTGCCGGGCTGGTAGGTGTCGAACGGCTTGATGACCGAGTTGTCGGTGCTCGGCGTGGCCTTGCTCCACAGGTCCCGGCCGCCGTCGATCTTGATTTGGAACGCGGTCGCCGTCGGTGTGCCGCTCAGGTCCCACGGTCCGGCCGTCGCGGAGAAGATCTGCGCGCGGGCCGCGGTGGTCAGCACCGGGTTGCGGTCGCTGCGCGGCCCGTGCACGAAGAGCTGTGCCGCGCGGAACTTGCCGTCGCGCGGCGTGCAGTCCTTGGCGGCGGCCGTGGGGCACGGCTCGACGGCGTCGTCCTCGACGATGGTCGTGTGGTCGAGCAGCTTGCCGGTCTCGTCAGATAGCTGGATGGTGACCGTTGGCGCCTCGCCCGCGACGAAGTGCGTGCCGTTCTTGGGCGTGGACACCGTCACCTTGGCGGTGAACTCAGGGATGTTGCGGAAATCCTTGACCGTCCAGTTGTGGGCGTCGACAGTGTCCTGCGCGAGACCGCCCGCTTGGTGGCAGTTCTTGCAGCCGTCGTCGCTCGCCTGCTTGCCGCCCTTGTGGCCCGTACCATCGGCCCAGTTGACCGTGTCGTGGCAACTGCCACAGGCGGCGCGCGAGTACACCTTCTTCCAGTTGTCCGCCTGTGGAGCCTTGCCTTGGTGGCATTTCTCGCAGTTCTCGGTGATGGCCGGGAAGCCGACCTTCCACCACGTCCACTTGGTGTTGCCGAAGCCCCAGATGTCGTACTTACCGTTGTCCGCCGATTCATCCGCCGCGGTGGCCGGGTCGTTGAACACAATGCCGTCGGCGCCCTTGATGCTCGACATGTGGGCGCCGGCGTGGATCTTGTGGATCATGACCTTGAAATCGACGGTATTGCCGCTCTGCGGGTCGGCCGTGCTCGGGTTGTGGCAGACCACGCAGCCGTCGACCTCGAGGCGGTTGCCGCCGTGGGCGCGGAAGTCCCAGCCGTGGCAGCTCTTGCAGGTCTCGGTGTCGACGATGTCGCGGGTGACCAGGGCGTTGGTGGTGCTGCCGTCCGGCACGAAATCGAAGATGGCATTGGCAGTGGGGCCGGTGCTGCCGCCCATCATGATCTGCACCCGGTGCTTGAGCGAACGGTCGTAGCTGATGACCTGCTCTGGCGTGACCGGGGTGGTCAGCGCCGCCAGCTTGACCGCCGCGATGTTGCGGAAGTAGGTGTACACGTAGCTGCCGTCGCCGTTGTTGACCAGCGTGCCGCCCTTGGTCGGGTCGGCGTTGGCGGTGTCGCTGCCGGCCTGATAGACCGTGTAGCCCGCCGGGTTGGGCCACGGCCCCGCGGTCGCCGTCGTGACCGTGACTGCCGCCGGGTTCTGGATGTAGGGCACCCACATGCTCGACGCGTCGCCGTTGCCGGCAGGCACCAGCTTGGCGATGTTGGACGACACCGATGTCAGCGTGGTGATGGGGTCGCCGGCCACGCCGGGCGCCTTGTCCGGATTGTTGACTTTGAACTTGACCACGACCTTGCCCGCGGCATCGGCCGTCGCGCCGGTGATGACGGCCTTGGCCAGGATCTTGCCGTTGGTCTTGAAGTTGCCGCTGGTCTGCAAGTACTTGGTGCCATGGAAGCGGTCGATCTTCCAGTCGTTGGCGAGGGCACCGTCGGCGACCGTGACCTTGGTGCCGTCGGCGCACACGATGGTCTTGAGGCCCATGCCGCCGTCGGTCACCGTGCAGGGCTTGCCAGCGGCGCCAGCGGCACCTGCGGGGCCGGCCGGGCCGGTGGTTCCCGTCGGGCCAGAGGGCAGGTCGACGGTGATGCCGGCGCAGGTGATGGTCTTGGTCCCATTGCCGTTGTCCTTGACTTCACAGGGCTTGCCGTCGGCGCCGTCCTTTCCGTCCTTGCCGTCCTTGCCCGTGGTGCCGGTGGCGCCGTCGGCCAGGGTGACCGAGTAGCTGCCGCAGGTGACGGTCTTGGTGCCGTTGCCGTTGTCCTTGACCTCGCACGGCGTGCCGTCCTTGCCCGCGGCCCCGGCGGCTCCCTCCTTGCCCGCGGCCCCCGCAGCGCCGTCCTTGCCCGCAGTGCCGTCCTGGCCGTTCTTGCCGTCGATGCCGTTCTTGCCGTCCTTGCCGGCGGAGCCGTCGACGATGGTGATGGCGGGGCTGTCCCCGCACTTGATCTCCTTGATGCCGCCCCCCTTGTCGGTGAGCGTGCAGGTGGCGCCGTCCTTGCCCGCAGCTCCGGGTTCAGCGGCGCAAGCCACCAGGCAGAACGCGGCGCCGACCGGCACGAGGTGGTGCCAGAGCGCCAGAAGCGAAATGTTTTTCATGACATCACCCATGCGGTGTCGCGGCACCGTGTTGAACGGGCAGGCCCGCCGCCAACGTTCGAACCAAGCGGAATCGAGGGGGCGCCAGGCTCAGGCCCAGCAACAGCAGACACAGGCCCATGAACGCAGCGAGTGCGCTGAAGGCCTTGTCAGTAAAACCATAGGAATGCAGACCGACGCCGAGCATGTTGACGCCGAACCAACTGAACGCCGTGATCGCCATGCCGGCGATCGACATGGCCATCAGGCCGCGCTCGCGGATGTAGCCGCCCCAGCGCGCGTGCAGCACGATGGCGATCCACAGCACGATGAGCAGAGCCCCGTTTTCCTTGGGATCCCAGCCCCAAAAGCGGCCCCACGACTGGTCGGCCCAGATGCCGCCGAGCACCGTTCCGGCAAAGCTGAAGAGCAGGGCGAAACACTGGATGCCGTAGGTCATCGACGCCAGCGCCTTGCCGGCCTCGGGGTCCAGACTGCGCAGCGCGTGACGGCGAATCGCCCAGCCCGCCGCGATGGCGCCCGCGACGAACGTGCCGCTGTAGCCGATGGTGATGGTGATGACGTGGGTGGCGAGCCAGAAGTTGCTGTCGAGCACGGCGCGCATCATCTCCATGGTGTCGCCGTCGGCCGCGAGGTGATGGGCGACGATGAGCGAAACAAAGCCGCTGGCCGCCGCGACCACCGCACCAAAGCCGTTGCGGTACAAGCGCTCCAGCACCGCGCCCAGCACCGCTGCGCCCCAGCCCACGAACACCGCCGACGAGTACAGGTTGGTCACCGGCGGACGGCCTTGCAGGATGGTGCGCGACACCAGACCGCCCGTGTGCAACAGCAGGCCCGCGGCCAGCAGCACGTAGGCCACTGGCCGCAGCGTCTGCGGTCGCCACGCCCAACTGGCGAAAAGCACCAGCAGCGCCGCGACGTACAGGACCATGCCGTTGTAGAACGGTTGCGCGCGGTTGAACTGCAACTCGTGCGCGGCGATGCCGAGCGCCGTCGGGTCAGCCGCCCGGCCGAGCGCCAGCATCTTGGCGACAGCCGCGTCGAAGTTTGCCCCATCGCCCGCCACGTAGGCCTTTTGCATGGCGGCGTAGAGCTCCAACCCCGGCTGCGGCGTGCCCGCGTGCAGGGCCGCCAAGCCTTCGCCGATGTTGCGCCAGCCGCCCTTGGCCGTCGGCGGCAACACCCGGAAGTAGGCGAGTTCGGCGATGGCCTGCGCGCGCTCTTGCCCGGCTTGGGTGTGCGCGCGCGCCAACTCGTCGGAAAGCCCGGCGCCACCCTCGATCTGCAGCGTGTGCTTGATGCGGTAGTACAGGTACAGGCGGTCGAAAAGGTGGACCACCGCCGCCTGGAAGCGGGTGCGCTGCTTGGGGTCGACGCGGCGCGCGGCGCTGGCCTGCGATTGCAGCTTGCCGGTGTGGTCGCGCAGCTTGTCGAAGCTGTAGTACCGCTCCGCCGATTGCGGCATGCCCATCAGCCCGAGCACGTCGGGGTCGTCCACCACGAAAATCGCATAGGTGTCCGCCAACTGCGGCCGGAACATCGCGTCGAGCAGCCATTCGCTCGCCGACAGCGTCCGGCCATCGGCCCGCACCGTCTGCTTGCTGCGAATCATCAGCAGGGCGTTGCGCGCAAGTGTGTCGATGGGCTTGACGCGGCCGCCCTCCTGCGCCGGCAATTCGCCGAACGCGACCACGTCGACGCCCTGCCGGCCCTTGCGGTCCCCGAAAAAGCCGCTCGCCGCAATCAGGGTTGCGGTTACGGCGGTCAACGCCACGAGCCACCGCTGCCCTTTCATGTCGCCCCCACCGCCGCTGCGGCGGCGCGGACCCGCCTTCGCTGCAACCGACCAAGACTGAACGAGAAATGCACGATCAACCCCAACGTGACCAGCGTGCACGACACGTACGGCATCAGCCACCCAGGGTTCTGCACCACCTGCAGCACGCTTAACGTGTCGTTCTTGCCGAAACTGGACTGATAGAAGGTCCGACCTTCAAAGCGCAGCGGCTGGTTCATGGAGATGAGCACCGTGCGGTCTTCGCTGCTGCCCGGATGCACCAGGCGCACCAAGCTCGAGAAGTTCTTGGGGATGTCGGTGCCCGGGTACACGTCGTGGCTGAAGTCTTTGAGCGTGAGCGAATACGGCAGATATTCGCGGCGCAGGCGCAGGTCGATGCGGTAGTGGCGGCCCGCGTGGCTGAAGCCCTGCTGCGCCGAAATGCCGGCACTGACCAGGAACACGCCCTTGCTGACCCCATCGGCGTGCACGTCGATCAGGGCCGAAGGCGTGTCCTGGGCGTCGTCCGCCGTCACCGGCGGCAACTGCTGTACCGCGATCTCGGGACCCACGCCAGCGGTGGCCAGCGACTTGGGATCCTTGTCGGTGCGGTTGCGCAGCTCGCTATTGCGCATGTAGGCGACCACCTTGAGTTGCAAGGGCGTCTTGGCGATGGCGATGGAGCCGCCCGCCAGCAGCAACGACTGCGGCACGCCGTATTCGTCGTCGTAGGCCGCGTCCGTGGTGTCCACGACGGCGAGTTCGTATTCGCGGGTGCGCTCGACGAAGTTGGCGCTGTGGCCCTCCTCGAAGGTCAGGCGCGCGTCCACCTGCAACATCGCCGAGACGAACTCGCCGGCGACCAACAGGACCAGGCCGATGTGCAGCAGCCACAGACCCGACTTGCGCCACGTCAACTGCAGCCGCCGGATCTGGGCCACTGACAGGTTCAGGATGAGCAAGCCGCCCACCGGCGCCCCTCCCGGCAGCACCGGGATCGACCACGAAGCCCCGTCCGGTCGCCACCACACCAGCCAACTGCGCATGTAGCGCTCGACGGCGCCGTGGGTGCCGAGGTCCACTTGCGCCAAGGTGCACGCCAGCACCAAGACCATCAACAGAGTCAATAGCACGATGGCCAGCTTGAGCGAGGTCAGGGCATCGAGCAGCGCTGTACCCCAGTGCTTGTTGGCTTGGTCATTCAAGGCGCAAGGTCTCCAGCAGGGTGAGCAGCCCCGGTCGAACCGCCTGCACCGCGGCAGGCCCGGCGTTGGTCTTGAAAAACCAGGAGTTGCCGTTGGCGTCGATCCAGATCGCCGCGAGCATGCGCACCGCGTCTGTGCCCGTTCCCGAGAAGTCATAGACCTGCACCGGTCCAGCTTTCGAGGTCACCGTGGTCCGCAAGCCTGGCAACGCGGCGTCGTCGACCGGGCCGAGGCCAACCTGTCCGCGCCAGCGGTTGACATTGGCGAGTTCGCCGCCGGCCGCGCCGCCCAGCATGACCACGGTGATGTCGGGGGCGCCCGGCCCGTCGGGCTGCACGGTCGCAAACCGCATGCCGTTGCCTGCCGTCTGCTTCCAGTGCTGCGGCAGCGTCCAGGTCGGTCGGACCTCGGCCTGTACCGGTGCCGCGGCGGTTGGGGGAGGTTCGACGGTGGCCCCGCCCGGATCCACGTCGTGGGCGTGTGCCGGCGCGGCCGCTTTGGGAACGCGCGCGTGGGTGACGTGGTCGTTTCCGCATGCCGACAACGCCATCCACGCCCACGCCAGGGTCGCCAGAAGGGCCCGCGCTTGAGGCGTCGCGGGGCGGGCGGCCACCCGCGCACAGGTCGCGCAGGCAGGGCGAGCGGGTCGGTCGTTTCGGGTCGGGCACGGGACGGTCGGCACGTCGAACCTCCGGGCGGTCCCTTTGCAAGATCCTTGCCAACCGCGGCCTGGGCCGCCGGTCTTTCGGCGCATGGACATCAAGCCCATGAAACAATGCGTGAGTTTCGCGAGGGCTCCGCGGCCTGGATTGCCGGGCGTCGGTCAACCCTGGCCGTCATCGGCGCATGGACCTTGGCGCTCGCAGGCACATTGGCTGCGGCCGAGTCTGTCACCGGAATGCATGTCGTTGAAAATAAGCGTGACCCGTGCGTGCCGGTTCTCCGGCGGCCGAATGCCGAAAAATCGTCATCTGCGCCCCGATTCGCTGGCGGTGCGCCTTGGGCCCGGCACCCGGCCATCGGTGACGGTCCCGTGACGCAAGCCACGCGGCCAGGCCCCATCCTTTCGGGTGGGTCGCCCGCCCGCCCGCGCAGGGCGCACCCGGGCAGTTGGGGTGGCGACGCACACCGCCACGACAAGCGCCGGTCAGGGCGCGGCCCACTTGGTTGCCGAAAAATCGGCGGCACGCGAGAGCTGCCGAAAACCCGTCAAGGAGCCCTCCATGTCCGCTCCGGCGAATCCTCCGATGGGGCCTGCGGGCCGCGGCCGCGATGCCGTCCACCGCGACAGGGCCCGCCTGGTGCCTTTCCGCTACCGCGCGGTGGGCGACGCCTATGTGCTGACCAACGACTTCGGCCGCTACGCGATGGTCGATGCGGAGACCTTTTTGCGGCTGGTGCAGGGGCGGATCGGGCCCGAGGACCCGGCGTGGCCGCAACTGCAGGCCGCGTGGTTCGTTGCCGAGGCACTGGACCGCGACGCGGTGGTCGCCCAGACCGCGGAACGTTCCCGGTTCCTGCGCTCGGGACCGAACCTGCACATTTTGGTGGTCACGCTGCGCTGCAACCACACCTGCCAGTACTGCCACGCCTCGCGCGCGCCCATGCACCACACCCACACCGACATGTCGATCGAGACCGCCGAGCGCTCGGTCGATTTCGCATTCCAGTCGCCGTCGCCGTCGCTGACCCTGGAGTTCCAGGGCGGTGAGCCGCTAGCCAATTGGCCGGTGGTCGAGCACATCATCGAGTATGCGCTGCAGAAAAACGCGCTCGCCCGCAAGTCCGTCATGTTCTCGCTGGTGAGCAACCTGAGCCTGATGGACGACGCCAAACTCGACTACCTCATCGACCGGCGGGTGCAGATCTGCACCTCGCTCGATGGACCTCCGGCAGTCCACGACGCCGTGCGCAAGTGGTCCGACGGCGCCTCGCACGACACCACCGTGCGCTGGATGGCGCGCATCAACCAGCGCTACCGCGACCAGGGCCTCGACCCCAACCTGTACCGGGTCGAAGCCCTGCCGACCATCACCCGGCTGGTCCTCGATGACCCTGAGGGCCTGCTCGATCACTACGTCACGGTGGGTTGCCGCAGCATCTTCTTGCGCCACCTCGATCCCTTCGGCTGGGCGGCCACGACCAAGGCTCGGCTGGGTTACACCATGGCCGAATTTCTCGATTTCTACGCGCGGGCTTACCACCACGTCATCGAACTCAACCGCCGCGGCACTGATTTCGTCGAGCGCACCATGGCCCTGCTCGTTGCCAAGGTGATCGGCAACTTTGAGCCCAACTTCCTGGACTTGCGCAGCCCGTGCGGCGCCGGCATTGGCCAGATTGCCTACAACAGTGACGGCAGGCTGTTCACCTGCGACGAAGGCCGCATGGTCGATCGCGGCGGCGACGACTGCTTCTGCCTGGGCGACGTGGCCAGCACCGCCTACCGCGACGCGATCGCCGGACCGCAAGTGCGGGCCATGGTCCTGGCCTCTGCGCTCGACGGGCAACCGCACTGTGCGACCTGCGCCTACAAGCCATGGTGCGGCGTGTGCCCGGTGCACAACTACTGCGAGCAGGGCAGCCTGCACGGCCGCATGGCGGACTCGACGTGGTGCCAGAAGTACATGGGGCTTTTCGACTTCCTGATGGGCCGCCTGCAGGTCGCCGACGCCTTCGAGCGCTCGGTGTTGCAGCGCTGGGCGACCCCGCGGCGCCAAGACCATTTCGTGCAAGAGGGCGGCGGCCCGGGGCAAGGGTAGGGCGAACCGGGGTCCCGGGGCGAGGTCGGGGCGGCAGCAGGCCAGCAAGAATGTTGTTGCCCCTGTCCCTGTCCCTGCCCCTGTCCCTGCCCCTGCCCCTGTCCCTGTGCCTGCCCCTGTCCCTGCCCCTGTGCCTGTGCCTGCCCCTGTGCCTGTGCCTGTCCCTGTGCCTGCCCCTGCCCCTGCCC
>VGRO01000034.1 GCA_016875335.1 Deltaproteobacteria bacterium | reverse complement strand
AGGCAAAGGCGCGGCGCTATCCCGAGGGCCTCGAAACGGGCCGGTAGATTTTGGCGGTGGCGCGTGTTTCGCCGGAATCGCGCGGTTTTGGGGCGCCGGTAACATACTGCTGGCCAACAGGAAGCGCCTGCCACTGCGCATCATCTTCCAGAGCGGCCAGCAGTTGATCTGCCCTGTCATTGAAACCGTCAGGAGCGAGGCGAATCCAGCCGGTCGGCCTGTCGACCTGCACCGTGCACGGCAATTTCAACTGCACGTTGTGAAATTGCAACGAGCCTGGCTTGAGATCAACGACGCCACTCAAGTACATTTTGCACGGTCCCACTGCAGCCCGTCCTGGCTCGTGGATCGAGATTGCGGGCGCCACCGCAACGCTGTAATCTCCATGTGCGCAAAATAGTACCCATTCAACCGCCGATGAGCTGCTTTACCCAGGCCCACACGTGATTGTACTGCGCCATCCCGGGTGCCGCGCCTTTGATGCGGACACGAACGTCACCGTCCTCAAGTGTGACGGAGCCCTTGACAAGGGTGATCCCGTTGTCATTGATGACAACGACGATATTGCCGCTGGCATCCAGGATTTCAACTGGGCCACGCAGGCGCAGGCTGGACTGGCCGCCACCCACGATACCTTCGATAGTGACGCCTCCTGGGTAGTCGCCCGCGAGATTGATCGCCAGCGAATCGCTGGTATCGTTGTGGGCGAGAGCACGGCGCGTGCCTGTCGCCCCCGGGGGCCGTGCGTCCAGCTTGAGATCACGGCCAGCGATCTTGACCCATTTGGCATTGACGTACAGGTTTGACTCTGCGTTCAGTGAAATTTCCTTGTCCCCGAAAACGATGTCAGATTGCGCCATTTCAGCCTCCCAACGGATATTCAGTCAGTGCGTCGCAGTTGCACATGCCGACATGGCCGCGGCAAAGTCGGCCTCAGAGCACGAAGGATCGACGCCACAGCGGTCGACCTCACTGCCTAGGTCCGAATGCCGCTCATAGCCTTTCACACGGTCGGCGCCGTCGCAGAACACCTTGTAGGAAGTCGTGCTGAAGAACAACACGAAATCCACACCTTTGCACCTGCCGCGCGTCAGTCGCGGTGAGGCTCCGCCTGGACATGCGGTCGCCGTCCGCGCAGCAATGAAGGCCGAACACGTCGGACCGATCTCGGGATCGGTGCCGCAGTCATCGCTGCTGCACGCAATGCTGCCAATCAACGCAAGCACTGGAAACATGCACATTCGGATTTGCAGAAGTGGTCGATGGCTGACTACATTGCTTGCAGTTGCGCCACCAAGTGACACTGTTCGTGGTTGCGATCTTGGCCGAACCGAATGTTGACTGCAAGACAGCCGTGAGGCGAAGTTCATTTGAATTCCACCTTGGGGCACTTCGTGCCGAGCACGGCAGCATTCTTCGCGAGATAGAAGTTCTGACCAGGGCTCAGTGATGGCCCTTCGTACGCATTCGGGTTCATCAGGTTCGGGTTCGAGCTGGGAACATGACACAGACCCAAGGCGTGCCCAACCTCATGCGCAATGACCTTGCCAAGGTTCACTGCATCGGCGGAACTCGCGAGATTGTATATTGCCATACCATTGTCGCAGCGGTTGGCAAGTGCAACCACGACGGTCCCCAACTTTTTCAACAGTACGCCCTTTCCACTACTGGGCCCTGCCACCCACTCTCCGTTTAGGCAATCACCAGGCTCCGCGTTGTCCAGCACGGCACCGACTGAAATTCCAGCCGAGTATAACCTGTCAATGAAGACAACTCTCACCTCACCCCAGTTTGACTTGCCCGAGTAGGAAAGCAGATCATCAACGAGGTCCACATCTTTCTTGCACAAGGCCAGCAAATTGCTTGGTAGCGTTGCAGCAAGCACCGACCAGACCACTCTGCCAATTCGTAGTCCAGGTGAATAGCCATGAAAGACCGATGCCTTCATGTACGCAAGTGCTTTGTCAACGAATTGCCGATATTTTTCGTACTGCTGCTGGTTGGCAAACACAAGCCTGACACGAACGTGGGGCACGATAACCCGAGCCAGGAAGGCTCGAAGTGACAGCGGAAGTTCTACGGTCTGAAGATTCGCCGGGTACCCCATTAGGTCATGATACACGGAGCCAGTCGGCTTGCCCGTCTCGCACAAAAGAGCTTGGCGAAGCGACAATTCCATGACCGATCTCTAGAGCTTGACCAGCCGGTCATCGTCAAACTTCGAACTTGCTTGTGGTTCAGGAAAGCAGTCGCAGAAGTGACGAACCCGATCCGCACCTTGCTGGCGACACGGGCTTGCACTTGCTCGTGCCAAAAACACCGCCGCATGCGGCCGAATCGCACTATACGCCTCGTCCAAGCCTGGCAACTTCATGGCGGGCCGCTGCACGTCGAAAACGCCAAAAGTCGGCGATACGCTGTCCTGCGCGCGCGCCCGCGCGGCCCCATCGGGCATCCGCTGCGTACACACCGTCAGGCCCGAGTCCTGCGTCAGCGTACTCGGTGTCGGCGCCGTGATAGAGGACTGCGCCAGACTCGGCCAGGGGCGATCCGCGTTCGGATCCAGGACCGAGCGCACGCGCTCAATGTCGTAGGGAAACCGCATCGTCGGCGTGCTCGAAACGTCCGTGGTCGCATACGCCACTGCCCGCCCCGCCACATGCGTCGCACCGCCCGCCGCGCTGGGGGCACCATCGGCCGCTAGTTGCGCCCAGGTGATGCGGTCTTTCGCTGACCGCGCAGGCCCGGCGGCAATGTGCACCCATAGGCCCATCGACTCGACATGGAACCGCAGCGAGACTGTGCCGCTTTGCGGATTCCCCAGCACCAGAATCTTGGCGTCGTCGATCCGGCTCGACTCGTCGAGCGCGATGAGCAGCCCCGTGACCACCTGCGAAGCCGCCTGAGCGACCTCCCAGCACCACGCCGAGGTCAGGCAGAACTCGGGCACCGCGGACTGATACTGTCCGGCAAGGATGCGCAACTGCTCCACCGTCAGCGAACTGAACGTGGTCAAGTTGGGCACCGCGCGCCGCGCGTATTCGTACCAGCGCACGACGTCGCCCAGCCGGATCGAGTGGTCGCCGCTCATCAACAGGTTGGCCGAGACCAACTGAACTTGGTCAAGCGAAGTGCCGCTGCCGAACGTGTCGACAATTGCGGTCATGTCGTCGAACAGAGCCTGCCAACGATGGCCCTGGTTTGGATTTTCGACCGCCTCGCGTACATGCTGCTCCAAATCGTTGAAGTACGTGCTCAGCGTCGTGTTGGTGCCGTAGGCGACGACATCGTTTTCGGTGTGGGCGTAGGCCGCGCGCTCGATGGCCTCCGGCGGCATCGGCATGCGACCAAAGCCGTGGGCGTACAAGGACTGCCAGCGCAGCACGGCCTTGTCCAAAGCGGCGCTGATGTCATCCAGGCCCAGCGTGTTCGTGTTTTCGCTACCCCAGTTCCCGTAATACGACCCCGAGCCGACGGACGACACCCGCGGCAACAGGGCGATCGCATGGCGGACGCCGTGGCTGCCCGTGTCGAGCGTGCCTTGCGCGGCGGCCAAATAGGCCAATTGGGTAACGCCAGTCGCGGCGAAAAGGGACGGCGAGGCAACCGCTTCCAGCGGCCACTGTAAGGTGATGACCTCGCCGTTGAGCGACGCCTGCAAACCAAGGGTGTAGCGACCAGGCGACCAGATGTGGTCGACAGAAATCGGCGCATTCCCGCTGGCGGCAGGCTCAAGGACACCGTCGCCGAGGTCCCACATGGCCTCAAGGGTGTCAATGCGCGCCGGAAGGCCGATAAAGTTTCGCAGAGCAAGGCGAAATGTGACGCCTGCTTCCACGATGACGACCTCGCCAGCGACAAATTGGAGCGGCTCGACGGTGAACCCGGACGGCATCGAAAACTCGCAGGCCGGCGGCAGGCCGGACGATACTGAAGCCCAAAGCCGGTTGTCAAGGGCCTGCGGCAACTTTTCTCACGCTCTACAACCGCATGAGATCACGTAGGACGGCCCGGCTTGCGCTTGGTCGCCGGCCGACTGCAGGTCCTGCGCCGGGCCAAACGGCACCGCCGTGCCGACCCGGCCGGCGGCACGAGGCCAGCGACAAGGTGCTCCTGAACTCGCTTGCGCGGCCCGGGGTTGCGCCTGCTCTGTCGCCGCGCGCTCCCGCCGCCCAAACAGCCACATTGACCGGCGGCGTGACAAGGCCGTGCCTTCTCGACTACGCAGAGCACGCCGCCAGCGCCGGTTGGTCGCAATCGACCTCGCCGTTGTTCCAGCTGGAGCCATGCCGCTTTCTCGCGAGCATTTTGCTTGCTCGGGGCAGAGCGCTAGGCCGTTGCCGGCCGCGCGATTAACAGACTAGTTTTGTAAAATTCACGCCGCAATCGGCAATTTCGCATGCCGCGGCCGACGGCAGAGCCATTGGCGGGCACAGCGACAGACCACGGGCAAACACACACACCTGCTGCGCGCCCTGGGCCTACCCTCCCAACCCCCGCTTGCGCAGCATCGCGCCCGGGTCTGGGTCGCGCCCGCGAAACGCCCGAAAGGCCGCGCCCGGTGCGTGCCGATTGCCGGCCGAATATACATGGCGGTGGAGCCGCTCGGCCACGACCGGATCGAACGGGTCGCCTGCCTCGGTGAACGCCTCGAAAGCGTCGGCTTCCAGCAATTCTGCCCACATGTAGACGTAGTAGCCGGCAGCGTAGTCGGGGCCACTGAACAAGTGGAGGAAATGCGCCGGGCGGTGGCGGCCGAAAATGCCGTCGGGGACGCCCAGGTCGGCCATCAACTGCCGTTCGAACGCGGCGATGTCCAGCGTGCCGCCGTCTGTCCGGGTGTGCAGGCCCATGTCGAGGTACGCCGACAGGGTGTATTCGACGGTCTCGAGGCCCTGGCCGAACTTGCGCGCCGCCAGCACCCGTTCGAGCAACGCGGCGGGCATGGGCTCGCCGGTTTGCGCGTGCAGCGCGTGTTCAGCCAGGACCGCGGGCTCGATGGCCCAGTGTTCGAAAAGCTGCGACGGCAACTCGACGAAATCCTTGAGCACGCGGGTGCAGGCCAACCTCTGGTAGTTCGATTGGCTCAGCAGCCCGTGCAGACCGTGACCGAACTCGTGGAAAAGCGTGCGCACGTCGTCCAGGCTCAGCAGCGCCGGCTGCCCGGCGTCGGGCTTGTTGAAATTGTTGTGGTTGCCGACCAGCGGCAGCACGCGGCCGCCGGCGACGGACTGGTAGCGGTACTCGTTCATCCACGCACCGCCGCGCTTGGTCGGCCGGGCGAAGTTGTCGCTGATGAAATGGCCCATGCGCGCGCCGCCGCGGTGGACCTCGAAAAGTCGGGCGTCTGGGTGGTAGAGCTCGGCGCCCGCGACCTCGGTGAACGACACGCCGAAAAGTCGTTGCGCGCACGCGAACGCCGCCTGCACCATGCGTTCGAGGGAGAAGTACGGCTTGACCTCGGCGTCGTCGATGGCAAAGCGGGAGGCGCGCACCTTCTCGGCGAGGTAGCGCCAGTCCCAAGCTTCGATGTCCGCGGGTTCACCCAGCTCGGCTGCCGCGGTCTGCAGCGCCTGGCGTTCTGCCAGGGCCTTGGCCACCGCCGGTCGCCACACGCGATCGAACAGCGCCGTGACCGCGGCCGGCGTCGCGGCCATGGTGTCGCGCAGGGCGTGGTCGGCGTAGGTCGCGCAGCCGTGCAGCGCGGCGAGTTCGTTGCGCAAGGCCAAGATCTTGTTGGCGACCTGGTGGTTGTCGCGGTCGGTGCGCAACCGGCCGCGGTCCATCCACAGCCGCCATGCCTTTTCGCGCAAGTCCCGGCGCGGCGACTGGGTCAGGAACGGCACCACCAGCGACCGGGACAGCGTGATGAGCCATCCGTCTGGCCTGCCGCGCTGGGCCGCCGCTTGCCGGGCCGCGGAAACCAGCCCCGCGGGCAAGCCGGCGACGTCGCCTTCGGTCAACCACAGGCCGTTTTCGGACTCGTCGGCCAAAACGTTCTGGGTGAAGGTCGTGCACAAGCCGGCCAGTTCCATGGCGATGGCGGCGGCGCGGTTGCGTTGAGGTTCGGCCAGCCGCGCGCCTGCCAAGCAATAGTCGAGGTGGAAGCGTTCGACCAGCCGCACCTGCTCGACGTCCAGGCCCAGGTCGCGGCGCCGACCGTGCAGGTCGTCCAGCCTTGCAAACACGCCAGCGTGCTGGAGCACCCGCGCCTCGTGGCCGGCCAGGAGCGGCGCCACGGCTTGCTCCGCAGCTTGCAGGGCCGGCGAGGTCTCCGCGGCCACCATGTTGTTGAAAAGCAGGGCAATCCGTTGCAGGGCACGCCCGGCCAGGTCGAGCGCCAGCGCGGTGTTTTCGAAGTCCGGTGGGGCCGGGTCGGCCGCAATGGCATCGAGCTCCGCCAGATGTTCGGCCATCGCGGACCGCAGGGCCGGCTCGTAATGCTCAGGCGCAATCGCAGCGAACGGCGGCAGTCCGTGGGGCTCGGGCCAGGGTTGCAGCAGGGGATTGGCGGGCGTGGTCATGAGGCCAAGCGGGCGCATGGGCGCCGAGGGCCGGCAGGGTCAGGCAAATGGGTGGCGGGGTCAAGGGTGGGTCCCGCCGCGCGGTCCACGTCAGAAGCAATCGGGATCGGGTTCGACGCACACGCTGTCGCACTCGCCGTCGCCATAGTATCCGTTGATCTCACAGACGTCCTGGCAGCTCCCCGTCGATTTTCCGGCATCGAACTTGCAGCCGTACCCCGAAATGCATCCGGCGATTCCGATGCCGCAGAACGCGCTTTTGGGGCCGCCAAGCATGCACTTGCCGCTGCTCGCCCCGGAGGTTTCGGGGACGCACTGGCCGATGAACGAGCAGAACCCAATGCCGTAGCCGCACGTCTCGCCGATCTTCTTGATGGGCTTGCAGTGGCGGGGGGCGCCTTGGGCGTTGCTGTCGGGGGCGCAGCTGTACCATGGCACGCACGCGGTCGCAGTGCCCCATTGAGCGCACGAGGCGCCGGGTGCGGCGGGCGGCACGCACTTGGCGCTGGTCTTGGCCGACGACGTCCAGATGCATTCGGTGCCTTCCCCGCAGCCGCCGATGCCTGGGCCGCACGCCGCTCCGGCCGCGGCGTCCTTCATGCAACTGGAGGTGGTTGCATCCTTGGCGTCCTGGATGCACGACAGGCCGTCCTTGCAGTTGCCCATCGCGTAGTCGCCGCACGCCGCGCCGAGGCCGCCGTTGACAAAACACTTCTGCGCTGCTGGCGGCTTGGCCGTCCACGCACATGCACCGTCGCTGCAAAGGCCGACGCCGTAGGAGGAACACGGACTGCCGGCCGCGAGGTTCGGGTAGCACTTGCCGCTGGATTTGGCCTTGCTGGTCCACAAGCACTCGCTACCGGGCTTGCAGTAGCCGATCCCTGCGCCGCACGCCTGGCCGTTGTTCTGGTCCGGCAGGCACTTGGCACCCCCGGAATCGGTGGTCACCACACACTGCGTGCCCGCCGTGCACGGGTTGCTCTTGCCCCAGCAGACGCCGCCGGCCGGAATCGTCGCCCCGGTCGCCACGCACATGCCCTGCGCGCTGCAGGTGGTGCCGCCCGAGCACGTGCCGCACGCGCCGCCGCAGCCGTCGGGGCCGCAGTTCTTGCCGGCGCAGTTGGGCTCACAGTCGCCTTTGCACTGGAACTGGTCACACACCGGCGCAGTCGCCGGGCAGGTGCCGCAGGAGCCACCACAGCCGTCGGGGCCGCAGTTCTTGCCGGCGCAGTTGGGCTCGCAGTCGCCTTTGCATTGGAACTGGTCGCACACGGGCGCGGTTGCCGGGCAGGTGCCGCAGGAGCCGCCGCAGCCGTTGTCGCCGCACGCCTTGCCGGCGCAGTTGGGTTTGCAGGTGGCCTGGCAGGTTCCCTGCACGCAGTTGGGCGCTGCGCCCGGGCATTTGCCGCAGACCCCGCCGCAACCGTTGTCGCCGCACTCCTTGTCGGCGCAGTTGGGCGTGCAGGTCGATTCGTCTTTCGGCGTGACCTCATCCTTGAGTGTGGTCTGGTCCTCGACGGTGACGACGTCTACGGCAGGCGCGTCGCCGCCAGTGGTGCCTCCGCCGTCGGAACCGCCAGTCGTGGTCTCGCCGCCGCCGGAGCTGCCGTTGCCGCCGCCCGTCGCCGCGTCGGCTGCGGCCGTGCCGCCACCGCTCACCGGATCCGCGCAGGTGGCGACGGTCTTGCCCGACTGCGCGGATTCCTTGCACACCTTGCCGGCGGGGCACGGCCCGAGCATCGCCCATTTGCCGCTGGCCGGGTCGCACGCCACCTGAATCGTGGTCGCGGCGCTGCACGCGCTGACCTGGGTGGTCGGATTGCAGGGCGATCCGTCCACTCCGGCTGTACCGATGGGGCCTCCGCCGCCGCCACCGCCGCCGCCGCCACCGCCGATGGCACAGCCGGAAACACAGAGGGAGGCGAAAAGCGACAGGATGAGAAGCGAACGCGACATGCGGAACTCCGCGACAGCCGGGACGGTCCGGCCGCTCTGTGCATGGCCAAATCGGTCGAGGCCCGGCCGGCGGGTCGGCTGGACGAACCGCAAGCGCTGAGCTGCCGGCAACTCGTCGGCGATGGCCCTGGGCATGACGATGACCGCGCCAAAGCGGGCCCGCGCAGCATTTTGCCCGTCGAGGGCTGGCGGGGCAAGGTGGTTCCAACGGCAGGCTCGCGCTGGCCCACAGCGCCACGAAACGCAGTGTGCACATGGGCCGTTTGCCTGCTCGGGGCCGCGTCGCGTACTTTTCGCTGGCGCCTCAGCACTCGCCGCGCATGCGGGCCAGGGCGGCCGAAAAACCTCGTACCCGCGCCGACGCTCCTGATGTTTTGCGCCTGCGCCAACTGCGCGCCGCCGCGGCCCTGACGCCCGCAGAGCGCATGGGCATCGCCAGGGAGTTGCTTGCGCTTGCGTCAGATGGCGCACCGTCGGGCGCCGATGAAGACCTCGCCACACTGGTCCGCATGCGCGCGTGCTTGTGCGGCTGCGGGTCCGAACGGTGAATGTACCTTGGGGGGCGCTTTCGAGGGGCTACGGCGCCCGCGTGTGCATCTGCCACCTGCGCCAGTAGAAGTACACGACCGGGATGATCTCCAGCGTCAGGAACGTGCTCGTCACCAACCCGCCCACCAGCGGCGCGCAAATGCGCCGGGTGACCTCTGCACCGGTGCCCTCGGCCCACAACACTGGGCCGAGGCCGACGACGTTCATGGCCACGGTCATCAGCTTGGGCCGCACCCGCTGCACCGCGCCTTCGAGCACTGCCATGCGCAGATCCTCGACGGTGCGCAATCGCCCCTCGTCTTTCCAGCGCTGCCAGGATTCGTCGAGGTAGAGGATCATCACCACGCCGGTCTCGGCCGCCACGCCGACCAGCGCAATCAGGCCCACCCACACAGCGGTCGACAGCCGGTAGTCGAGCCAGCCGAGCAGCCACACCGAGCCCACGAGCGCGAACGGCACGGTGCCCAGGACAATGAGCGGCTGCGCAAGGTTGCCGAAGTTCAGCCACAACAGCAGCAGCATCAAGCCCAGTGTCAGCGGCACCAGGGTTTGCATCCTCTCCTGCATCGCCAACAGCAGCTCGTATTGCCCCGTCCACTCCAAGCGTGTGCCCGCAGGCAGGCCGGCTGCCTGGACCTTGTGCTTTGCCGCTGCCACCCATGCGCCGATGTCGGTCCGGTCGGCATCCACGTCGATGTACACGTAGCCAACGGGCTGCGCGTTCTCGGTCTTGATCATCGGCGGGCCTTCGCGCACCACGACCTTGGCGAGGTCGCGCAGCGGCACCGTCAGGTTCGCCACCGGCGCAGCAGTACCTGTACCTGTACCTGTCCCTGAGCCTGTCCCTGTCCCTGTTCCTGTCCCTGTCCCTGAGCCTGTCCCTGTCCCTGTTCCTGTCCCTGTCCCTGAGCCTGTCCCCATCCCTCCCGACATCGCGGCCATGCCGTCGCCACCCGCCGGCGACGCCGGGTTCGCGGCGCCCGCCAGCGCCGGCCGCGGCACCGCGATCGGCAGCATCTCCAGTTCGGCGCGGCTGTCGCGAAAGCCCTTCGCCAGCCGCACCTGCACGTCGACGGTGGATCGGCCGTCAGGCAACGTCGCCACGGTCTGGCCACCGACCGCCAACGCCAAAAGCCGCCCAAGGTCGCCGGCCAGCAGCCCGTGTCGCGCCAACGCTGCGCGGTCGGGTTCGATGTCCACGTAATACTGGCCGAGGTTGCGTTCGGCAAAGGCGCTGCGCGTTCCCGGCAGCTTGCCCACGGCACGCACCAGTTGGCCGGCCGCGGCGTCGATGGCCGGCAGATCTTTGCCGTAGACCTTGACGCCGACCGGGGTGCGGATGCCGGTGGCCAGCATGTCGATGCGCGCCTTGATGGGCTTGGTCCAGGCGTGGGTCCAGCCGGCCTGGTCGAGCCCGGCCTGCATCTGCGTGGCCAGTTCGTCCAGCGTCAGCGGCCGTTCGCTCGGGCACAGCCGCTCAAGAAGCGCCGTGGCAAACGCCGGGACCCAGTCGGCGGCGACGCCCTTGTCCTTGTGCCACCAGCATTGCTGCGCGACCTTGCGCCACTGGTCCCGGGGTTTGAGCTGGATGACCGTCTCGATCATCGACAGCGGCGCCGGGTCGGTCGAGGTCTCGGCGCGGCCGGCCTTGCCGAGCACGCTTTGCACCTCTGGAAACGCCCGGATGGCACGGTCTTGGGTCTGCAGCAGCCGCTGCGCTTCGTCGATGGCGATGCCGTTGGCGGTGGTCGGCATGTACAGCAGGTCGCCCTCGTCGAGCGCCGGCATGAACTCGCTGCCCAGGCCGCGCGCGACCGGAATCGCGCTCAGCACCGCGAACACGCCCATCAGCAGCGTGGTCTTGGGGTTGTGCAGTGCGGCCCACGCCATCGGCCGGTAGAGCTTGATGAGGACGCGCGACAGCCACTGCTGCGATTCGGGCACAATGTGGCCGCGCACGAATAGCCGCACCAGCGCCGGGGCCAGCGTAATCGACAAGATCGCCGCCGCCGCCATCGCAAACGTCTTGGTCATCGCCAGCGGCTCGAAAAGACGACGGCCCTGACCTTGCAGCGCGAACACCGGCAAAAAGGACACCACCAGCAAAAGCAACGAGAAGAAGATCGGCGGCCCCATGCCGCGGCACGCCTGCAAGATGGCGTCGATGCGCTGCTGCCGCGTCGGGTTGGGCGTGCGCTCGAGTTTGCGGTGCGCGTCGTCGATGAGCACCACGGCGGCGTCGACCAGGTCGCCGATCGCCAGCGCGATGCCTCCCAAACTCATCAGGTTGGCGGTCACGCCAAGCTGGCGCATCGGCACGAAGGCCAGCAGCACCGCCAGCGGCAGCATGACCACCGCCACCAGCGTCGAGCGCAGGTGCGCGAGGAACACCAGGATGACCACGATGACCACGGCCAGTTGCTCGACCAGCGCCCCTGTCAGCGTCTCGACCGCGCGGCGAATCAGGTTGCTGCGGTCGTACACCGGCACCACGCGCACACCTTCGGGCAGCGCGGGCTTGAGTTCTTCCAGGCGTGCCTTGACGCGATCCAGCACGCCGAGCACGTTTTCGCCGGCCCGCACCACCACGATGCCGCTCACCGTTTCGCCCATGCCGTCCCAGTCGGCCGTGCCGCGCCGGGCTTGCGGCGCCCATCCGACCGTGGCGACGTCGCCGAGCGTTACGGGCCGCGCCGGGTTGGAGCCCACCGGCGTCCTGCGCAGCACGTCCAGGTCCAGTGTATTGCCGGCGATGCGCACGAAGTACTCGCGCTGGCTCATCTCGATCAGACCCGCCGACTGGTCGCCCACAGCCGCCTGGGCCGCCCGCGCCACGTCGTCGAGCGACAGCCCGTGCGCTGCGAGCGGTCCTGGGTTGACGTCGATCTGCACCTGACGCCGAAAACCACCGACTGCGGCCACCTCGGCGACGCCCGGCACGCTGGCCAGGGCATTGCGCAGCGTCGTCTCCTGCAGCGTGCGCAGGGCAGCGAGGTCCTGGGCGCCGGCGTCGTCCACCAGCGCGTACTGGAACGCCCAGCCGACGCCGCTCGCGTCCGGCCCCAGCGACAGCCGCGGCCCGACCGGCAAAAGCGCCTGCATCTGGCCCAGTTGCTCTTGGATGCGGCTGCGCGCCCAGGCGGCGTCTGTGCCGTCGTCGAAGATCGCATAGAAAAACACCATGCCGTACATGGTGTACGCCCGCACTGCCTTGACTTTGGGGGTCGCCACCAGGGCCGACGCCACCGGCCGCGCGACCTGCGACTCCAACCGGTCGGGGGCCACGCCCATCCATTCGCCGAGCAAGATGACCTGGGTGTCGGAGAGGTCCGGGATGGCGTCGAGCGGCGTGTCGCGCAAGGCCCGCCAGCCCGCCACGCCCGCAGCGAGCGACAGCACCAGCACCACCCACGGGTGCAGCACCGACCAACGGATGATGCGGTCGATCATGGCGCGCCTCCTGCCCGGTGCGCGGCATGGGGGTCGTCGGCGGGCGGCGCGGAGATCGGCTTGGGCTTTTCGGCGGCGGCTGCCAGCCGCGCCTCGGCGTCCACCACGAAGGCCGCGGACACCACCACCCAATCGCCTTGCGCAAGGCCCGCAGCGATGGCGACGTGGCCGTCGGCGCGCAGACCTGTGCGCACCCGGGTCGGCAACATCCGGCCGGCATTGTCGGTGCGATAGACGTAGGTGGCGTCGCCGGTCTCGACCACCGCCTCGTCGGGCACCGCCAGCACGTCCCTTTCGACCCGACGCCACGTCCACCGCACTTGGACGCCCGCGTAGGGCACGGTGGATGCGCAGCGCAACCGGGCTCGCAATCGCGAAAAAACGCCGCTGCCGCCGTCCGCTGGGTCGCGCGGCAAGGTTTCGGCTGCGCAGGTCGCGCCGTCAGGCATTTGGACCACCAGGCCGTCCAACGCGGCGCCCGCGCCCACCGGCACCTCGGCCATGGTCAGCCACGCGTCAGCGGCACCCAGGACCAGCACCGCCTGACCCGGACCGACGTAGGCGCCCTGGAGCACCGGACGCTCGAGCACAACGCCATCTTGTGGGGCAACCAGCGACACCGTGCCCTTGGCCGATCCGAGCCCCGACACCGCGCCCTTGCCCATGCCCAGCCGCATCAGGCGCTCGCCGGCGGCGGCACGCAGCGCATGTTCGCCCTGCCCGACCTCGCCGCCGTGCGCGGTCGCCAGAAACTCGGCCTGGGCCTCCTGCAGCTCGCGGCTGTAGAGCTGCGCCACCGCGGCGCCGCGCGCGATGGGCTCGCCAGGCAGCAGCGTGGTCAGGTTTTGGACCCAACCGCCTGTGCGGGCCGTCACCGCCACGGACCGCGCCGGGTCCCGCGATACGCCGCCGATGACGGCGTGTTCCACGGCGATGTCGCGGCGCTCGACTTGCGCGGCCCGCACGCCTGCCCGCTGCAAGCGGCCGGTGTCGATGCGCACGGGCGCGACACCGCTGACCCCATCGAGGCGGTAGTGCGCGTGCGGGTCGGCGGTCGGGCTGGCGTCGTCGGCGAGCGAGGCCTGCGGCACCAGGTCCATGCCGCAGATCGGACACGACCCTTTGCCTGGGATGACGTAGGTCGGGTGCATGGGACACGTGTAGGGCTCGGCGCCGGCCTCGGTCTTGGGCGCGTGGGCGTGCCACCACGTGCCGCCGGCCGCGCCCATCATGGCGAGGACCAAAAGCCAGCGCAGCAGCCCGGCCAGCCGCAGCGCCCATTTGCCAGGCGCGGCGTGCGAAGCCGCTTCCGCTTCGGGCGCAGTTTGCAGTTGAGGCTTTTCGGCGTCGCTCATTTCATGCCTCCTGACCGCGACATCGGCATCCCGGCGTCGCCGTCGTCCATGCCGGCGGCACCCGCGCCGCCCATGGACGGCATGCCGTCGCTGTCGGCGGTCTCCAGCCTGATGCGCGCCGCGCGCTGCGTCAGCCACTGGGTTTCCAGATCGGCGATCTGCAGGTCCAGGGCGACCAGGCGGTGTTGGGCTTCGAGCACATCGGCGACGCTGCGCGATCCGGCAGCCAGCGCCGGCATGGCCGCGGTCACCGCACGGCGCTGGGCCGGCAGCACGCGGTCGCGCAGGGCCTGCACCTGCACACCCAGTTGCAGCAACGCCCCATCGGCCGCGGCCAGCCGCGCCTTGAGCCGCCGCCGCACCGCTTGCGCCAGCGACTGCTGCGTCTGGCGGCTGTCGAGCGCCGTGGCCGCCCTGCCCTGCAGGCGCTGTTTCTCCGCCTCCGTCCAGGCGCCGGGCCTTACCCCTACCGAGAGCATCAGCCCAACGGGCATGCCGGGCATCGTCATCAGGCCGGCGCTCGGCGTCACGGTCCAGGCATCAGCGCTGCGTTCGGCCTGGGCGAGGCGGGCGGCGGCCACCCCCTGCGCCGCCAAGCGGGCCACCGCGGGATGGTCGTCGAGCGAAACCGGCGACGGGGCCTCGGGCAGGTCGGCCGCAGGCTTGTCGCGCACCGGCTCGCCCATCCAGGCTTCGAGTTCTGCCAGCGCGCCCGGCAGGGCCGCCGCGACGGCCAAACGCTGAGCCTCCAGTTGGGCGATGTCGGCTTGGGCCTGGGCCAGCCGCGAAGCGCTGACGTCCTTGCCTGCCGACAGCGCCGCGACCAGCGTCTTCTCGATGCCTTGCGCCATGCCGTGGTGGTGCTGCAGCAGGTCGAGCTGGCGGTGCAGCCCGCGCCAGCGCGCAAAGGCCTGCCGGACCGCAAACGCCGTCTCGCCCGCCGCGACCCGGGCGTCCTGGGCGCCCACATCGGCCGCCGCCAGCGCAGCGTCGCGTTGGTCGCGCAGTTGCGTGCCGAGCACCAGCGGCTGGTCCACCATCACCCAGGCGGCCGGCGGCTCCATGGGCGGGATGCCGATCTGGGACACGGTGACGCGGACCATCGGCTGCGGCTGCCCGACTGCGACCAGCGCCCCGCGACGGGCGATCGCGCGCGCGTGCTCTGCGGCCGCCACCTCTGGGGCGCGGTGCAACGCCTTGGCGACCGCCTGGGCCTCGTTCAGGGTCTGCGCCGCGGCGAGCGCCGGACAAAGCCACGCCAGGGCTGCAAAAATCCAGGTCCGCATCTGCCACCTCCGCCGGCCCCGCAGCGCGGGACGCGGTCCAGGGGTTGCGAACCCAGGCGGCACCTCGCCGACCTGAGCGCGCACCCCACCGGGGAGGCGGCGCTACATCAGCATGCGGATATGGCGGATTTCGGGGGCGAGGCCAGCGCGGTCGGGCGGGCCGCGGGCGGTCTGCGGCGCGCGGTGCGCGGCGATTGCTGGCGCTGCGAGCACCAGCGCTGGCGGCTCGGCTGCGAGCGCAACAGTGGCGAAAGCCACCACGGCTTGGTGCGGGCGCGGCGCGGCGATCGCCACACTTGGCTGCTGGTCGTGCGCACAGCGCCCGCAGTGGTCGCGCAGTTGCGGAAGCTGGCTGTCTTGGTCGCCATGCGCATGGCCAGCACAGCAGGAAGGCTCGGCTGCAGCCGCATCGCGCACGCCGAGCGCTGCACTGACCGGGCAGCGACCGCACGCGCACAGCAGGTACACGCCAACCGCTTGGACGGCGAAAAGCGCGAGGGCGAGGCTGGCGAGGGTCTTGTGCAAGGCGGCCGGCAAGGCGACGTGGCGCGCCGCGGGCACAGCATAGGCGCTGCGCGGGGTTGCGGCAAGGGCGGAGGCGACTGACCGGGCGCGGTGGCGACAACGGGGTGACGTTCGAGGGTGTTTACAAATGATTGCCGTAGCGAGCGGAATCAGGCGCCCGACAGGCGAGGCGGACCTTTGGCCCCCGAGTTGGCGACCCACCGAGCAAGCAAACGGGCCCAAGAAATGATTGAACAAATCATTTCCGGACCCTTGCCGGGATTCGCTGATGTTCACGTCGCCGTCGGCGCCAGCACGGTCTCCGCCAACCACGGACACCTACTCAACACTGCCGCAACGTGCGTGACAAGGTTGACGCCCAGACAAATCCCTCGTGCGAACGCCCACATCCGACGCCGTCCCTGCTCCTGCGCCTGGAACTGTCCGGCGCAGCCGGCTGACCCTGAGAACTCGGCATGGTCGCAATGCCCATGATGCTACTGGACATCCGCACCTGGCCCGCCGTATGGGGTGGCGCCCACCGTGCTGCGCAAGACCGTGCAACGCCCAGGGCTTGCACAAAGCCGACACCAAACCGCACTGCCGCCCCCACCCTCACCGCTTCGGCAACCGCCACCCACCCGGTTCGCCGCGCTCCAGGCACGCAAAAAACGTTTGCATGTTCTCGTGATTCTTACGCTGTTCGGGCGTCGCCCCCGGCCAGGGTCCGTGGCTGTAGTGGAGCTTGAGTTGCTTCAACTCCGCCTCGGTCCAGCCTGGGGCCATGATGCGTGCGGCGCGCAGTTGCTCCGGGGTGTACGGCTTGGGCTCGAACATTTGCCGCCAGCTCGCCTCCACATCGTCGGCCACCACCTTCGCGTGCCCGCCCAGCCACGATGCGTCGATCACCTCGCCGATCGGCGCCCAGCGCAAATTGCCTTGTGCGTCAGCGACCTGCAGCTTCAGTTCGGGGTTGAGTTGGTACGAGCCCATGCGCACGCGTTGCCACAACTGCCGGCTCGGCGTGTACTTGGAGCCGACGCACGCGCGTGCCAACACGTGGTTCAGGTACCCAGGCGTCTTGCGCTTGGCCTTGACCACGACTTCAGGCAGGTCGGCAAACGCCCCCTTCTGCAGCCCAGCAGAGGTGAACTGGTCGCTGGGCCTCCTTGTGCTGCCAAAGCTAGCCGAGCGCAAGGCGACCACAAGGTGAAACACCATCGCCTCGCCCATCTCGCGGCCAATCTGCAGCAGGCGGTCGCCCACGTCGATGTCGAAGGACGCCACCGCCACGCGGTCGTACACCGCGCCGAGCGCGTGGGCCGGTTGCAACATGCCGTCGTAGGCGCCGCGCAGCGCCCAGTGCATCGCCATTCGACCCATGTGGTCGCGCACCGTGCGGCTCGCTCCGCGGTCGAGCAGCGCCTCCACCAGCCCGAGGTTGCCGGTGTAGGCGGCGAGCATGAGCGGTGTCAGGCCGACCTGCAGCCGATGGTCGACGCCATAGCGCTCCGTGTCGCGCAGGATCTCGGCTTTGCCTTTGCTAAACGCGCGGTCGATCGCCGTGCGCGCCCGCTTTTGCCGCGTTGCCTCAAACGCCTCGGCTTTGACCTCGCCCTGACCGTGCGCGCGCGCCAGGCAATACAGCGTCGGGAACTCGTCGTGCAAATAGGCGAACTCCTCCATCTGCTCACGGAGTTTTTGCGAGACCACCTTGGTGTCGGCGGCTTTCTTCCACAGCGTCGGCAGGTTGGCGGCGTCGAACACCTGCCACGGCACGGGCACCTGGCGCAGCACGTTCTTGCGAATCGCGTCGGCCTGTTCGCGCTTGCCCTGGGCTTCGAGGCGCTGGGCCTCCCTTTGCCATTGCTCGGCGCTCGCCTTGGCCGCCTGCACCCGGCTCACATCGCTGACCGGCAGCACGCCCAGGAGCGCGCACAGCGGATGCTTGGGGTCGTCTTCGACCATCACCACGTCGCGGACCGCCCGCGTCAGCGCCACATACAGCGCGTTGACGTAGAACTTGTACAGCTCCAGGGTCTTGTCGCTTTTGTCCTTGGCGCGGCGGTAGGCCAGCTCGTCCGACTGCAGGTCCGCGGCCTTGACCCCTTCGGCCAGCTCGGCATACAGCGCCGCTTCCGCCGCCACCAGCCGGTACAGGATGACGGTCTGATACTCCAGTCCCTTGGCCTCGTGGATCGAGAACACCAGCGGCGTGCCGAACACCTTGCGCGCTTGAGCCTTGTGGGCGTCCCGCAGCACCACCACCGCCGCGTCGGTCGACAACCGCGTGCGCTGGTCCAGGTCGCGGACGCCCGCGGTGCCCGTCGTCAGCGCCGCCACAAAGCCCTCGGGACCGCCGACGGCGACCATCAAGCGGTTGCTCTCGCGGTCGATGGAGCCAAAGCGCAGGTGCTTGAGCTGCAGCAAGCGGTTGGCCGCCGCCGTCACCGATTGGCTATTCCGGTACGAAACGTTGAGCACGTGGACGCTGCTGTCTTTGGCCTCGCCGATGCCGCGCCAGAACAGGCTCTTGACCTTGGCCCAGCTGAAGTAGTTGGGGTGCACGATCTGGTTGGCGTCGCCTGCCAGCACGAAATGGCCGGGCTTGCGCAAGGCGCGCAGAATCAGCGCCAGTTGTACGTTGGTCAGGTCCTGCACTTCGTCGACGGCGATGAAGTCGTAGGTCGGCTCCACTTGCGCCAACTGCTGGTGGGCCACCAGGTTCGGCTCGTACAGGCCGGCCGTCGGCAGCCATTCGCGATAGCGCTCAAACAACTCGTACAGCACCTGCCGTGCCGGCACATCAAAAAGCGACTGGCGCACACCGAGGTTGCAGTAGTCGTCCTTGGCAAACGGGCCTTCGGGCTCGGCCGTCAACACGCCGCGCAATTCCTCGAACACAGCGTGGGCGTCGGCGAACTTGACCTTGTGCTGGTGGCGGGCAAAAAAACCTTGGAATTCAGCGAAAGTGACCGGCCGCCCCTCGGGCACGTGCACGCTCTCCAGCAGTTGCTGGTAGCTCAGGAAATCGGCCTCCTGGTCGTCGGGCGCGCCGTCAAACGCCACGTACAAACCGCGCGATGTCTCGGCCAGCCAGCGCGACTCGGTGACGTATGCCACCCGGCCGCCCATCCGCCGCAGCAAGTTGAGCAATACGGCGGTCTTGCCGCTGCCGGCCGATCCCACCAGCACCATCGGCGGCCGTTGGCGCAGCGCCGCGTCTTGGGCGTCGTCGAGCGACAGCGGCTTGTCGAGCAGCAGAAACGACGGCCGCGTCGGGTGGGCGTAGCGCATGGCCGCACGGTCCGCGGCCGCCACGGCGTCGACCGCCACCAGCTTGGCCTCGTCGACGGCCGCCCCGCGCAAAAACCGCGACTTGTCGTAGGCGTGGTGGGCGATGATCTCGAGCGCCAAGCACACCGTTTGCCCCTTCACCTCCACAAACTGCAGCAGCAGCCGCGACGCATCGTCGAGCTTGCAGCGGTAGTAGGGGCCTACCGCCAGCTTCTTGACGTCCGGCGAGCGAAAGTCGTCGCGCTCGATGGCCGCCAAGACCTTCTGCACTTTCGGGGCGAGTTTGCCGGCGTCCAGGTCAGCGTAGGTCAGGCAGCGCACGGCAGGCGATCCAGGCGGCGGCGCCGCGGGCGGGGCGAGGATAGGTCGGTTGGTTGCCCGTAGGCAATGGGTCGCTGGTTGGAACCCTGCGTCGCGAAGGTGGCGAGCGGAGAATGCGATGGCGAACCCCGGTGCACCCGGTTGCGGTCCAGTTTAGGGCCAGGAAATGATTTACTCAATCATTGCTCGGGCCCGTGTGCTTGCTCCGTGGGTCGCCAGCTGGCGGACCAAAGGTCCGACTCGCGGCTCCGTCCTGATGTGAGAGTGATCGACTTACGATTTTTCCCTTACTGACACCCGTTCGCACCGCACTTCTTGCCGGCCCCGCATGCCGCGCCGTCGGGCAGCTTGGGATGGATGCACAGGCCCTTGGCGTCGCAGGCATCGGCAGTGCACGGGTCGCTGTCGGTGCAGCTTCCGGCGGCAAGTGCGGCGCAAGCGCCTGACTGCGCACAACTGGCCTTGCCCCAGGGGTCGAGCCGGGCGGTCAAGGCGTTGAAGTTGGTGCCGCTGCCGCGCTCGCCAGTCACAAGCAGGCTGCCGTCGGCGAACGGTTGCACGCCAATGATCGAGTCCCAGACGCCCGCCTTGTCGAGCTTCCATTCGGTGACGGTGTTGCCGTTCTTGTCGACGCGGATGACCCAGCCGATGCCGTCGGCGGTGGCAGCGTTCCAGCCGTCGCCGATGTAGCCCGCGGCGATGGCGCCGCCGTCATCGGTCGCAACCACGTCGGTGAACATCTCGTACACAGTGGTTGCGTACACCTTTTGCCAGACTACGGCGCCGTTGGGGGCAAACCGCACCAAAGGGCGTCGCGCTGGCCCTTGGGCTTGTCTTCCGTGCTGCCCGCGCCGACATAGCCGCCTCCCGTCGCGGCTGCGACGGCGCTCAGGCTGTCCAGTTGTGCCGTGCCGGCGAACCCTTCGACCACCACCTTGCCGGTCGGGTCCACCACGGCCAGCCAGCCGTCGCTGCCGCCGAGTCCGCCGGCGTCTGAGCTGCCGCCCGCCGCCACGTTGCCGCCAGGTGCGGGTGCGAGGGCCGCAAAGTCGTCGGCGCTGCCGCTGCCATAGGTCTTGAGCGGAATCGTGACCGCGCCGTCGGCGCTTTGGCGGATGAGGAAGGCCTTGCCCTCGGCGGTGTAGCCGCCCAGCCACCAGCCGCCGTCCGGGTTGGCGGCGATGGCCATGCCAATGCCGGAGGCGGCAAGCGAGTACTCCGCCGCCACGGTGCCTTTTTCGGTCGGTATCACGACGTAGGCGTGGGGCTTGGTGCCCATCAACCACGAACCCGCGACCGCGATGCGGCCGTCGGTCAACTGGGTCACCGCGCGCCACACGATGCCCTCGCCGTTGCCGTCGGCAGAGCGCTCGAACGTCAGCGCTGGGGTGCCGGCGGGCGTCCACGCGACCAGTTGCTGCGGCGCGGTGTTCTGGCCCATGTAGGCCACTGCGATGTTGCCATTGGTCAGCGCCGCCGCGGCAACGCCGACGCGCTTCTTGGGCGAGACCAGATTGTCCACCTTCTCCCACAACTTGGGCTTGGCGCTGGCGAGGCACTGGCCGTCAAAGCACGCGTCGCCCTCGCTGCAGGTGCCGGCGGCGCATGTGCCGCTGTGGTTGGCGTGGCTGCAGGTGCCGCTCGACGCATTGCAGTCGTCGGCGGTGCAGGCGATGCCGTCGTCGCAGGAGGTCTCGACCTTGTTGGCGCACTTGTTGGCGTCGGCGCAGGTGGCAAAGCCAAAGCTGTCGGTGCGCACGAAAAGGCCTTGCTGGTCGGTGCCGTTGGCGATGTGTTGTCCCACCGTAACAAAACCTGGGCCGCCGGGGTGGCCGAAGGGCACCGTCAGCAGCGGGCCGATGCCGTGTAGGGATCCATTGCCACCCTTTCCGCGCTGCCACTGGAGGTTGCCCAAGGCGTCGAGCCGCGCGATCCAGACCTCGGAGCCAAAGTTGGTGCCATCGGCATTGTTGCGGAATCCGGAAGCGGCGACGCTGCCATCCGCGAGCGCAGCGACTCCGGTGAAATGGTCGTCCTTGCCGGTCGCGGCGATGGTCTTTTGCCAAAGCACGACGCCCTGGCTGTCGGTGCGCACGACCCAGCCGTCTTGACCGCCGGTGCCCTGGGCGGTAGTGCTGCCCGCAAACACAAATCCCGCCGGCAGACCGGCTCCAGCCGGCGCCAGCGCAACCGAGGTGAACCCGTCGAGGCCCGATGCGGTGTAGCGGCGGTCCCGCACGAGGTTGCCGTTGCCATCATACCACAAGGCCCAGCCCTCGCGTTTGGATCCGCTGTGCTGGGCCACACCAGCGGCCACGATTTCGGCCGTGGCCGCGACCGTCGTGGCCCATAGGTAGTCCTTGCCAGCGCCGCCGACAGGAAACCGCTCCCACTGCACGCCGCCCTGCCCGTCGAGCTTGGCCAACCAGCCGTCGTGGGCGGCACCGGCGGCGTCCCAGGCGGCGCCCGAGGCTGCGAGCCCAGATCCGGTGGTGACGACGCCGTACAACTGCTGGTTGCTCTTGGCGGTGAAGGTGACTTCCGCTTGGCTGCTTCCGTCGGAACCGATGCGGTTGAAAAGCCCTCCGTAGCTGCCGCCCACCAGTGTCCAACCAACCGCAGAGAACGTGCCGTCGCCATGGGCAACCACAGCGTTGTAGTTGCGCTGACCGGTGGCCGTGGTGCCCTTGTCCCACACCGTCTTGCCCGAGGTGTCCAGACGCAGCAGCCACGCAGTTTTGGCGTCGTTCTTGCTGCCGACCGCCAACCAACCGCCATCGCTGGCTGCGGCGACGCCGTACAGTTGGTCGGCGCCGGGTCCGGTGCCGGTGACCACCATGGCCGCTGCTGGCGTGTTCGCACACTTTCCGTCTTTGCACGCGCCGTCGAACGTGCACGGGTCACCGTCGCTGCACGCGAGCGGCGTGCCCTTGCATGCGCCCGCCACGCACTTGTCGTTGCTGGTACAGGCGTCGCTGTCGCTGCAAGGTTCGACACAGCTCGGCAGGCCGTCCTTGCACTGCCCCGACTGGCACGACTTGCCGGGGCCGCACGCCAGGCCCTCGGGCGCGGGTCCGTGGGTGCAACCGGTCTTGGGGTCGCAGCTATCGAGCGTGCAGGGGTTCGGGTCGGCGCACGCGGCGACGCTCTGGCCGCCGCAGGTGCCGGCTGCGGTGCAGGTGGGGTTGCCCCAGGCGTCGACGGTGCCGATCAGAACGTCGAGGTTGTTGGCGACGCCGCGGCCGCCGGCCCAGGCGAGGCGACCGTCGGGCAGGCCGATTCCGGTAATGGCGTAGTCGTGGATGGGCGAGACGATTTTGGTCGTCCACAGCTTCTGGCCGTTGACGTCGACTTTGTGCAGGAAAGTGTCGCAATTGGAGGTGACGTCGTAGGCGAAGTTCGGGCAGGCCAGGCCAAAGCCGACCAAGCCGCCGTCGACCACCGCGACGTCGCTGAATCCCTCGTATTCGGGGGTTCCGGCGGTAGCCTCCCACACGACGGCGCCGTTGGCGGCGAACCGGACGAGGTACCCGTCAGTGGCGCCGGCGCCTTTGGACTTGGTATGGCCGGCGCACACGGCCCCGCCGTCGGGCAACGCCACGACCTCTTCGCAGTGTTCGGCCTCCGACCCGCCCGCGAAGCCCTGGGCCGTCTGGTTGCCGTTGGCATCCACCCAAACGGTCCACACGTCGTCGAGGAACTTGCCGCTGCCGTTCTGGCTCCAACCCACAGCCACCGCGCCGCCCGTCGGCAGGCAGGCGAGGCCGCGCAACAGGTCCTTGGCTGACGACGGATCGCCGTACGCCTTCTCGACCTTCGCCGAAAACTCCGGCGAAATCCGCACCAACGTCCCCTGCGACTGGTCCTTTTTGTAGCCGGCGATCCACAGGCTGCCATCCGGGCTGCCGCACAGCCCTTCGGGCACATTGCCATCGGGATGCAGCACCTCGGTGACCTGCTTGCCCGCGCTGTCGAGGATGAACAGGCTCGCGCCCTTGCCGACCCCGCCCAGCGCCGCGGTCTGGCCGTTGCCGCGCGCCACGATGTCTTTGAGGCTGACCGGCTGCCCGTCGTTGTTCTTCTCCTTGGTGACCGTCCACAGCGGGCTGCCATCGGGGGCGTGGGCAGCAATGCGCGACGGCGCCCCGCCGATGCCCTGGTACGCGCCGACGATGGCCCCATCGGTCTGCACCACCAGGCGCCGCGCGAACTGCTCGCCGGCACCGGGGTCCATCGTCGCCTCCCACAGTTTGGGCTTGGGCCCGCCGACGCACGACAGCCCTGCGCACACGTCGCCCACGGTGCATTGGCCGGCGTCGCAGGCCGCCGGGGGCAAAAGTGGCTTGCCGACACAAGCGCCGTTGCCGGGATTGCAGTCGTCGGCGGTACAGGGCTTGTTGTCGTCACATTTGACGAGCGGAACGGTCGCGCATTGCCCGGCGCTGCTGCAACTGGCAAAGCCCCACGGGTCGGTGCGGACCACCAACGCTTGGATGTCGCCGGCCAGGTGTGTCTGCCCGACCAACACCAAACCGCCGGGGCCGACGAGCAGGTTGCCGAGCCCGTGGGTGGGCCCGCCGGCGTTGTACGACCGTTCCCATTGCACGTTGCCGAAGGCGTCGAAGCGCACCAACCACGCATTGCCGCCGCCAGGCCCGTCGCCGTCGCGATAGCCCGCGGCAAAACCACCGCCCTCTGGCGTCGCGACCACGGCGCGAAATCCGTCTGCCGCGGACGACCCAACCACCTTGCGCTGCCACAGCATGATGCCGTTGCTATCGGTGCGCAGCAGGTACCCGTCGGCCGCCGGGTTCGACGCGGTGAACGTGGTGCCGGCCCCCAGCCACCCGCCAGGCAGCGGACCACCCGCGGCCGCGGCGAGGCTGTGCAGGCGCTCGATGTCGCCGCCGCCGTACTGGTGCTGACGCAGCACGTTGCCCTGCGGGTCGATCCACAACAGCCAAGCGTCGGTGGCACCGCCCGACACCACGCCCGCATGCGCGCCGACGTAGCCGGCGACCACTGCGCCGCCCGGAAAGCCGGCGACCGCCTCGCCGCTGTCCACCTCCGGCGTGCCCCAGGTCTTGGACCACGTCAGGTCGCCGGCAGGCCCGATGCGTTGCACCCACAGGTCGCCTTCGGGGCCCAGGTCGCTGCGGCCTACCGCGATCCAACCGACCTCGGTGGGCGTCACGTCGAACAGCATGTCGGCGCCCGGCGACGCGATGTACGCCTTGGTGACGGTCGCGGTGCCGTCGGCCGCGATGAGGTTGAAGCGCCCGTCCCAATTGGGCGCGAGCCCGCCCACGCCTACCGCCGCGAACTGGCCACCGGGGCCGGGCGCGACCGCAAAGAGGCGCCCGCTGCCGGCGTTGGCCGGCGTCGTGCTCCAGACCAGCTTGCCATTGCCGTCGTAGCGCACCAGGTACGGCACGTCGCTGCTGCTGCCCACCGCGACGAAGCCACCGCCCGGCGCTGCGATGCTGCCTTCGAGGTAGTCGGCCCCCGCCGGGCCGAGCGCCGCCAGGGCGTACGGGCTTGGCCCGGCACACGCACCCGCGCTGCAGGTGTCGGGGCCGCTGCACGGGTTGTTGTCGCTGCACGCGCCGGTGTTGGGCACGTTGGCGCAGGCGCCGTCTTTTCCGCATGCGTCGTCGGTGCAGGCATTGCCGTCGTCGCAGTTCTTGGCGGTGCCAGCGCACTTGGCGGCGGCGCAGGCGTCCTTGTCGGTGCACGCGTTGCCGTCGCTGCACGTCGCGGCGTTGGGGGCGTTGACGCAGCCGGCCGCCGGGGCGCAACTGTCGTCGGTGCACGGGTTGGTATCGTCGCAGTTCTTGGCGACACCAGTGCATTTGCTGCCGGCGCAGGCGTCGGTGTCGGTGCACAGGCTGCCGTCGGTGCAGGTCGCGGCGTTGGCGGTGTTCACGCAACTGGTGGCGGGGTTGCAGGCGTCGTCCGTGCACGGGTTGTTGTCGTTGCAGTCGGTGACGCCGCTGCCGACGCAGACACCGGCGACGCACTGGTCGCTCTTGGTGCAGGCGTTGAGGTCGGAACACGGGTCGGTGCAGGTCGGCGAAGCATCTGTGGTCGGGCTGGCATCGCCTTGCCCATCGATGGCATCGCCTTGGCTATCGATGGGCATCGCCTTGGCTATCGATGGCATCGCCTTGGCTATCGATGGCATCGCCTTGGCTATCGATGGCATCGCCTTGCCCATCGATGGCATCGCCTTGTCCGTCGATGGCGTCGCCCTGCCCGTCCGCGGTCTCGCCCTGGACTGCCACGTCGGCCGCGGCATCGAGCCGCTCCGCCGCAGTTTGGAAGGCGAAGGCACCGTCGTCGGGCATCTTGACGCACGCGGCAAGGGCCACGGTCGCGCAGGCCGCCAGCACCAGTGTGTGGTTCATCGGACGTCCTCTTCGGCAGTTCAGTAGCGCCACACCAAGGCAACGCCGGCGTCGCCCGGTCCGGGCAGCACCGCGACCTTGGGCGGACCATCGGCCAACACGAACCACCCGACCGCCGCCGCTGCGGCACCGGCAGCCATGGCGCCATAGGCGACGCCCAGGCGGGTGTTGACGGTGTCCACTTCGGCCTGCGCCTCGGCTTTGCTGAGCGCGGTGATCTTGCCCCCGGCCGGCGCCGTCAGCCGCCCTTCCAGATCGCTGGCGTCGCCGCGGGTCGCCAACCACAGCGCCGCGCCCCCGCCCAGAACCGCGACGCCCGCGCCGACCGTCGCCCAGCGCGCCACGTGCGAGCCCTGCAACGCCGCTGGACGGTGCACGCCGGGATCGGGGCTTTCGACCGCCGTCGCTTTGGGGGCGTCGGGCGAGCTGGCCTTGGGCGGAGCGGCGCGGTCCGCCGGCGCCTGCAAGAGCTTGAGCCGCGTTTCAGCCTCCGCGCGCTCTTTGGCGTCGGCGGGCGCGGCCTTGAGGTATTCCTGCAACGCGGCGACCGCGGCGTCGGACTGGCCTGCGTTCTGGTACGCAACGGCCGCCCGAAACAGCAGGTCGCGGCGGGCCGGGTTTGCGCGGCCCAACTCCAGGTACATCAGCGCGGCGAGTTGGCCCTGGCCACTGCGCTCGAGCTTTTCGGCCTCGGCGACGCGGTCGGCGATCTTGGCGGCCTCGATTTCGGCGACGTAGTCCTGGGCCTTGGGGACCTTGGCCTGCAATTCTCCGGGATCCTTGAGGAACACCCGGTACTGCTCCAAGGCCTTGTCGCGTTGGCCGGCGAGGTGGTAGGCCCGCGCCACCGACCACAGGTACTCGGCCCGCGGATCGACGCGCCACGCCGCCAGGTACAGGTCGGCGGCCCGGGCATAGTCGCCGGCCTCGTAGGCCACGTAGGCCTGCTTGACCATGTTGGCGACCGCGGTGGTCTGCTTGGGCGCGGCCCGTGCGGCGGAAATCCCGACATGAGGCGCCACCGCCGCGACCAGGGCCACAGCGAGGGCCACCAGCCCGTGGATCATGGGATTGGGTCGGCCCATCGCTGCCCCTTTCGCCGCGGCGCCCGCCGGCAACCTGGCGTGGTTGTCGTCGCGGTCGGCTGCGGACAGCGAGCGTAGGGCCAAGCGCGCAGACCGTCAACGCCGGACGTGGGGCGCGTCCGCGGGCGACGAGGGCGCATGAGCAGCCGGTTTTGCCGGACGGCGTCGGAGACAAACGCTGGCACAGGCGCAGGAACAGGCACAGGCACAGGGACAGGAACAGGCACAGGGGCAGGCGCAGGAACAGGCACAGGGACAGGAACAGGCACAGCAACAGGGTCAGGGGCAGGGTCAGGAACAGGCACAGGGACAGGCACAGGCACAGGGGCAGGCACAGGCACAGGCGCAGGAACAGACACAGAGGCAGCGACCGCAGCTCCTATTTGGCAATGCCCTCGCTCAGCATCGAAATCCCGTTCAGGCCGGCAAAGCCGCCGTTGGCAAAGGTCGCCCGGGCCGCCTCGTCGCCCTTGAGGTACACGTCGCACGCCGCCAGGGCCGTGTGCAGGGTTGCGGTGTGGCTGTCGGCGATGGTCGGCACGGCGCCGGGCTTGCACAGCTTCTCCAGGTCGGCCTTGAGGTTGGCCGGGGCCACCGCGGCCAGTTCGCACGCCTGCGCAAAGCTGAAGTGGTCGCCGCCCGTCAGGGTCAAGAGCGCCTTGGGCGGCTGCATGGCCTTGTACGCAGCCTCGGCCTCGGTCTTGTAGGGCGTCAGCTTGTCGCCCGTGGCCGCCGCAAGCACGATGGGGACCTTGTGGCCGGCAAGGCTCTTGGCGTCGAACCCGGCCGTCAGCGCGTGGGCCAGCGGAATCGCCACGTCGCAGCGCGGGTCGCCCAGATTCCACGGCGGCGGGCCGGCCGCTGCCACGGCGTCGCACACCGGGTCGCCTTTGGCCACGCCCTCGCACTTGGGCATGGCCGAGGCCGGCGGCGCCACCACGATGCCGGCAAACGCGAGGCTGGTGTAGCCGCCAAAGGAGTGGCCGGTGACCGCCAGCTTTTCGGTGTCGGCGAGGCCACCCAGCCACGGCGGGTCGCCCGCTTCGGGCTTGGCCAGCCGATCGACCGCCGCCGACAGGTCCTTGGGCCGCCACAAGGTCACCGCCGCAAAAAGCTTTTCGTTGAACGTCGTGAACGAGTTGCCGACGTGCTCCGGCGCCACCACCACGTAGCCGCGCGCCGCCAGCCCCTCGGTCAGGAACACCGACTGCTCGGGCACGCCCTGATTGCCGTGGCTGAAGGCAACGGTCGGGAATGGCCCTTTGGCCGGCGCCACGCCATCTTGGGCGCCAAGCGGCGACGGAAAGAGCCCGAAGCCGTAGCTGACCGCGGTGCCCTTGGCGCCTGGCGGAATCGGATACCAGATGCTGGTCGGCAGCTTGCGGCCGCCGGGGCCGGCGACGTCGACCTTGAGCAAGCCGACGCCAAAGGGGGTACCGGCGGGGCTGGCAGCGTCGGCGGCGCTGTCGGCAGGGGCATCCGCAGCGGCAGGGACGTCGGTGGTGGCGGTGTCCGCACCAGCCGCGGTCGCATCGCCGCCAGCAGCAGTGTCTGCCGCGCTGTCTTGGGTCGTTGTGGCGTCAACGGTTGCGCCGGTCGAGGCCGGGGAGGATGCCGAACAGGCGGACAAGACGGCAATGGCAATGGCCGCGCGTGAGGTCAAAAGGGGCATGGAACTCCAAATGGGGCGCGGCGAAGGGCGGCGCGGAGGGCGCGAGGGTAGCAGACGCATCCAGGCTGGGAAGGGCCGTCAGCCGAGTTTACCCCGCGCCTTGAGCGACAACGTCAGCACGAACGTCGCCACCGGGTCTGCACTTTTGCTCGGAACGTGTGCGGTCACCGTCACCGGCAGGTTGCAGCGCTCCCCCGTCCTGGCCGCGCGCGCGACCAACTCGCGGATTTCGGTCCCGGCCTCGCACGCAAAATGCACGTCGCCATCGGGCCGCCGGTGGAACTGCGCGCTGAAATCCTTGAAAAGCAGCGCAATGTCGGCCCTCTTGTGCCGCTCGACGTGTTGCATGGCCAAGAGCCCGCACGCGCAGTCGGCGCCGACCGCGAGCGCCCCGAAATACATCGACTTCAAGTGGTTGCGCGACCGCCACGTCAACGGCAGCTTGACCACCAGGCGCTCGTCGCTGACGTGCACCACGGTCGGCTGAAGCCACGCAATCATCGGGATGCGCACCCAGCCGAACGCGCGCAGGGCCACAGTGGCTTTGAGGGTCTGCAGATTCATGGCGTTGGCCCCGCGCTACACCGCGCACACCTTGGGTTTGCGGTCGATCCACGGCCGGGCCGCCTCCAGTTGCGCCGCCAGCCGCAGCAGCACGCCTTCGCCGCCCATCGCCGCCGAGAACTGCACGCCCACCGGCAACCCGTCGGGCGACCAGTGCAGCGGCAGCGACAGCGCCGGCTGGCCGGTCTGGTTAAAGATCTGGGTGTTCGGCGTCTTCTCAAAGTTGTGCGCCGCCAGTTGCGCCAGCGCCGCCTCGATGGCCGACCGCAGCGGCACCGTGCGCAGAACCGCCAACCCCAGCCGCTCGGACGGCTTGACGCCCAGCTCGCCCAGCCGCGCCGGCGGATGCGCAAGGGTCGGGCTGACCAAGACGTCGTAGCGCTGGTGGAACGCGCCCATCGCCCGGCCCGCCGCCTGCGCCGCGTCGCGCGCCCGCTGCAGGTCCAGGCCACCCATCGCCTGGCCCACCTGGCGCAGAAACCAGGTACCCGGCTCAAAGTCGCCCGGCCGCGGGGTCTTGCCGGTCCAATGCGCCATGTCGTCGATCTCGGCGGCGATGCCGACGCCCACCTGCACCAGATACGCCCGCACCAAGGCGTCGCGGTCGAACGCAGGGGTCGCTTCTTCGACGCTGTGGCCGAGTTCCGAGAGCAGCGCCGCGGTCTGGGTCACCGCAGCCGCGCACGCCGGGTCGGTGGCCTTGCCAAAAAACGAGTGGGTGGTGAAGGCCACCCGCAGCTTGCCCGGTGCCCGGCCCACCTCGGCCGCAAAGGTCCCTTCGTGGTGCGGCGCCGCGTACGGGTCGCCCGCCATCGGCCCAGCCAACACGTCGAGCAAGGCCGCAGTGTCGCGCACCGTCCGGGTCAACGCGCCGAACTGCACGTAGCCGCCCCACCCTTCGCCCATGTCGGGGCCGGTCGGGATGCGCCCGCGCGAGGCCTTGAGGCCCACCAGACCGTTGGCGCTAGCCGGAATGCGCAAGCTGCCGCCGCCGTCGCCGCCGTGCGCAACCGGCACTGCGCGGCTCGCCACCAGCGCCCCCGACCCGCCCGACGAACCGCCGGTGGTGTGGTCGAGATGCCACGGGTTGTGGGCGGCGCCGCGCCATTGGGATTCCGTGGTGCCGAGGATCGCCAACTCGGGGCAGTTGGTCTTGGCGATGAACACGAAACCGGCCCGCCGCAACCGGGCGATGACCTCGGCGTCGCGGGTGGGCACAAACCCGTCGAGAAAGCGCGTGGACGCCGTGAACGGCACGCCGGCCACGAACCCGTCGAAGTCCTTGACCGCCATCGGCACGCCCGCAAAGGGCCCGCTCAAGCTGCCCGACCGCGCCAGTTTGCGCGCCTCGTCGTACATCTTGTGGACCACGGCGTTGATCTGCGGGTTGACGCGCTCGGTGGCGTCGATGGCGGCATCGACCGCTTCGGCCGCAGAGAGTTCGCCCTGGGCGATGCGGCGGGCGAGGTCAGTAGCGTCGGTGTCGGGCAAGGTGTTCATGCCGCGATCTTGGACCGGCGACGGCCTTTTGTCGATGCCCGCGCACCTTTTCGTTTCCGTTCTCGACCCTTGCCGCCGGACCGTGCCATGCTTGCCTGTGTCGCGCCGCGCCAGCGGGGCACGGCCATCGCCAGATTGCTGCAATATCGAGGAACCATGACGCTCGACCCCGCAGGCCTGGACCTGCTTTTTCGCACCGCGCGCACCTACAACGGCTGGCTCGACCAACCGGTTGCCCCTGAAACGCTGCGCGCGCTCTACGACCTCGCCAAGATGCCGCCCACATCGGCCAACTGCCAGCCGATGCGGGTGGTCTTTGTGGTGTCGAAAGAAGCCAAAGAGCGCCTGCGGCCGTGCCTGGACAAGGGCAACGTCGACAAGACCATGGCGGCGCCGGCGACGGCCATCGTGGCCCAGGCGGTCCACTTCCACGACCACATGCCGTTCCTGTTTCCGGCGGTGCCGCGGATGCAGGCCATCTTGGCGGCGATGTCGCCCGAGGCGCGCGATCGCCTGGCGCACCAGGGCAGCAGCATGCAGGGCGCGTACCTGATGCTGGCCGCGCGGGCGCTGGGCTTGGCCGTCGGGCCGATGAACGGCTTTGACCGCGCCGCGGTAGATGCCGCGTTCTTTGCCGACGGAGCGTGCAAGAGCAACTTTCTGTGCAACCTCGGCTATGGCGACCCCGCGTCGCTGTATCCGCGCGGGCCGCGGTTTGAGTTTGAGGCGGCTTGTCGGGTGCAGTAGGGGCCGGAGCCTGTCAGTCGCCACCTCGGCCCCTGAACCTGTGCCTGTACCTGATTCTGACCGGCGCCGCTCGCGGGTGCGACCGGTTGCGGGGGTTCGGCGCCGGCTGGGCTTGAGGTCTGGGCGTTGCGCGTCCCGTTGGGCCGGAGCCGGCCCCGGCTCCGTCGTTGTCTGCGCCCACCAAGTCCGGTCAGGGCATCGTCGCGTCAACCTTCTCGACCAAGCGGCGCAGCGTCGCGTTGCGCTCAAGGACAGATGAACGCGTCGCTGCGTCCCGCCATGCCGCCTTTGCAATCAACCGGTCGCGCTCGTCGGGTGTAGGCTTTGTCCCAGGCGGCAGGAGCGGTTCACCAAGCGCTGCCAGGCAGTCGTTGACGAGCGTTTCCATGTTCTGCGCCAAGAAGACAACGTGCTTGGGATCTTGTTCTACGCCAAACTCGGCGCAGTCTGCAACGATGCGGTCTAGGACGGCCTGTTTACAGGCAACTGGCCATGGCGGTGCAAACGCCCGGTCGACGCGATCGAGGTCCAAGACGGCGAACATCGGTCCTTGTGCGTGCGGTTGATCGCGCCACAAGGCCCGCAGCACATTGGCGTTGCCCTTCTTTGGGTTGTGGCGCACCGTTGCTGGCAAAGCGTCGTAAGGGGACAGTCCGCGGCGATCGCGGAGACAGGCATCCACAAGTTGGCCGGGCGCAAACCCCTTCTGAGGCCCGCCCCGCTGGTCTTCCCACACAACCTCGATGATCACGGGCAGCCCTGTTCGCGGTCTGGCACTGCCGCTCTGAGGTCGGCCTTCGCGACGCCCTTCGCAAAGACCTGCGCCTCATAGCCATTGGCGCGCACGTCGCCCAGGCCCCGGTAGTCGCGCAACCAGGCCTGCAAGGCGACGTCGTCTGGCGCACGCACGCAGGTCTGGCCCCGGGCGTCCAACTCGAGCAGCCGCACAGCCATCGCGGGCTCGGCCAGGCGGTCCAACAGGGCGTCCGATTGGGTCGTCAGCAGGGTGGGCACCTGCGACGCCGTCGCCTCGAGCATGAACACCACGCGCGCCAGCAGGGCCGGATGCAGGTGCAGTTCGGGCTCTTCGATGGCCACCAGCGACGCGGCCGTGCACATTTCGGCAAGGGCGACAAAGCAGACGTAGGCAAACTGGCCCTCGGACAGTTGCTCAAGGCGCAGCGGTTCATCCAAAGCGCGCCCAATCACCAGCGCAGCCTCGTTGAGCCCGCGGCCCGGGTGGTCAAGGGTCACATCGCGCACATCGTCGCCCAGGCCGAGGCGCAGCCGACCCAGGACCCGCTCCCAGGTGGCTTTGCCGCGGTTGCGCAGCGTGTCCAGGCAGTTGGCGATGTTGCGACCGTAACGCTCGAGCACTTTTGCGTTCTCGGCCAGAACCGGCTCGCGCGGTCGCAGTTGGGCGCCCAACTCATTGAGTTGCCACCGCGCGCGCGTTTCAAAGGGTGGGTGGACCTCGATGCGCGAGAGGCCATCCAAGACGCGCTGGACCGCAGGTTGTGCGTGCACGCCGAGTTGGGTCACGGCCAGGTTGTGTTCGCCCGGGACGATTCCGCTCTCAGGCACGGGCTGGTCGCCGAGCGACGCGGTCTCCGGCGCCTGGTTGCGCTCGCGCACATCAAAGACCGTAGCGCGATCGCCTTGCCGCAGAAGGGCAATTTGCGCGGGCCGCTGCTCGCCCTGCGCGTGGATGGCGAGCCGCTCCGACAGGATGGCCGGGCCGACCGCGGTTGCGGCAACCTCGAAATCGTACGTCACCGTTGGCCCCGCACCCGCCAACGACACCCCAAGCCGCAGCGGCTTGGAACGGTCGCGCAGCATCGCCGACAGGCCGCCAGTGCGCCGCTGGAGCACGTCGTTGACAAAGGAGGAGCCTTGCCGACCAGCAAGCCGCAAGAGGTCCAAGGCCTCCAGCACCGTGCTTTTGCCAGTGCCGTTGTCGCCAATCAGGACCTTGAGGCCCGCGACGTCCAGGCACAGGTCTTCAACGCAGCGAAGGCCGCCGATGCGAATCTGCGTGATGCGGTCCGTCGCCATGTGCCGGGCTCCCGTGCGTTGTCGCCCAACGAGTGCTGCGGTGGGCGGAGGTGGCACTATGGGCCGCTGGCGCGGGAGCGTCAAGGTGGTTGTGGATTGGGACGGCCGGGCGAGGCACGGTCCTGCGCGGCATGGACGGAGCGACCGCGTCGGAGATCCGCGTGCGGCGGCTTGGCGATCCAATGGCCAATGCGACCGTGCAGGGTTTTCAGAGTCAGCCGGCTGCGCCGGACAGCGGCAGGCCCAGGGGCAGTGTCAGGATTTCGTGACGCACTTGGGGTTGGCGTGACTGCGGGCGATGCGGTGGCACCCTGGGCTGGGCATCCGTGCCGCTTGTTGCGTCCGAGGCGCGAGGCGCAACATCCCAAGCCGCAAGCAGAAGCGGCACCATCATCGCGCCTTGTGCGGTCGACGTCATGGCTTTGGCGCCTTCCACGTCGGCCAGTGGTAGTCGCAGGTGTGCAGCGGCCCCTTCCAACATCGACCTTCGACGAGGCACGCCGCGGACTGCTGGCAGCTGGCGTCGTCGGCGACGAGGCAGGCCCCTTCGCTGGAGAGGCAGCGGCCTTCCTGAGCGCACAAGGGCAGCACCTTGCAATCGACCTGCTTCGCGCGACCGCAGAATTGCTCCCCAGTACCGGCAGACAGGTGCGTATCAAGTACGCAGGCCTCGTTCAGTTTGCATTCCGAGGACTGCTCGCAATCCTTGTTGCTGAGCGGCACGCATCGATTTCCACCGGTGTGTTGCGGGTGAGTCCACAGGTGGCAGCGACCCTCCGACCGGCACCCAACCGACGCCGCACAGTGCTGATCCGTGGTCGCCGCGCAGTGGCCATCACTCAAAGTGCACTGTCCCCGCAACTTGCACGACAGCGCGGCCAAGCAGTGGGCCTCTACTGTCGCCTTGCACAAGACGCCTACTTTTCCACACCGCCCTGTAAGACCACATGCGCGGTGCTTGCTGCACTCCGAGTTCGCCAGGGCTTCGCAGTAGCCTGCCTGCGCGCCCGGCGGTAGGCCCGCTTGGGGCGTTGCCATGAAATCGCAATCGCCCCAAATCTTGCACTGCTCCGAAAGCCTACAATCGGCGTCGGACCCGGCGAAGCACTGCGCTTGACCGGGAAAGTAGGTGCAGCGTCCCATAAAGGGGCAGAGGCCAAACTCAAAACAGGCCGGGTGGACGGTGGCTCGATCCGTGGCGGCAAGTGCGACACCGCCGGCAGGCACGTGGGAGCAGTCCGCTGCCGAGTCGCCGAGGTCTGCCGCATCCTTGGTGGTGGGGCGCGGGGCGCCGCTCATGTGGCCGAGGTCGGCGTGCGGGATTGGAGCAACGTCAGTCCCTGTCGGCCGTCTGCTGCAATCGCTGAGCGCGGCGCACAACATCGACGCCAAGGCCAGCTTGCCGAGTAGGTGCCAATCAGGCGCGGATCCGTCGCAAGAGACCACACAGATGAAAGGTCGGAAATCCATGTCACAACCCGCCCGTGCTACTTGCCACAGTACGCCACGTTCGAATAGTGAATTGAATTCGCAAACCCGGCACAGTTTGTCGCACTCTGGGCGTGCCAGCAGCCGTATTTCCCTACGTCCTTCGGGTCATTCTTGTCGTTGTGGTACAAACCGCAGCAGTTTTTTCCCGCCGGATCACAGCCCGGCGGCGGTTTCTTGGGCTCGGGCAACGGACACGGGATTGGCACGTGCTTGATACTGCAGTTCAGGGGACAGGTTTTTTGGTCCGCCTCCCAGACCCATTGCCAGATTTTGCGGCCGCTGGGCAAGGTGACCTCTACCTTGGTCTTCTTACCGAACTTCTTCTTGCACGCTTCCTGGGCTTCGTGGTCGCACACAAAGATCGCCTTTGTGCAGGTACTCGGCTTGGTCCCTGGGTTGCCGGCGACTCGCCCTTGCAGCCACATGTCAGCGATGGGCTGGTCGTCGGCGGCCATGCCTGTGAACGCAGTCGTGCTGCGCAATGCTCCGTTTCTCGGGTTTATCAGCCGCGTATTCGGATCGATGATCGCCACCGCCGCCCCCTACTTGCCGCAGCTGCAGCCGGTACCGATGACGTTGATCTGGACGTCGAGCGTGATGGCGCTTGCACTGGCGTTCTCCAGCGAAAACGCCAACAGCCCCAAGAGCGGCTCCTGGTTGTCTTGGCGGTACTCACGCTGCCACACCGCGCCACGAAACACCGCCGGCGTGCCAGCAGTTGTCCCGCGGGTGTTTGTCAGCGTCTTGGTGTCATAGGCATCGAATCCGACGTTCGCAATGATCTCGTTCGCAGTCTTGGTGTGCAGTTTTACGGTGTCGACCGCAAGCGTCGGCGGGCTCATCAGCACCAACTCGACGATGACTTGGTCGAATCTGGAAACGTCGAGAACGTCAGCCAACTGCAGGATCGAAGTGGCCCGGAGCGTCAACTGGGTTTGGGGCAGGAAGCGAACGGTGGAAGTGGACATGAAAGCCTCTGTCGCGCTGCGCCTCGTGGGTCGCAGCCAAGGTCGCCGGCTGTTCACGTCGCCGGCTGTTCACGTCGCCGACTGTTTGAACCTGGATGGTGCCCTGGTGCAGAACGTCTGTCAACGGCCGCTCGCACCTTTTTCTTCCTGTCCCTGTCCCTGCCCCTGACACGGACCGGCGCCACTGACGGGTACTACCGCCAGCGCAGGTTCGGCGCTGGCTGAGCCGGTGGGCCGGGCGAGGCACGGTCCTGCGCGGCATGGACGGAGCGGCCGCGTCGGAGATCCGCGTGCGGCGGCTTGGCGATCCAATGGCCAATGCGACCGTGCAGGGTTTTCAGGGTCAGCCGGCTGCGCCGGACAGCGGCAGGCCCAGGGGCAGTGTCAGGATTTCGTGACGCACTTGGGGTTGGCGTGACTGCGCCCCGGCCAATCAGCGGCAACTTCATTTTCGACACACATGGGCGACCGCATCCAAATTGCACTGCCCGAACCGCTTGCAGTCCTCCGCGGCTGCGCAGTGGGCCGCCGTGGTCGGCACGCAGTAGGGAAAACCATCCACCGTACCGCATTGGCCGGACTCGGAGCACCCTACTGACTTGGCGCAGCCTTCAGCGGTGATTCGACACTGGCCGTCGCCGCCGAGCGCGCACGCGCCCTTGTACTTGCAGCCCAGCGACGAGGCGCAGGCCGCATGGCTGTAGGCGCTGCATGCCCTTCCCTCTCCGCCGCGCTGCTTGGCTTTGGAGGCCAGTTCGCACTCGCCGCGCCACAAGCAGCCGGCCGATTGCGCGCAGTCGGCGTCGGACACGGCCCAACAGCGCGCGCCTGGGTACGGGCCTTTCGGGTCTTTGCATATGCCGTTTTTCGGACACGAATGGCACTCGCCGCGCAGTCTGCAGGCTTCCGACATCGCACACGCAGCCTGCGTCGGCCGCAAGCAACTGCCCTCGTAGTCGCCGCATAGACCGTGCACGGCGCACTGCCCGAGCGGTCCCGGCCAGCACGCTCCGAGTTTCGTGGTCTGCTGGCACGCGCCTTTGTGGGCTTTGCATGCGTAGTGGGCATAGCACTTGTGCGACTGCTCGCACTCTTGGTCCGTGGTGGCTTTGCAGTAGCAGCCTTCGATGGGCAATTCCTTGCCTGTGGGGTCGAAGGTGCACAACCCCAACACGTGGCACTCCCTGGTCGTCGCGCAGTCCACGGCGAGGCCCTGTTCCGCGCAGGTCTTGGGCTTGCCGCGCGCCTTGGGGCCGGAGTCCACGACGTCGCTGGTGTCAGGCGTCACTTAAAATGACCCCCTGGCGACAGCAAAACTGACCCCCCCCTCGGTTCGGTTCTTGCGTCGGCACGGGGTCGTATGGAAATCGTCCAATCTGGTCTGATCGTGTGCACCGAGGAGGTGCGCATGTTGGATCAAGCGATTGTCAGTTCGATTGAAGGTTTGCGACGCGGCGGGCATGGCGTCAAGCGGATTGCGCTGCTGCTCGGGGTTTCGAAGAACACGGTTCGCCGCTATTTGCGGCATCCCAAACAAGGCCAGCAGTTGCGTCCGCGCGGACGGAAGTTGACGGCTGCGCAGCAGGCGCATGCCATCGAGCTTTGGCGGACATCGGCCGACGGCAACGCGGTCGTGGTCCAGGACCTGTTGGCAGAGGAAGGCGTTTCGGCGTCGCTTCGCACGGTTCAGCGGATCGTTGCGGCAGAGCGTAGGGCCGTAGCGGTGCGGGAGGCGACGACTGTTCGGTTCGAAACGCCAGCGGGCCAGCAGATGCAGGTGGACTTCGGTGAGCGGCGAGTGCTCATCGGCGGGGTCGAGCAGACGGTGTATTTCTTCGTGGCAACGCTGGGATACAGTCGGCGGACTTTCGTCCGCGCTGGCCTGTCGCAGCGCCAGGACGAATGGAAACTCGGGCTGGAAGGCGCGCTGGTTCACTTCAGCGGTCGACCTGAGCAAGTCGTTGTGGACAACGCCAAGGCACTGATTTTGCGCCACACGCCGGAGGACGTGAAGGTGCACCCGGCGTTTGAGGCCTACTGCCGCGATCGCCACATCGCCGTGTTTGCGTGCAAGCCGTATCGGGCGAGGACCAAGGGCAAGGTGGAATCGGGCGTCAAGTACGTCAAGCGCAATGCAATCGCCCGGCGTGCGTTCGCGGACTTCGCGAGTTTGGAGAAGCACCTGGTCGCTTGGATGGCAAAGGCGGACGAGCGCATCCACGGGACCACGCACGAGCGGCCAATCGACCGATTCAATGCGGCGGAGCGTGCCGCGCTGCAACCTCTGCACAATCCGGACATGCAGGTGACGACACAGCGCCTGCGTCGCACGGTGGCGAATGACTGCTACGTCGATGTCGACACAGTTCGGTATTCGGTGCCGCATCGCTTGGCGCGGACTACTGTCGACGTGCAAGTAAGCGGCAGCGAAGTGGTAATTTGGAGCAATGGTCAAGAAGTGGCCCGTCACGCTCGGTCACAGCAGCGGCATGAACGCGTGACGTCGCCTGGGCACTTTGCTGGCCTTGTGCGCGGGCAAACGACATCGGAGACGGGCGCGCTGGCGAGCTACGGTAGGTCGCTTGCGGACTACGCGACGGCAATTGGAGGGGTGACATGACGGACATCGTTCGACTTCGCGTCGAGGAAAACTGCAAGCGACTGTATCTCGGGCTGGTGCAGTCGCGCCTGGATGCGCTGCTGGACCAAGCCAGCCGTGAGCACATGGACTACCTGCAACTGCTGGACCTCGTCCTGGCAGCGGAGGTGGCGTCAAAGGCGGACAAGCGGGTCAAGATGGGCATTCAGATCGCTCACTTTCCCGTTCCAAAGACGCTTGAGGAGTTTGACTGGTCGGCGCAACCGTCCGTGGACCCAGCGCAGGTCCGGGAACTGGCGACCGGCCGGTTCGTGGGTCATGGCCACAACGTGCTGCTGTTTGGCCCGCCCGGCGTCGGCAAGACGCACCTGGCCATCGGCATCGGCCGCGCGGTGGTGCAGGCGGGGTACTCGGTGCTGTTCGTGACGGCCACGGAACTGCTGGCGGCGCTGGACAAGGCGCGCGCCGACAACCGGTTGTCGGACCGACTGGCGCAGTACGCCAAGCCGAAACTGCTGATCATCGACGAACTCGGCTACTTGACCTACGACAAAGTGGCCGCGAACTTGTTGTTCCAACTGGTCAATCGGCGGCATGGCAAGGCGTCGACGTTGATCACGACCAATCAGCCTGTGACCCACTGGGGCACGATGTTTGGCGACGAAATGGTGGCCGCCGCAATGCTGGATCGACTGCTGGAACACAGCTATGCACTGGTAATCCAGGGCGAAAGCTACCGGATGCGCGAGAAGCGCCGCGCGGGCCTGCTCAGACCACGCGACGCAGCTGCGGCGAAGTAGCGACGCCTGCTCTGGGCATGGCGGCGGCGTCCTCGCGTGCGCAGCGCCAACGGGGAGAAGGGAGCGCCGCAAGCGGCGCACAGTGCTGGGTTTTGGCTGTGGGGTGCCACAGCCTCGCCGGCCGTCAAGGGACGCTTCGCTCTTCGCCCTTGACCGCCGGCTCCGGCCGCGGCCCCCACGCCCCGCGCTGCGCGCCGCCGGCTGGCGCGGCCTGTCCTCCTGTTGGAGGCCGCGCCCAAAAAAATGCCCCGCTCTGGCCCAGTCGCCGACCACGCGAGCTGCCAAAGTGCGCACTCGACCACGGACCAACGGTGGTGGCGGTGGTCGCTCGTCGGCTGACAAGAACCATCCAACATCGTGATGAATGGCCTGTGATTCGAGGCCAACGGTTTGCTCCTTCGATGCACGCACCGCATGTGGCGCGCGGTCCACGTGGGGCGGCGATCCACGCGGCTACCTGCGCGCGCCTCGACATCCTTTGCGGGTTCCTTCGATGCGACCGCCCCATGGCGCGCGCGGCGTACGTTGCGTGGCGATCGCGACGGCAAATTGCGCGCGCTTCGGGCCCAACCGCATCGATCCAAGCGCATTCTTGGCGTGCGAGCACCCCACCCCAGGCCCGCCCACCCGCCCTAGGACGCCCCTGCGGGGCCGTCCACGGCGGCGCGCGCTGCCGCACGCGCTATCCGGCGGCATCCGACACCGCGGGCCGTCGGCACGCCCACCCAAGGGGGTCAGTTTTAGTGGCGCCGAGGGGGTCAGTTTTAGTGGCGCTTGACATAACTCAGGTTTCCCGGGGAAACCGGCGCAA
>VGRO01000033.1 GCA_016875335.1 Deltaproteobacteria bacterium | reverse complement strand
CAGACATCGCGGATCTTGACCCCCAGTTCCGACTCTGACGCATTGATGGCAACGATGGTGGCGCCGCCTGCCACGATGACCCCGAGCAGCAGGACCTTGCCCAGGCACCCGGCGCACCCGCTGCCTGCCTGGGTTGCGCCAGTCGCTTGCCGCGCCGCGCCGGCGTTGCGCAAGGCCTCCATGGTCTGCCGCAGTTCGTCGTCGCCGGCCATCGGTGCGGCGATCTCCACAGGCGCGCTGTCGCCGCGTACCATCGCCTCGATGTCGATCGCCGCAACGCCGAGCATGACGGCGCCGCACTGGCTGCAGTTGGTGCGCGCCCGCAGGTTCCAGGTCTTGCAGCGTGGGCATTGCCGTTGGTCCGAGGCCATTGCGGGGCTCCTTGCGCTCCAGCGCGTCCGTAGCGTAGCGCAGCAGGGTCACAGCGAAAACTGTGAGGAACTGCCCTTGTTGACCGACCGATCCACATGGAATTGCAGCGGATGGTCTGTCCGGGCGGCCCGAACCGCTTGACCCACGGAACGGCCCGCGCTTCAATCCCGGCCCCCTTGGGAAGCGGACGGGTCAGCATGCGATTCTTGGCCGAGCGGGAGCGAATCTGTCAGTTGTGCCGCAGTTTCTGGCAGTTGGGCTGGGCAAGCGGCACGGGCGGCGGCATCTCGATGCGCGTTGGCGACACGCTGTTGATGGCGCCGTCCGGCGTCGAAAAGGAAAACCTGACCCCGGCCGATGTCTTCGAGCTCGACCGCGACGGTTGCGTGACCCAGGCGCCGAGCGGCGGTCAGCGCTTGACGGCATGCGCGCCGCTTTTCATGGCCGCCTATCGGCATCGCGACGCGGGCGCGGTGTTGCACTCTCATTCGCTCGACGTCGTGCTGGCAACGATGACCGTGCCGCCGGGCGAGCCGCTGCGCCTGACCCGCTTGGAGATGCTCAAGGGCCTGCAGGGCGTGGGCTATTTCGATATGCACGAAATTCCTGTGGTCGACAATACGGCGCTTGAGCACGAACTGGCCGATCGCATGGAGCGGGCCGTGTTGCAGTGGCCCCAATCCAACGCGGTCCTGGTGCGCAACCACGGCGTGTACGTGTGGGGCCGCGACGTCGCGCACGCCAAGACCCAGGCCGAGTGCATCGACTGGCTGTGCCGATGCGTGGTCGCCATGCAGCGGTCCGGCCTCAGCCATTTGACACACGACCGTTCGCAGCCCGACGATGTCGCCCGCGAGCGCGCCGCCCTGGCCGCCGCCTGAACCGCAGCCCAACGGACCCCAAGATGCACGCCTACCTGCTCGACCAGCCCGCGCACACGCTCTCCGGCGAAGACCTGGCCGCCGAGGGCATCCTGTACTGGAACCTGCCGACCGACGAGGCGGGCTTTGCCGACCCCCTGCAAAGGATCCGCGACGACCGCGGCTACGTGAGCATGGACCAGGTCCACCTGGACCCGAACACGCCCGACCTCGACGCGCTGTTGACCAAGTTCTTTGCCGAGCACCTGCACACCGACGAAGAAATCCGCTTCGTCGTCGGCGGATCGGGCATCTTCGACCTGCGCAACCGCGAAGACCGCTGGATGCGCGTCCATGTCGCGGCGGGCGACCTGATCATCGTGCCGGCCCACAAGTACCACCGCTTCACGCTCGACGACGGCCGCACCATCACCTGCAAGCGGCTGTTCCAGGACACTGCGGGCTGGGCTGCTGTGCCACGGTTTGCCGCGTGAGTCGCGCATGCCCGCGGAATCCGTGACGAACGGCGCCGACCACGACATCTTTCGGCCTGTCCCGCGCACCGGCGTCATCTATGTGATGGCCGAGGCCGCGGCGCGCGGCTTCCGCTACGGGCACCCCGACTGGGCCAACCTGGGCCAGGGCGCCCCCGAGACGGGACCGCTGCCGGGCGCAGAAGCGCGCATCCGCAGCATCGAGATCGCCGACGAGGCCCACGAGTACGCACCCGTAGGCGGACTGATGGCCCTGCGCGACGCGGTGGCGCAGTTGTACAACGCGCGCTTCCGACGCGGCATGCCGAGCCAATACAGCGCTGAAAACGTGGCGATCTCGGCGGGCGGTCGCACGGCGCTCACGCGCATCGCCGCCAGCCTGGGCAACATCCACCTGGGCCACGTCCTGCCCGACTACACCGCCTACGAAGAACTGCTGACGATTTTTCGCGCGTTCGTGCCGATCCCCATCGTCCTCGACCGCGCCGAGGGCTTTGCGCTGTCGCCCGCGCGGCTGCGCGCCGAGATCGTCGGCAAGGGGTTGTCGGCAATCCTCTTGTCCAACCCGTGCAACCCGACCGGCCAGGCGGTGCGCGGCGGCGGGCTGCGGGCGTGGGTGGACATCGCCCGCCAGTTGGACTGTGCGCTCATCTTCGACGAGTTCTACGCGCACTACCTCTACGAGTCCGCAGCCCACAGCGACGGTCCGGCCCTGTCGGCGGCGCGCTACGTCGAGGACGTCGATCGCGATCCGGTGCTGGTGGTCGACGGTCTGACCAAGAACTGGCGCTATCCGGGCTGGCGGCTGGCGTGGACGCTCGGCCCGAAACAAGTGATCGACCGGGCCATTTCGGCGGGCTCGTTCTTGGACGGCGGCCCGTCGCATCCTCTGCAATGCGCTGCGGTGCCGCTGCTCGACCGCGACCGCGCCGACGGCGAGGCCCGCGCGATCCAGGCCGCGTTCGGTGCCAAGCGACAGTTGATGATGGAGCGGCTGCGGGCGATGGGCATGTACGTCGACCCGCCACCCATGGGCGCGTTCTACTGCTTTGCCAGCCTGGAGCACCTGCCGACCGAGATTGCCGACGGCCACGCCTTTTTCCGTGCGGCCCTGGAAAAGAACGTCATCGTGGTACCCGGCGAGTTCTTCGACGTCAACCCGGGCAAGCGCCGCAGCCACATCCCAAGCCGGATGCGGCAGTTCGTGCGGTTGTCGTTCGGCCCGGAGGTGCAGGCGGTGCGAATGGGCCTGGACCGGATCGACGCCGTCATCCGCGGAGCGTAGGCGCGGCGGGCTACTTCGGCTGATCCCCAAGCACAATCAGATAGTTGACGCCAATGCCCACCGCGACACCGGCGTACACCAGAGGACCCAAGCTGGTATCTGGAAAAACCGTCGCGCTGCCGCTGCCGAAAAGGAAGATTTCGCCAAACCGGGTGCGCGCGAACGGCACCTCGGCGCCCAGCGACACGCCGCCGCCGGCCCGGTGGCGGATGCCGGCGCCGATGCCAAACAGCGTGCCCCAGGGGTGATCCTTGACGCTGACCATGCCCTCTTCGTGCTGATGGACGGCGTACAGGCGCACCGTGGGCCGCACAGCCTGCATCGGCAGCGCGGCGCCCAGGCCAAACGTCAACGCGGTGTTGCTGCGCTGATCGACCCGCGCGTATTGGGTCCACCCAGCGAAATCCACGGTCACGATCCGCCACAGGCGCACGCCCAGCCGCAACTGACTGCCGGCACCGAAATCGCCGTCCCAGGTGCTTCTTGCGGCGTTGAGCCCAAATTCCCCTTGCAGTTCTAGGGCCTGAACAGACCCCCCATCGTGCAGAGCGCGCAGAAGGCCGCCAAGAAGGCGCGCGCAACCGCACTCATGGCGCCGCCTTTGCGCACTGGAAGCGCTGCCGGGCCGCCTCCAACCGTGTGCCGCGCATCGTCACCCGGCTGTAGCCAAACCAGGGCTCCTCCGGGGCCTCGGCCTTGGAACGCTTGGAATCGGCGAGGCCAGCGACCAACACCGCCAGAATCGGCCGCAGGTCGGGGGCGCGCGCAAGGCGGTCGGCGAGGTCGTCGAACTGGGACGTTGCAGTCATGGCAATGCGGCGGGCCAGCGAAAAGCCGGCTGGGGTGCGCTCGTCACGGGCAAACACATGTTCGGCACGCCAAGCATGGGCCGCGTCGATCCGCAAGTGTACGGTCTGCCAGCGCAACGGGCCATCGGCCGCCGGAAACTGCGCGCGCAGGGCTTGCTCTGCCAGCTTGCCGTCGACGTCCAGCACCTGGGCCTCGCCGCCGCCGGGCACCCAGACGGCCAGGTGACCATCGGACACGCCCAGGCGCCGCGGTTCGTGGGTGGTCCGGCCGTTCATGGCGCCGCACGACCACGTTTCTGTCACCACCTCGACCAGCAGCAGGTCGTCGAATTGCGCCACGGGCACCGTGCGGTGCAAGAAGCCGGGTGAACCCAAGGCCACGGCGGTCTCGTCGGCCACCCGCGCGCCGATGGGGACTGCGCGCTCGCCCAGCAAGCCCACCCACGCCGCGTCGTGGATGCGCCCGGCAAAGGGCCCGGATTGGACCATGACCGGCACGCATCCGCCCTCTGGATCGCTGCACGCGGCCGGATCGCACACGCGCACGCGCCGCACCTTCTCGCGAAGCCCGTACACGTCGTCGCGCCCGGCCGACCAGATGCCGTCGCGCTCGGCCAGCAGCGTCCAGTCTGCGCCCTGCCCTTGCAGCCACCACGTCCGTGCCAGCTTTTCGGTGCGGGCCCACACCAGGACGTCGTCGGTTGGGGTGACATCGGCAGCGATGTCGGGGGGCTCGGTCTGCTTGGTGGCAGCCTCGGACAGATGCTGCGTTTCGGTGGGTGCCGTGGCCGGAGCTTGGAGCGCGGTCGCGGCGGCGGCCGGTTGGACGGTGGCCGGGGATCGACCAGGACGCGGCGGTTCTGGCCCGGGACCGCGGCATGAAGCGACCACCGCAGCCGCCACAGCAACGGCTGTTCGCCGCCAGTCCGTCACGAAAACCCAAGGATTGCCCGGGTGTCGTCGATGTTCGCCACCTCGCCGCCGGCGTCTCGCACCACGCCGGCCAGCGCTTCGACCAGCGCGCCGTTGCTGCCGGTCTTGGCGCCGTCGGGCAGGTAGAAGGTGTCTTCGAGGCCGGTGCGGACGTGGCCGCCGAGTTCGACCGCGCGACGGTGCAGCCCCCACACCTCCTGGCGGCCGATGGCGATGACCTGCCAGAGCGCGCCGGGCGGCATTTCGTCGGCCAAGAGCGGCAACCACCTGGGATCGCAGGGCATCCCGCTCGCCACGCCCATCACCAGCGACAGGTGCACGGGGTCGTGCAGCATCCCGCGCTGGTGGAACATGGCCACGCTGCGCACGATGCCGGTGTCGAAGCACTCGCACTCGGGCACGACGTTCAGCTCCTTCATCACCGCGAGGAAACGCTCGATCTTGTCCACCGGGTTGTCGAACACCATGGGCGGCCACGCCCAGTCGCCGCCACTGCGCAGCTTGAGGTAGTTGAGGCTGCCGGCATTGAGCGCCGCGAGCTCAGGTCGTCCCGCGCGCAGGCATGCGACCGGCCCAGCGATGTCGTCGCCGAAGACCCCGGTCGAGAAGTTCTGCAGCAGTCGCGGACAGCGCGCGCGGATGGCCTCGCTCACCGCCAGGGCCACCTCGGGCTCCCACGACGGGAAGCGCCCGAGCCCGGGCGACTGATCGCGAAAATGCAGGTGCACGATGGTCGCGCCCGCATTCCACGCCTGCTCGGCGTGGTCAGCCATCTGCTCCGGGGTCACCGGCACCTGATGGATTTCGGGGTCGGTCAGCACGCCGGTCAGCGCGCAGGTCAGTACCACTTTGCGGGCCATGGAATCCTCGCCGGGCAGCGTCTAGACCTCAGGTTGCAGTTCGACCAACAGCGCCCCCGCCGCCACGGCATCGCCCACCGCAGCGTACACCGCGGCCACCACACCGTCGCGCGGCGCCTTGAGAACGGTCAGCATCTTCATGGCTTCGAGCGCGATCAGGGGCTGGCCGGCCACCACCGCGTCGGCTGCGGCCACCAACACCTGGGTGACCACGGCCGCCCCGATCGCCGCGACGCCGCCGGCGGAAATTCCACCGCGCGCGGGCTCGGGAACGAGCGAATGCTCCGCTGCGCTCAACTCACGGCCGGAGGCGTGCTGCCCATAGAGGGTCTGGCCCTCGCGGAAGAGCACCCAGTGGTGACGGACCGTGCCGACGTCGACCGTCAGCACACCCTGGGCGCAGTCGCCCGGCCCGGCGGTTGCGTTCAGGGCCTCCACCGTCAGTCGATGCGGCGTCGCGGGGGCGCGGACCAAGAGCGGGTCGTTGAACGCCTCGACGCCAAAGCGAAAGCCGTCGCCGTCCACTGCCAAGGCGACCTGCCAGCGTTCGCCGTTTGCGACCTGCAAGACCGTCACATCCGCGCGCCACGGGTTGTTGCGAAAGCGTCGGCGCAGCGCCGGTCCGTGCCGCCAGACGGCCAACGCGGCGAGGTCCAGGGGTTCTGGTGGCGCCGACGCGGGCCAATGGTCCGCGACGAACGCCGTCGTGGTCCGTCCGGCCGCGAACGCCGGGGCACGCAGGATCTGTTGCAGGTACGCGCGGTTGTTGGCCACGCCGTGCAACCGGAGCGCGCCCAGCGCCCGGTCGAGCCGGCCGATCGCCGCGGCGCGGTCCGCAGCATGCGCCATGACCTTGGCGACCATGGCGTCGTAATGTACCGGCACACGGTCCACTGGGTGCAAACCGTGGTCCACTCGGACACCGGCTCCGGTGGGCGGCTGCCAAAGGCACACAGGCCCGGACTGCGGGGCGAACCCCAGCGCGGGGTCTTCTGCACACAGGCGCGCTTCGATGGCGTGACCGTGGAACTGCACGTCGGACTGCTCCAGTTGCAGGCTCTTGCGTTGCGCGATCGCCAGTTGCAGCGCGACGAGGTCCAGGCCGGTGACCAGTTCGGTCACGCCGTGTTCGACTTGCAGTCGGGTATTGACCTCGAGCAAGTAGAACTCGCCGGTGTCGTCATTGAGCAGGAACTCTACCGTGCCGGCGCTGACGTAGCCCGCGCCTTTCATCAAGCGGACCGCGGCGTTGCACAGCTTGCCGCGCAGGTGCGGGTCGACGCCCGGCGACGGCGTTTCCTCGACGATCTTCTGGTGACGTCGCTGCACCGAGCACTCGCGCTCGCCCAGGTGGATGACGTCGCCGAACGCGTCGGCGAGCACCTGCACCTCGATGTGGCGACCATGCACGATGAAGCGCTCAACCAGCAACGTGCCTTCGCCAAAGGCCGCAGTGGCCTCCTCGGCCGCGATCGCCAATTCGTTCCGCAGATCCTTGGGTTGGCGGACCACGCGCATGCCACGGCCGCCGCCCCCCGCCACCGCTTTGATGAGCAGTGGAAACCCCACGCATGCCGCGCGTTCGGCCAGTTCGTCCAAGGCGCGCGCCCGCTGTCGCGGCATCGCCGGCAAGCGGTCGCTGCTCTCGACACCGGGGATCACCGGAACGCCCAGTTGCTTGGCCAGTTGCCGCGCCGTGTCCTTGCGCCCGAGCAACTGCATGACGGCAGGCGGCGGCCCGACCCACACCAGGCCGGCGTCGAGGACCGCCGAAGCGAACTCCGCTCGTTCGCTCAGGAATCCGAAGCCGGGATGCACGGCATCGGCGCGCGCTTGCACGGCCGCGTGGACGACCTTGGCGATGTCGAGGTACGGACTGCCGTGGCCTTCTGGTCCCAGGTACACGGCTTCGTCGCAGGCAGACACGTGCAAGGCCTGCGCGTCGACGTCGGAGTAGACCGCGATGGGAACCATGCCGAGGTCGCGCGCGGTACGTGCGATGCGGCAGGCGATTTCGCCGCGGTTGGCAATCAGCAGGCGTCCGATGGTGGCCATCGCGCAATCCCGGTGGGCCGACGGGCCTACATGCGAAAGACGCCGAACGACGGCGCAGTGGCAGAGAGGTCGCGCTGCCACGCCCCTTCGAGACCCAGCGCCAGTGCCCGCCGCGTATGGCGCGGGTCGATGATGCCGTCGTCCCACAGTTGGGCGGTCGCGTAGTACGGGTCCGACTGGCGCAGGAACTCGTCCTTGACCGTCTGCTCCATGGCCGCGAGTTCCTCGGCGTCGGCCTGCACGCCGAGCTTGCGCATCGCTTGTTCTTGCACGATGCGCATTACCCGCGCCGCCTGGTCGCCGCCCATCACCGCGATGCGCGAGCTCGGCCAGGTCAGGAGCAGCCGCGGGTCGTAGGCGCGGCCGCACATGCCGTAGTTGCCGGCGCCGAACGAACCGCCGACCAGCACCGTGAACTGCGGCACGCTCGCCGTCGCCACGGCGTGCACCATCTTGGCACCATCCTTGACGATGCCCTGGCGCTCGGCCTCGACGCCGACCATGAAACCCGTGATGTTCTGCAGATACACGATGGGCACGCGCTTTTGGCAGCACAACTGGATGAACTGCGTGGCCTTGAGTGCGCTCTGTGAGAACAACGGCCCATTGTTGCCGAGCAGCCCGACCAGGAAGCCCTCGATGCGCGCGAAGCCGCACACCAAGGTCGGCCCGTAGCCGGTGCGGAACTCGTCGAATTCGCTCGCGTCGATCAGGCGCGCCACAACCTCGCGGATGTCGAACGGCACCTTGAGGTCGGGCGACACGATGCCGAGCAGCTCTTCGGGATCCCAGGCTGGGTCGCGCGGTTCGTCGCGGGGTACCGCATGGGTGGGCCGGGTCAGGTTGGCAACGATCTGCCGGCCGATGCGCAGGGCGTGGGCGTCGTCGTCGGCGAGGTAGTCGCACAGGCCGCTTTGGGTATGGTGCATCTCGGCGCCGCCCAAGGTCTCGTCGTCGGTGTCGGCGCCGGTGGCGGCCTTGACCAGCGGCGGTCCGGCCAGGAACACCTTGGCCTGGTTGCGCACCATCACTGTGTAGTCGCTCATGCCCGGCACATAGGCGCCGCCCGCCGTCGCGTTGCCAAAGACGATGGCGATCTGCGGCAGGCCCAGCGCGCTCATCCGCGCCTGGTTGCAGAAGCCGCGGCCGCCGCGGTGGCCCGGCGCGAAAAGCTCGGCCTGGTACAACAGGTTGGCGCCGGCCGACTCGACCAGGCTGACGCTTGGCAGCCCGTTTTCGCGTGCGATGGTCTGGGCTCGGATCATCTTGTCGGCGCCGAGCGGGTACACGGCGCCGCCTTTGACCCGCGTGTCGCTGGCGCCGATCATCACCAAGCGACCGCAAACCCGGCCGACGCCGTTGATGGTGCCGCCACCCGGCGCCTCGTCGTCGTAGTGGCCGTAGGCGGCCAGCGGCGACAACTCCAGGAACTCGCCGTCGCGGTCGAGCAGTCGCTCCACGCGCTCGCGCGGGCTCAGCTTGCCGCGTTGGGCGAGCTTCTGCGCGGCCTTTGCGCCGCCCGCATTGCGCGCCGCTTCGAGTCGAGCCGCCAACTGGTCGAGCAGCCCGCGCATGTGGTCACGATTGCGCTGGAAGTCCGCGGACCTTGGGTTGATGTGCGATTCGATGCGGGGCACGGCGCGAAATGCCTTGGCTTGCGTGCGGCAACACTAACGCGCGTGGGCTGGGGGGTCAAGGCTGGGCGCGGCCGCCAGGTCGCCGGGGCGTTGCCGAGGCGATTCCCCAACCTTCGGCCATCCAGAACTTTGCGTCCTTGGCCTGAAGCTGCCCCGACCCCGACCCAGGGCGTACGCCCGGCCGACAGCCGGTTCGCGGTCAAGACGGCTCAAGGTCGCGGCCTTCGTCGTACCCAAGCCGCCTAGGAGCCTGTCGGTGAAACGCCAGAATCGCCAGATTCTGGCCGACAGGCTCCTAGAGGCGCGATCAGTTTCGGCTGACCGTCACGGAGTCGTCAACCGTCGCAGGTCGTGGTCCATCGGTGTGCGTGGTTGAACGTCTAGGGTCGGAGCCTCTGGGCGGATCCGGCTGAGGCAGGCGGAGCCTGCTCACGGCTGCGCGGATGTAGCGCTGGCGGCATCGGATGGGTCAGCTTCGCGGGCATCGGCTGTTTCTCGCGTAATACTACAAGCGACGATCCGGCGGCCAAGAACGGGGCTCCGGGAGGGCGAACGGCAGTGAGCCCGAGTAGGGCCCGGTCCGGCCTCTGAGGTCGGACGCGCCCAGACCGGATCGAACAGACACATCGTGGTCAACAACTGCCATGTTCTTGACGGGCTGCTTCGGGAAGCGGCATGACTGGTCGCGCCTCTAGATGTTGTACACGCCAGGCCGATAGCGTTCGATGTGGCGCTCCAACCACTGCCAGGTCCTGCGCAGTCCGTCGTCCAGTGTGACAGCCGGAGCGTAGCCGAACAGCTCGGCAGCCAGCCGCGTATCGGCCAACAGCAACTGCACCTCGCTCGCGGCCGGGCGCACGCGCGTAGACTCGCACTGCACCTCTGTCCTGCGACCAGCGATCTGGAAAATCCGCTCCAATATGTCGCCGATGGTGTTGGTCTGGCCGGACCCAACGTTGACGACACGTCCCACGGCCGCGTCACAGTCCGCAATGGCCAGAAAGCCGGCGACGGTGTCGGCGACGAAGTTCAGGTCGCGGCGCGGCTCCAGGCTGCCGACCTTGACGACCGGAGCGCCGGACAGCAGTTGCACCATCAGGCTCGGTACGATCGCGCGCGCCGACTGGCGGGGCCCAAAGGTATTGAAAGGACGCAAGATAGCCACGGGCAGGTCGAACGACCGGTGCCAGGCCACCGCCATCTGGTCGGCGGCAATCTTGGAAGCAGAGTACGGCGACTGACCCACCACGGGGTGCCGCTCGTCGATGGGCGCGTATTGGGCCGTGCCGTAGGTCTCCGAAGTCGAGGTGTGGACCACGCGCCGAACCCCTTCGCGCAGGGCCGCCTCAAACACGTGAACGGAGCCCTGGATGTTGGTGGTGACGTAGTGTTGCGGCGCGACGTAGCTGTACGGGATGCCGATGAGCGCGGCGAGGTGGAACACGGTGTCGCACCCAGCGACCGCCTGGCGCACTGCGAACGGGTCCTCGACGGTCGACGCCACCACCTCCACCGAGGCGCGCACGTCCTGGGCAAGGTCGTCGATGAATCCTTGTCTCCCCGCCGAGTTGTAGCGGACCAGGGCGCGCACTTGAGCGCCCTCGGCGACCAGACGCTCGGTCAAGTGCGAGCCGATGAATCCACCCGCGCCTGTGACGAGCACCCGGCGACCGGACCACGACGACATGCGACCTCCGCGAGCACCCGTGGCAGGACGGGCGCGGCGCGGTTATAGCACAGGGCACGGGGTTTCGAGGTTGCCAGGGAGCCAGCGTCCGGCCGATGCGCGACCAACATCCGGTTGGCGAGGGCGGCCACGCCCATCGCGCCGCCTTCCCCTACGGCTGCGCCGCCCCGACCCCAAAATGCACGTCGATCTCGCCCTGGCAGTCGGTAGCGACGGGGGCCTGCACTGCGGCCAGCGCCGCCAGCGCACAGGAGCGCTCGGCCTCGGACAGCGGCCCTTCGAGACGGGCCCCGTGGATTGCGCTCGCGCCGACGATCTGCCCGCCCGACAGCGCGAAGGTCGCCACCACGCTCCTCTGACGGTCTATCCCGCAGCGGGCCAGCGCAGGCCATACGGCCCGGGCCGCGTGCAAGGCGTCGCCTTGGGTGACCTGGCCTCTGCGCACCAGCCCGGCGATGCGCGGTTCGAGGTCGAGCGCCGGCATGGGCGGTGCCACCGGTCCGAGCTGCGGCAGCGCGGCGGGCAGCCGCCACAATTCGACGTCGATGGCGATGCGCGCTCCGGCGTCGGGCACAGCCGGTGAGGGGGCAGCGCCGGGCACGGGGGCGGCCGGACCTGGCCCTTGGCCGGTAGGCGTTGGCGTGCGCGGCTTCTTATCTTGGGGCATACGCCGCAACGCGAGGGTCAGCCCTGCGGCGAGCACGACGGCAATCAGGGCAATGAGGCGGCGGTGTGCGGTGGGCATCGGGGCGCGAACCGGTCTATGGCGTCAAGGCGGAGCGCCGGGCACAATGGACGCGCCGCAGCGCCGCTGGCGCGGTTGGAAGGGCATCTTGGCAGCAACGGCCTCCAACTCACAATCCGTGCCGCTTTTCCGCCGACGCGTCGCGGAGTTCGCGCCCGTCACGCCCAGGTCGATCGCGCTTTTTCGCCTGGGCGAGCTGTGCAACCACCACTGCCCGATGTGCAGCAACAGCGGTCGGCCCGATGCCTGGCAGATCGCGACGCCCGAACTGCTGCGCCGCGTGCAGTGGCTGCATGGTCTGGGCATGCGCCGCGTGGTGGTCACCGGTGGCGAGCCGACCGTGCACCCGGGATTCTTGGAAGTAGCCGAAGCCCTTCGCGACCACGATATGGGTTGGGACATCAATACCAATGGCAGCCGACTGCACGAACCCGGATTCTGCGCGACCGTCGCCGAACTGGGTTTGCTGCGCGCGATCGTCTCCTTGCACGCCAGCGACCGCGCCGACAGCGCCGTCATCTCGGGGACCACTGAAAAGGGCCACGACCGCATCGTCGCGGGCATCGACGAGCTGTTGCGGTGCGGTGTCGCGGTCATGGTCAACGCGGTGGCGACGCGCACCACGCTGCACAAGCTCTCGGAACTATTGCGCTGGGGCATCGACCGCTGGGGCGCGGAGGCCCAGTGGAAGTTCGTCTTCCCTTCCACCGCCGGCAAAGGCGGTTCGTGGGAGGGCATCGCCTTGCGCTATGGTGAAGTGGCCGACGACCTGAAGGCCTGCGCGGCGCTCGGCGAAGCGGCAGGCGTCGAGGTTTCTTTCGAGAGCGTGCCGCCGTGCACGGTTGGCGACCGGCGGGTGCGCAACGTCGCGCGATCGGGCTTTGGCGAAACGCACTACCTTGACGATTTGGGCGGCGACCGGCTCTACGCCATTGCCCACATCGAGGCGCATTTCAACGTCTTTGCGCAATCCTGCCGCGGCTGCTCGGCGTTTGCCGACTGCCCCGGCGTGGCCGAAAGCTATCTGCGCAGCTACGGCACGGCAGAATTCCGGCCGCTGTGATGGCCGCGCCGCACGAACGCGGCGACCAGGGCACTCGCCAGGGCCGCCACGGCACCCGTCAGTCCTGACTGCGCCGGGCGGGCCGGCCGCGACGTCGCTGAGCACTCGGTGGCGGTGCGCTCGACCGGCGGCGCGCAGTCCGCTGGATCGGCGCTGCTGCGGTAGATCTGGCACATGCACTTGGCGTCGTCCTGCGTCAGCGCCGGCAGCAGATTGGTCCGCTGCGAGTTGTAGTTGGCCGCAAGGACGCTCAGCGTGTGATCTGCGTAGCCGACGCCCAGGAAATGGCCGACTTCTTGGACCAGCGCGCCACCGAGCGGGTACTGGTGCTTCTGGCAGGTGTCGAGGCAGAAGCTCTTGCCGTCGTCGTACACCAGCACGTCGGCGTCGACGATGTGGCCCTTCTTGGTCACGGTCAGGATCGGCGCTGTGATCACCGACTGGCCCAGCGGCCACTGAGCGCTCTGGCGGATCAACGCAACTTGGGCCGAACCGGGCGCCGCCGCGTCGCAGTAGACTCCGCCGCAACTGCTGGCGAGCCGCGGCTCGGCGGCCCGTCCGGCGTAGATGGGCACCACACCGATGGGGTTGGGGTCGCACGCCGCGGACTTGCACGACTGGCCGTCTGGGGCCAAGACCATGCACAGGTCGCACGACACCTTGGACCAGACGCCGAACGCCGCTACGGCGAGCTGCTCAAACGAGTTGTCGGACAGCGTGCCCTTGCCCGGACCGACGTACAACGACCACGGCACCTGGTCCTGGTGCCAGCGCTGACAGGCGCCTGAGGGCGACTTTTTGCAGGCGCAGACCTGGGCCAGGGCCGCGGTCGGCGCGACCACGCCCGCCAAGCACGCGAGCGCCGCGACCGCGAGCCACGTTTTCAAGCCGACGCGTGCGCCGCACCTTGGCCACATGGATACCGAGATCCGCGCACGAGCGCGGGGCACCGCCTTGGACGATACCCGCGGCTCGGAGCGTCGGCAAGCGCGAACTCGTTGGCGAGATGCCCGGTTGTTGACGTCCAACGGCACGCAGGCCAGGATGCGGGCGCTGGCGAGGCGCCGCGGCGGGCGCGACTGGCCGCACTGGAGCCGTCCCATGAGGAGCCCTCGTTCGTTCTCAGGTCTGGCGCCGATGGTCCTCGCCGCGGCGCTTGCTGCATGCACGGATGCCAAGCCGGGCGCGACGAACGCGCTTCCCGATGCCGCGGGTGCGCCCGACGTGGCGGCGGCGGAAACGTCGCTCGCGGACGGACAACCGGAAACCGCAGACGCGGCGACGGCCGGCGACGCAGGCAGCGCGACCGACAGTACGACCAAACCCGATGGGGGTACTGCGGACACGACGCCTCCCGCCGACTCCGCCCCAGACGCCAGCACCGATTTGGTTGCCGACGCAGTCGCCGAAGTTGCCGCGCCGGAGGTCAAGGCCGACAGCGCTGCGGAAACGGGTGGCGAAGTGGCGCAGGCCGACGCCGTCGCTGACGTCGTTGCCGATGTTGCCCAGGACACTGCCGCGGACGCGCCATTGGACGCTGCACCGGACGCCGCAGCCGATGCTGCCGCCGACGTCGCCGACGCCAAGGACGGCACCGCGGCCGAGACGACGACGCCCGATGTCGGGCCGGCCGCATGCAAGGCCGGAGAACTCAAGCGTTGTTGGGTCGAATGCCCGCAGAGCTACGCGGCCGGCTGCATCAGTGGGCAAATCCCCATCCTCATCCTGGGCACGCAGGCATGCTCGGCCGGCCAGTGGGGCGCCTGCGACGTCAAGCACCAGTGCAGCGAATTCGCCAACGGCCCGTGCCAGAACGCCAGCAAGGCCCCGCAGACCTACCTGTGCACCGACGGCATCCCCATGACCGGCGCGCACATCTGCACCAAGCCGCTCGGCGCCAACTGCACGCTGTCCTACTACATCAACTGGCCGATCTACGACTGCCCGTTGATGTGCAAGGGCCCCGACGACGTGTGCGCGACCGAAGGGGCAGAGCGCGACTGCGAGGTCCGCTGCGGGTCCGCGACCGGGCCGACCAAGCCCGGCAAGCAGAAGTGCCAGAACGTCTGCAACGGACTGCACTGGAACATGTGCTCGACCGGCGAGGCCTGCAAGTGAAAGGGCTGCTCGACCGCTGGGACGCGATCGCGGCGCTGTGGTTGGCGGCGCTGGTGGGCGAGATCAGCGCCTGGCTGCCCGAGCAGGTGCCGACCCACTGGAACCACCTCGGTCACATCGACGGCTGGACGCCGCGCGGTCAACTGGTGTGGTTCGTCGCTGGCGTCCCCGTGTTCGTGTGGTCGATCACCGTGGGCCTGGACGCCATGCAGCGCTCTACCGCCAAGGGCAAGGGCGCGCCGGTGGTCGGCCTGGGGCCGCTGCGCTTTGGCATCGTGTCGGGCATCTCGGTGTTTTCGCTTGCGGTGTGCATGGCGCCGCTGCTCGGCAACAAATCCGTCTTGGGGCCGCTCATTGCGCTGTTCGCATGCCTGGGATTCGGGCTGTGGCACGTCGGCCGGCGCGCTCAGGCCGCGATGGCCACCCAGCCCGACGCGGCGCACTGGAAGTACGGGCTTTTCTACCACAATACCGGCGATTCGCGGTTGTGGGTCGACAAGCGCATCGGCTATGGCTGGACGCTCAATCTTGCCAAGCCGGTGGCCAAAGTGCTGCTGGCGGTGGCCGTGGCGCCGCCGCTGGTGCTCGTCGCCGTGCTCGCCAGCTTGGCGCGGTAGGTCGCTGGGGCCAGGCCGAGCCTACACGAACCGCACGACCGCCTCTCCTTCGACCGCCACCTCGCCCTGTCCATTGGTCACGACCGTGCGCAGGCGGGCGATGGGCTTGTCGTCGCGCACCCACACCACCTCCGCAGTGGTGGTGACCGTGTCGCCGACGAACACCGGCTTGGAAAACTTGAGAGACTGCTCGAAATAGATCGTGCCCGGCCCGGGAAACTCCGAGCCCAGCAACCCCGAAATCAGCGACGCGCCGAGCATGCCGTGGGCGATCGGCCGGCCAAAGGGCGTCGTCGCCGCAAACGTCGCGTCGAGGTGGACGGGGTTGAAGTCGCCGCATACGTCCGCGAACCGACGCACCAGTTCGGGGGTGACCTCGGTGCAACGGGTCGCCTTCTGGCCAACGGAAAGCGCCATGGGCGTCTGCCTCGGACCGGCGGGGCTGCCGGGGGCCGGAAGGATGGCGAGGCCGGCGGCGGCGGTCAAGCGCCCAGAGGGTGAGGCCACAACCGGTCGCGGAGTGGCCGCGGAATCCGCGCCAGTGCGCGGCCTGTGCCCCGCGCCAACGGCCGCTCTGGGCGCGCGGCCTTCTACGGCTTGCAGGTCTCCGTGACGATGTGGTCGCTGCCCACCTCCACCGTCACGAGCACGGCCGTGTCGGCCTTGACCGCAGCCGGCAGCTTGGTCCAGGCCTGCTCGACCACGGGCACCCAGTCCGGCCGCAGGGTCCACAGGTGCAGCACCTGCTTCTTCCACTTGTCGCGCGCGGCCACGAGCGCCGTCGACGCGTTGATGCCCCCCAGCTTCTTCTCCAGCAGCTTGGTGGCGTCGGCCTCGCTGTACGCCGTGGCCTTGGGGCCAAGGTACACGCGCGACACCGACACGCCGAATTGGACGCCGCCGAGTTCACCCAGCCAATCGGTGGTCTGGCCTTTTTCGGTGAAGGCAATGTCCAATTCGAGCTTGAGCGCCTTGGCGCCCTCGCAGTCGCAGATCGTCTGGATGCTCATGGCCTCGCTGCAGTTGCTGCTGCCGCCGTTGTTGGGCCCCGTTCGGCGTTTGGCGGCCAAGGGTCGCAGCGGCGCGGCGTCGAAAGGGCCGGCCGACGCGAACGAATAGGTGTTCACGTGGAACGAAGGCGCCGACTCGGCGAGGGCCTGGGCCAGCCACGCGGTCGCGCACGCCCCGGTGACCTCGCCCCACGCGGTCTTCTTGGGCTGCGGCTGCCACGCGACGGCCTGTCCGATGCCTGCATTGACGGCCGCGGCGGTACACGAGGGGGGCGCCGTCACCGGATTGCACCGCGAAGGCGCGCCGCCCGGCAGTTGCACGCCGAACCCGGGCATCCGCGGCTTGGGCACCGGGTGGTCGGTGCTGACGACGTGCGCGCCTGCCGTGAACGCCGCGGCCGACTCGGCGTGGGTCGGCTCCGGAAACGTGCGGACGATGCAACCGGCTTGGACCGCCTTGCCCAGGGCCGGGTCGAACGGGTTGTCGGCGAGGACGGTCGCCGTGTCCGGGTCGCCGAGCTTGCCGAACACGAAAAACGGCGCCCCTTGCAGCCCGGGGCGCAGCTTCTTGTACTTGCTGAACAACTCTTCCTTGTCGTAGGCGATGACCAGGAGCTTGCCGCGCGACTGCCCGAGGGTCGGCCAGTTGCCAGCCGCGGCGGCTGACGCCAGGTCCGCAAAGCTGCCGCGCAGGTCGTCAGGCTTGACGAGGCGGTCGCCGGGGACCGCGGCCAGGATCTGCTGTTCCAACTGCGGCAGATGATCGGCGACGTCCTCGGCGGTCAGTTCGTCCTTGGCTTCCAGGGTCACGACCAGCGGGTGGTGGCACGGGTGCGCGTCGCTCCAGGCCTTGAGCTGGCCCAGGCAGTCGCCGATCGTGGCGCACCGCGTACCGTCGTCCATGCCGGGCACATGCTTGACCTCGATGGGCATGCCGGGGGCCACGAAGTGCAGGTCGAACTCGAACGCCCGCACGCCCTCCTGGTCCAGTTGCACCGCCAGCGGGCTGTGGGTGTAGTCCCATTGCGCCACCAGCGGCTTTGGCTTGGCGACGTGATAGCTGTTGTGCGTTCCCAGCATCTGCACGTGGTGCAACCGCAGCTGGCTGTCGGCCGGGTCACACAGCCCGGGCACCTTGACGTCTGCGGCCGTCTCCGCCGCAATCTGGCCGTCGAAGGGTGCGTCCGATCCGTTCGCCACCGCGTCGGCCGTCGCGCTAGGGGGCGTGCCGGCCTGCGCGCCGCATTGAGAACACAAGAGGCATGCCAACAGGGAGAAGCGCTTCATGGCCACAGCGTACGCCAGCCGCTTCGGGCGCCGCAATCCGCGGTCGGCCGGCTGCGCGGGCGCCGCGCCTTTGCACCGCCGCCGCGCTCGACTACGCTGCCGCCGATGGCCGACCCCGCGCCCACGCTGAACGCCCCGCCCGAGGTTGCACCGCCGCGGCCCGACGGGACCACACGTGCAACCAACGGCGCCCCGCCCAGCTTGCGGTGGCGCGTCGCGCTGGCCGTGGTTCCGGCGCTGGTGGCCTTGTGGGTTGGCCGTTCCACGCTCGGCTTTGGCCTGCTCGCCGACGCCCGGTTCCTGATTGCGGAGAACGCCCGCTTGCGCTCGTGGGCGGATCTTTGGCCCAACCTGACCCACGACTACTTCTGGTCGAGTTCGGGCAACACGATTGGTTATTGGCGGCCGCTGACCAAGGCGTCGTGGTTGGCCGAGACGCTGATCGGCGGCGGTGCGACCTGGCCGTTCCACGCCGTGCAGGTCGCGTGGTTCGCCGTCGCCTGCGCCGCTGTGGCGGTACTGGCGCACGCGCTGGGCGCGTGGCCGGTGTGGGCGCTGCTCGCCGGCGTCGTCGCAGCCCTGCACCCGGTGGCCGCGGAGCCGTTGGGCCTGGTGATGGCGCGCTCGGACGTGGTCGCCGCGGCTGCGGGCTTGTGGTCGCTGTATGCGTTCTGGCGCCACCAGCACTCGCCGTCGCGGGCGTGGCGTGCGCTGCACCTGTTTGCCCTGATCGCGGCGCTTGCCAGCAAGGAGGCGGCCGTGGTGCTGCCGGGGGTGCTGCTTGCGGCGCACTGGTCGGCCGGGCCGCAGCCTTGGCGCTGGCGGGCCACGGCGCGAGCGGTCGCTCCGGCCGTCCTGGTCGCGGTCGCCTTCCTGGGGTTGCGCCGCGCGGTGCTGGGCGATCGGCCGGGAGGAGGCGTGCAGTTCGATCCGCTGCGATGGGGCGTCGGCGGGGGCCAGTACGCGCTGGGCCTTTTGCCCGGCCGGCTGGAGTCGGGGATCGCCAACCTGCCGGTCACCCTGGCGATGCAATGGCAAACCTGGTTGCCCTCGGTTCTGGGGCTCGCCGCAATGGTGGCGTGGATCGCCTGGGCGCTGCGCCGGCGCGCCGCGGAATCGGCACCCTTGACCTGGCTGGCGCTGTCGCTTGGGCCGGTGCTGGTGGTGGCTGACCTGAACGTGCCCGGGGTGCAGGGCAAGATCGCACTGGCGGACCGCTGGCTGCTGCCGGGGGCGTTGGCGGGCCAGGTGGCGCTCGCCGTCGCCGTGTCGCGGCTGCGCCGGCGGTGGCTCGTCCACTTGGTGTTCGCGGCCACCCTGGCGTGGTGCGCGGTGCGGCTCGCTACGGTGGACAGCGAATTGGCGGCGTACGCCGACGACACGTCGCTTGTGGCGCTGGAGGACCGCCAGTTCGCAGCCACCCCGGCTGAGCACCGCACCGTGCAGGACCGCTGTCGCTCTGCCACCCGCCAGCTCGTACGGCTGGGACAGGCGAGTGACTTTGCCGGCGTGCTGCGCGCGGCGCAGGGTGCAGAACCAGCGTGCCAGGCCGATGCCGAGTTCCGCTTCAACCGTTTCGTGGCGCGGGTGCAGGCGGGCGACCACGCGACGGCGATGCAGGAAGGCAAGCAACTGATGGCCAACCCACCGCGCGACAGGCGCTACGCGGCGCCCATGCGGCTCCTGCTCGGCAAGGCCTTGTTGCACGGCGGTCGCCCCGTCGAAGCAACGCCCTACCTGCGCGACGCGCTACAGATGGGCATGCACACCTGTGAGGCTGCCGACCTGCTGGCGCACAGCCTGGAAGCTCAAGGCTCCGCAACCGCCGCCGAAGCCGCCCAGTGGTACGAGCGGGCCGCCATCTGCTCGGGCAAGCAGGGCCTGGGTGCGAGCCCCGCGTGGCTGGCCGCGGCGCGCGTCTGGCAGGGGATCGGCCAGCGCGACCGGGCGTTTAGGGCACTGGCGCGGGCCGGCGCGGTGGTGCCAGGGGACGCGACGGCGACACAGCATTAGGGCTGACCAAGGGGTGGCCTACTTCGGCGTCGTCAGCAGGTCGAGATCCTCGCGGCTTTTGCGCAGCGCCGCGGCGTCCTTGCCGAACTTGAAGCCGACAGCCAGCCCAAACTGCATCGCCATCACGCCATAGGTGGTGATCTTGCCTTGCGCGCCGATGTCGCCGGACCACCAGTTGGTCTCGAAGAAAGCGCGGGCGACCCAGTCGTCGTTGCGCCAGTCTGCGGACAACCCGCCGCCCCACGTCAGGCCGTCGCTGGCCACCAACCAACGCAGCGCGTCGATGTGCTCGACTGCAAGGTTGGGGTCCACAGCGGCGGGCTTGACCCAGCGATAGCCAGCGTGCCCCGCCAGCGTGACGCCCCAGTGCTCCGTCGCGTCATAGGTCGCGCGCACGGGCACCAGCGCCCGGCCGCCGCCGGTTTCGCCCGCCAGCGCGCTGCCGACCACGGCACCGGCCGACAGATGCAGATCGCCGGGTCCCAGACGCTTGCGCAGCAAGCGGTACTGGGCATCCGCCTCGGCCAACCCCGAACCGCCCGCCAGACGCAGGCCAGCTTCGAGATCCTCCATGAACCCATAGTGGTACACCAGCTCGGGCATGCCGCTGAAGCGACTGGCCGAGGTCGGGTCCTTGATCGAGTCGGTGGCGGTTCCGTTGTACCACTGGACCTTGTCGGCGCTCAACGCGGCGCCAGAGAGGGTGACACCGACCTCGTGTTCGCCCGCGGCCAGCGTGCGCGCCGGTCGGACGTGGACGGGACTGAAGCACCCGACCAGCGAAATCAGGCACAGCGCGCACAACAGGCGGGTACACACGGGGACCTCCAGTTGCGGCTGCCGCTCAATCGGCCTTGCCGCTTTGCAGTTGCTTGGCCCGGTCGCGAATGCGCCGGCCGTCTTCGCCGAGACGCTGCGGGTTCTTGAGATAGGTCTGGTAGACAGCCAGCGCCTCTTGCTTGCGGCCGGCGGCGTCGAGCAACTCGCCCAGCGCCAGTTGCACGCCAGCGTGTTCTGGTCGGAGTTGCGCGGCTGTGCGCAGTTGGTCGATGGCGTCGCCGATTTTGCGCAGCTGGACCAACACGCGCGCGTACGCCAGGTGGACCTCGGCCTCGGGCTGACCCAGCGCATCCATGGCTGCCCGTGCTGCGGCCTCTGCGCCTGCCAAATCGCCCAACCCATGCAGACACGCGACTTTGGCGGCCCAGGCCTGCCCAAAGTACGGCCGCACGCTCAGCGCTTGTTCGAGCAGGTCGAGCGCCTGCTGCCACTGGTACCGTTGCATCCACACCAACGCAGTGTCGTAGAGCAGCGATCCGTGCGAAGGCGCGATTTTGTTGGCGGCCTGGTAGGCCTCGAGCGCTTCGCTCCACAGCCCGCGTCGCGACCGCGCGGCACCCAGGTTGGCCAGCACCCGCACATCATCGGGGGCCAACGCGTAGGCCTTCTCCAGGGCGCGCAGGGCCGCGACGTCTTCTCCCTGGCCCAGGTAGAGCGCACCAAGGTGGCAGTGGGCGGCGTGCAGCTTCGGGTCGAACTCGACGGCGCGCTCGAACCAGTTCTGGGCGATAGTGCGCTTGTCGACAGCCAAGGCCCACAGCCCGAGGTGGTAGGCAGCGAGCGCCGAGTTCGGATGCTTGTCGAGCCACCGTTCGAGCGCGGCCTTTGCCTCGTCGAGTTCGCCATCGCGCAGCGAGCGGACCCCGTCGGCCAGGTCGCCGGTCAGCGATTCGAGCCTGTGGCCCTCCGGCACCAGCGTCTCGACCAGCGGCCGATCGCGGTCGACGATCTCCTTCTTGGCCGCGCACGCCCATCCGCACAGGCAAAATGCCGCCGCCGTGGCCCCGATTGCCGTCCGCGCGCTGGTCAGGCCCATACGTTCCTTTGCCGCCGCGCCGGCTTGTGCCACGGCACCGGTCGAGGCGGCGGCGGATTCTAGCGCCCGCCACCTTGCGCGGCTACCGCGCTTGGCCCAGAATCGCCCGATGGACCTCGCGCTCCAAGCCCAGATTCCGGTCAATCGCTATCGGCCGAGTGCACCGCTGCGGGTGACGCTGCAGTCGATCGAGCGCTTGACCGCGCCGGACAGCCCCAACGACGTGCGCCATCTGGTCCTGCGCTGGCAGCCGGGCGAGTTCAACTGGCACGAAGGGCAATCGGTTGGCATCGTGCCGCCGGGCGTCAACGCCAAGGGTCGGCCCCACCCGGTGCGCCTTTTCTCGATCGCGTCGGCGAGCGACGGCGAGAATGGCGACGGCACCACGCTTGCGCTCACCATCAAGCGCTTTTTCTGGACGATTCCCGAAACCGGCGAGGTCCTGCCTGGGCTGTGCAGCAACTACCTGTGCGACGCCAAGCCGGGCGACCAGATGTGGATGACCGGTCCGGTGGGCCGCGAAATGGTGCCGCTGGACTGGACGGCCCCCATGGTCCTGGTGGCCACGGGCACGGGCATCGCGCCGTTTCGCGCCTTCCTGCAGCAGCGGTCGCGGCTGGCTCCTGCGCAGCGGGGCCGTTGCCTCGTCGTATTCGGCGCGCAGACCGCCGACGACCTGAGCTACAGGGCGTGGATGGACGGACTGGTCGCGACCGACCCGCTGTTGCACGTGGTCTACGCCCGGTCGCGCGAGGAGAAGACCTCCGACGGCCGCCGCATGTACGTGCAGGATCGCTTGCGCCACCACGGCGCAGTTGCCTGGGAGCTGCTGGCCGACCCACGTGCAGAACTTTACCTGTGCGGCCTCAAGGGCATGGAGGACGGCATCGAGGCGGCGCTCGCCGACATCGCTCGGCAACACGGCGGCGATTGGCCCGGGCTGCGCCAGCGCCTGCGCGACGAGCATCGGTTGCGCATAGAAGTCTATTAGCCCATTGCCGCCGCGGGCGCATCCATGGCGAACACCCCAACGATTTCATGCACCTGAACAGAGGGGGGGATCGTTCACCGCCAGAGTCCCGGCGAGCACCGCCGCGCAAAGAACATCAACGATTTCTAGGATCTGAACAATGGGGGGGTCCCTTGCAGCCGGCACGCGAGTCCATTACCCTGGCGAGCCCGGCCCGCGTGCCCGGCGGTTCGCGAGCTGCCATGACCCGCCCCCTCGCCCTGTTCGCCTGTGCCGCCGCGGCCACCGCGTGCCTCAGCGGCGGGGGTTCGGGCGGCGGTTCGGGACCGTTCACCCCGATCGATGGCGCTGCGCCTGGCGGTGACGCGTCGACGCGGGCAGACGCCCCCGCGACGCCCGAGACCCAAAGCGCCGCGGATGCGCCCGGCGTCGATTCCGGCGGCCCGGACGCAGCCGCGCCCGACGCGACCAAGCAAGACGCTGCGCAGCCCCCGCCGGCCGGGTCGCACACGGTCGCAGCGTGCCCCGATGGCGCCTTTGCCGAGCCGACCCCGGCCGACCCAAAGGCGAGCCTGGCGACGCTGACCGCGGGATACAAGTCCACCGAGGCGATTGCGTTTGTCGAAGCCGCGCTCGGCGTGCGCTACCCCGTCGGCAAGACCCTGCTGGTCGAGGGCAAGAAGGTCAAGATGGGCGGCGGCAAGAACTGCGTGGACGCCTTCTTCCAGGCCACCAAGGCCGGTTCGGCATCGGCCGCGCTGGGTCAGGCCTCCACCTTGGTCCACGAGTGCGGCCACCTGTACGACCTGGGCCAGTCGGGCTTCAGCGGTCACCTGTATTGGCTGAACGAGGCCGCGCAGTTCACGTGTGCCGGCTTGGCGTACCAGGGCGCCAACAAGGGGTTCGCGCGCAGCCTGATCAAGGGCGACGGCTTCGACGCCACCTGGCCGGCATGCGCCAGTTTCGGCATGTCGGGCTGTGACGGCTATGCGCCCATCTACTTGGGCGGCGACCCCAAGGACCCCAAGTTCGACAGCGGCGACCAGGGCTACGACATGCTGCTCGAAGAAGTTGCGCAATACGTCAACTCCCTGGCGGTGGACTATGCGTTCGCGGACCACAGCCAGTTCAGCACCAGCGCCGAGGACGGCATCCTGACGTTCCTGTGGTATATGACCCGCTACCTGCACTTGGCACGCACGCAGCACCCGGCGGTGTACACGTACCTGAGCGGGAACCCGTGCTGGCGCCAGGCCACGTTGAGCATCTGGGGCCGGGCGTGGCTGTACCTGGACAAGACCAAGGGCAACGCCAAGCTCAACCTCAAGGGCGCGATGCTGCGGCAGTTGGTCGACCACCCGGACCTTTTGGACGAAATCCAGCGGCTGCGGCAAATTGAGGGCTGCCTCTGACCGCGCCGACGGGGGAGCCTTGAGCCTGACCGACAACCCCCGCGCCCGCGTCGCCCTGACCGTGCTGGTCTCGGCGTTGGGCTATTTCGTCGACATCTACGACCTCATCCTCTTCGCGGTCGTGCGCAAGCCGAGCCTGCAGGCCATCGGCATCCCGGCCGCTGACATGGAATCGGCCGGCGGCATGCTCATCTCGCTGCAGATGGCGGGCATGCTGACGGGCGGCATCATTTGGGGCGTGATGGGCGACCGGTTGGGGCGCAAAAGTACGCTTTTCGGGTCGATCCTCGTGTACTCGTTGGCAAACCTGCTGAACGCCTACGTGACGACGCTCGACCAATACGCCCTGCTGAGGTTCGTGGCGGGGTTGGGGCTGGCCGGCGAACTCGGCGCGGCCGTCACGCTGGTCAGCGAGTCGATGTCGGCCCAGCACCGCGGCATCGGCACCACCATCGTGGCGGCGGTCGGCGTATGCGGAGCGCTGTTGGCGGCATGGGTCGGCAAGAACTTTGCCTGGACGACGGCATACCTGACGGGCGGCGTGCTGGGGCTGGCGCTGCTGGCGCTGCGTTTCGGCACGTTCGAGTCGGGCCTTTTCGACGCCGCGAAACAGAGCAACCGGCCGCGCGGCGACCTGCGGATGCTGTTGTGGCCGCCGCGGCGGCTGGGACGCTACCTGACGGTCATCGCCACCGGAGTGCCGATTTGGTTCTCGATCGGCATCCTGGTGGTGTTCGCCAACGAATTCGCCAAGGACCTGCGCATCCACGGCGAGGTCACCGGCGCCACTGCCGTATTCTGGGCCTACCTCGGGCTCGGCGTCGGCGATCTATCGGCCGGACTGATTTCGCAGGCGCTGCGATCGCGGCGCAAGGCCCTGCTGCTCTTCCTGGCCCTGGATGTCGTTGCGCTGGTCGTGTACTGCAACGCCCACGACAGCACCGTGCAGACCTTTTGCTGGGTCCTTTTCCTGGTCGGCACCGCCAACGGCTACTGGGCTGTGTTCGCGACCACCGCGGCCGAGCAGTTCGGCACCAACCTGCGGGCGACCGTCGCGACCACGGCCCCGAACTTCGTGCGCGGGTCGCTGGTGGCCGTCGAATGGGCCTGGAAAACCCTCAAGCCCGACCTGGGCCGCGTGGGCGCGGCCGCCTGGGTAGGTGGGGCGTGCCTGCTGCTTGCCGTCGTCGCGGTGTGGGCGATGCGCGAGAGCTTCGACGATCACCTCGATTTCTACGAGGAATAGCCGTCGACGCGGCGGCGGCCGGCGAGAGCAACCAGCGCGACCGCAACCCATCCTACCAGCGCGCCTGTCCCCGCGCTGGCGTGCCCGGCGGCACACCCAAACGCCGACGATGATCCGGTGGACGACGCGACGGTGCGCGCGGTGCCTGCAGAATCACCGCCGGCCAACCGCCGCGCGCCGGCCTCTTCGGCCAATGGGCCGTCGGCGTCGCCAGCGGTCGCCTCCCCGAGAGGTCCGCCGTCGGCCGCTGCTGTGCCGTCGGGACTCGCAGCAGCCACGTCGGTCGAACCAGCATCGGGCGCAGGCGTCGACGTGGCCTTGGCGCACACCCCGACGCCGCCCGCCGCCCCGGCGCAGTGCATGCCCAGACCGCACTTGTTGGGCCCGAACGGGCTGCACGGCGACCCGCACGCGCCCTCGTGGCAAAAGCCGCTGGCGCACTCGGCATCTTTGCTGCACGCACCGCCGTCGGCGACCGTCCCGGACTTGGCGCACACCCCCTCGGCGGCGCCCGGCTGCAAGCGCATGCACTTCTGCCCCGTCGGGCACGAGTTGGCCGAAAAGATGGAGCACACCTCGACGCACACCTTGGCGACGCACGCCGCCGAAGCGCACTCGCTCGCCGCCGCGCACACCTGGCCCACCGGCACGCACGCGACTTTCGGTCCGATTGCGCAGACCTTGCCGCCGGTGACAGCCGCGCACGACATCCCGCACGGGCAGTCGCCGGCCGCGGCGCACGCCTTGGTGCAATAGTTCTTGCTGCCGTCGATGAGACATTTGGCTGACTGGCAATCCAGTGATTCTGCGCACTTTTCTCCGACCTGCGCCGGACCGAGTTGAAAACACGCCGACTTGCCACTTTGGAGCTTCTGGCACGCGAACCCGGCGGCACACGGTGCGGCAGTCGTGCACTCGTCCAGGCAGATGCCGCTCGTCGGGGTGTCGGCGATGCACAGATTGCTCTGGCAGTCGCCGCTGGTCTGGCACGGCTGCCCTGCCGGCTTCTTGGTCGCTGCCTTGAGGCACGCGCCGCCGCCGCCCTGCAACGGCACGCAGTCGAATCCAGAGGCGCACGGCTTGCTGGCTGCACAGGCCGCGACGCATAGCCCCGTGGTGGCGTTGCCAACGCACAGGTTCGAGGCGCACTCGCTACTCGCCTTGCACGCGCCGCCGTCGGCGATCTTCTTGGGCGCAGCCACACAGGCTCCGCCGCCGCCGGACAGGCCGGTGCACACCTGGTCCGCTGCGCACTGGCCGTTGGCGGTGCACGGCTTGGCGCACACCGGCCCGGCGCCAAGGTTGGCACAGAGGCCCGAACTGCACTCCAGGTTGGCGGCGCAAGGCGCGCCGATCGCCTTGGTCCCGAGCGGCACGCAGGTGCCGGGCGAGCTGGTCGGCTTCTGGCAGCCCTGCCCGGCCGGGCAGTCGGCCTGGATGTTGCAGGTCGCCGCACATGTGCCGGCGGAGCAGACGCCACTTTGGCACTGGGTCGATGCGGTGCAGCCTTCTCCGGGCGCCTTCTTGGCCTCAACGCACGCCCCGTAGCTCGCGCCGGGAATGGCAGCGCAAGTCTTGCCAACCGGGCACGGCTTGCTGGCAGTGCAAGGTGTTCGGCACACAGCGGCGCCGTCCTCGACAATGCACAGGCCACTTGCGCACTCCTTGCCCGATGCGCACGGCGCGCCTTCTGCCTTGGTGCCGGGGGCCTGTCCAGCGATACAGACGCCGTTTTGTGGATCGCCCTGATAAGGAGTGCACACGAACCCCGAGGGACATGCGCCACTGGTATTGGGCTTGCACGTCTGCGCGCACACGCCCTTGCCGCTCGACATCGGCTGGCAGAAAAGGGGCTCCATGCAATCGAACGACGACGCGCAGGTCGCGCCGAGCTTGCCGGTGCCCTTGGGCACGTTGGGGTCGAAGCCGCCGCACTTGCCGCCGGAACATGCCAGTTGCCCCGCGTAGTACTCTCCGTCCGGCCCGTCGGCGACGACCAGCGGACAGTCCTTGTTGCTCTGGCAAGCACTGGAGACCTTGGGGTATAGAAAGCAGATTCCTGCAAAGTCGTCGGCTTCCGGGGTTTGCGACTTCATGGTCGGGTCGGCGGTCGGCGCCATGGTCGGCGGGTTGTCCGGGTCGTAGCCGCCAAGCATGTGCTGCAAGCCGAAAAAGTGGCCAATCTCGTGGACGGCGACATTGCGGACGTCCGTCGAATTGACCTTGCCCGACAGCGACCAGGTCTGCTGGTAGCCGTTCATGGCGATATCGGCTTCGATGATGGTGCCGTCCTGGTAGAACACCGGCGACGTGACCCCGAGCACGTACTTGCCCATGTCCCAGGCGCCGTCTTCGATCCAGGCGACCTGGTTCTTGCCATCGGTGTTGAAGCCGATGGCGGTCAGCTTCTTGCTCTCCGAAAACCCCTGTTCGGAGAAGGTGGCGGCAGTACAGGCGGTGGTCCAGGCCGAGAAGCTCTTGCGCACCTCGTCCAGGCACGGAGCCGGCGGCAAGTCGGTCGAGCACGCCGGATGCAGCCAGAAGGTCATGGCCGGCGCCTTCCAGCGCACGACGTTGCCGGTGGTTTCCTTGGTCAGCGACACGCCAAAGCCGTGCGCCAGACCGGGCAGTGCCAGCATGGCCATCGCCAGGGCCGAGAATGCGACCGCCCAGCGAACAGGCGCGCGGCAGAAAACGGGTGCAATCACGGCAACCTGCGCATCGACCAGCCGGTGCTGGCGGGGCCGGAAGGGTAGCCGAGCGTCATCGCAGCGGCAATCCGAAAATGATCCTCGGCAGGCGCTGCGTCACGCCCGCAGCGCCCGGCCTGTCCATGCCAGCAGCGTCCGCCGCGGCTGGGTCAGCAGGGTCTGGTAGGCCTCGCACGGGGTCCAGCAGCCGACGCAACGGTCCGCGGCCACCTCGCGGCTCAGGTCGAGGCGGCTCTGACTCCGCCACAAGGCTGCAAAATCGAAGTTGAAATCGGCGAGGCGGCCGATGGGGCGAGGGTCGATCGTGCAGGCAAACACGGTGCCCGCGGGATCCACGAAGGCCGAGAGTTCGGCACTGCGGCACGGCAATGGCGAGCGCCCTGTTTGCAGGTACCCAGGCAAAAGGGCAAGGTAGGCGCGTTCGATGAGTTGCACCGGGTCGCGGCGGGCGCCCTTGGCAGCGGCGATGCCGCGGAGGTCGGCGACGAGCGCCGCGCCGTCGGGGGTCGCGGCCTCGAGGTTGCCGAAATAGTGGGGAGAACGGTGCAGGACATTGGCGTGCAGATCCGCCAGTTCGAACCCCGGCAACGCGGCGCACAGGGCGTCGGCGATCCGCCGCCACTGGCCGACGTTGCCCGGCTGCAGGGTCAACCCGGCGACGACCTGCACGCCAGGCACGGCCCGCAGCCGCTGCCAGGTCTCGACCGCACGATCGAAGGCGCCCACTACGCCGCGCAGGCGGTCGTGCAATTCGCGGTCCCCGTCGAAACTGACGGTCACGAGGACGCGCGGACCGCCCGGCCAGCGCAGGGCGCGCGCTGCCGCCTCGGCCTGCTGCGGCACCATGCCTGCCGTGGGGAAATGCGCGATCGCAAGGCGCGTCGGACGGCTTCGGCCAGGACCGCGGCCGGCCTCGTCCAGGCCCCCGGAGTTCAAACTGGCGACAACCCGAGCGAAATCGGTCCGCGCCGTCGGCTCGCCGCCGGTCAAGTCGAGCCAGGCAAGGCCCGGCAAGCTGGCGAACACCCGTGCCCACGCCTCGGCTGGCAGCTCCTCGCCCTTGTCGCGCCGCCAGATGCCACAGCACGCGCAGCGGTGGTGGCAGCGCCACGTCAGGGCCACCGTGAGCTTGAACGGCAGTTCGGGGCTGCGCAAGGTGCTGGCGGCAAGGGTCGCCCCCAGATGTGCGTGTCGCCGCAGCCCGCCGAGGCCGTGAAGGCCGCCGTTCACGATCAGGTCTGCGCCAGCGCGGCGCGTGCGGCGGCGACGGCCATGGCGGTGCAGCCCTTCTTGGCGTCGGGCCAGGGAGCCAATAGTCGCTCGATGGTGGCGACGTCGAGGGCTCGGGCGTCGTCCAGAGGCTTGCCAGCCAGCCACGCGGCCGTCGCTGAACACGCCGCGATGGCGCCTGCGCAGCCGTCGCTCGCAAACGCGACCTCAGCGACGGCACCGCCGGCCGCGCGCAGCGTGATGCGCGCCGTGTCGCCGCAGTCAGTATTGGTGGCGACACCGGACACGACGCCAGGTCCGGCGAGCTTGCCCACATGGCGCGGCCTGAGAAAATGGTCCATGGCGAGGGGGCTGTACACGGGGCCTCCGGGCGGCTTCAGGCTGCGATGCGCCGCAACTGCGCGACGGCAGAGACGATATGGCGGCCCGCTGTGTCGATCTCGGCGTCGCCGTGGTCGGGCCCCAGACTGATGCGCAACACCCCGCGCAGCGGCGCGCCCATGGCCGTGAGCACGTGGCTCGGCTTGCCGGACCCCGACGAGCAGGCGCTGCCGGTGGCGACGGCGACCCCGAGGGCATCGAGGCGCACGACCAGGGCCTCGGCCGAAACCCCACCGAACGCCAGGCACAGCGTGTTCGGGAGGCGCGCCCGCGGATCGCCGATGACGGTCACGTCGGCGACGCCTTGGGTCAGCAGCACCTCCAGCCGGTCCCGCTGCCGGGCCGTGTGCGCAGCGCGGGCCTGCTGTTCACCGATCGCTTCGTCCAGGGCGATGCGCAACGCCTCGATGAGCGCGGCCGCCTGGGTTCCGCTGCGCAACCCGCGCTCTTGGCCGCCGCCCAACTGCAGGGGGGCGATGCGATTCGGGTCGCGCACCACCAGCGCCCCCACGCCCAGCGGTGCGCCGAACTTGTGGCCCGCCACCGACAGCGTATCGACGCCCAAGGCCTCGAAATCGACAGCGATCTTGCCGATCGCCTGAATCGCGTCACAGTGCAGCCACGCGTCAGGCGCCGAGCGGCGCGCCGCGGCGAGGTCCAGGACGGTACCCGTCTCGTTGTTGGCGCGCATGACCGCGAGCACGTCTCCCGGCCCCAGGTCCGGCCAGCCCGCCACTTGGCCCGCCGCGGTGACCGGCAGCGTCTCCACCTGCCACCCGCGTTGCGCCAACGCCGCCATGGGCCGCAGCACCGCGGGATGTTCGATGGAGGTGACAGCCGCGCGCCCAGGTCGTCCCTGTGTGGCCGCGTGGATCGCGAGGTTGTTCGCTTCGGTACCGCCGGAGACGAACACCACCTGCTGCGGGTCGGCCGCCCCGAGGCGGCGGGCGATGTGAACCCGGGCGGCCTCGACCAGGGCCCGGGCGGCCCGACCCTCGCGGTGCAAGCTCGACGGATTGCCCAGGCGCCCGGCTCGCGCGCTGCGCATCCAACGGGCGACGGCGGGGCGCCAAGGACTGCTGGCGTTGTGGTCGAGGTAGATGCGCGTCATCCCCGGCTTGGTGCGGAATCCGCGACGTCCGCCGCTGGCGGGTCGAGGTCGCAGACCCCGGCCTCTGCGTCGGCCGGCGACTCCCCGTTGAGGTTGATATCGCGCAACGCCAGGATCTCCTTGAGTTCAGTCGAGGCGATCGACCGATGGAAATCGCGCACCTTGCGCAATGCCGGCACCGGGATTGCCGCCGCGTGCAGCAGGGCTCCCACCGCACCGTGATAGCCGCAGAACACCCCGAGGCCAACCGCGTACCTGCCCCGCGAAATCGGCTTGCCTGCGTTCTTGCCGCCGCAGCACCGTCCCATGTCGCCCCCGTTTGCGGCCCACCGGGATCGTGCGTTCCCGCGGCCAGCGGCGCGCGCGGCCCATGGATTGGTCGCGCGGGCCGCGAGCTGTCCCGCATGGTAACGCCGCGGTGGCTGTGGGCAAAACCACTGTGCCAGTTGTGCGCAATTGTGAAGGAAGTTCGGCGCGAGGGGCGGGCCTGCCTCAAGCGTCGCGGCCGGCCACGGCGGGTCGATCCTCGGCGTCCGCATCGACTTGGCCCAGGCGAGGCTCGGCGGGCTGCGCGCCGCTGCCGTGGCGATCCTGGTGTCGTGCAAGGGCTTCTTCGGACAGCGGAAACGCCAAGGATGCCCCGACACCTGCGGCCAGAATCACTGCGATGACGCCGAGCGACGCGACCGGCGCGATGTGGATGTGATGCGACGCCAGCATCTTGACGCCGATGAACGCCATCAACACCACCAGCGAGTGCTTGAGGTGGTGGAACCGACCGAGCATGCCGGCGAGCGCGAAGTACAACGAACGCAAACCCATGATAGCAAAGATGTTCGACGTGAACACCAGGAACGGGTCGGTGGTCACAGCAAAGACCGCAGGAATCGAATCGACGGCAAACAGCACGTCCGTCGATTCGATGAGCAGCAGCACAAGGAAGAGCGGCGTCATCGCGCGCCGACCATCGCCGAGCGTCACGAAGAACTTGGACCCGTCCATGGCGGGTGCGATGGGGTAGAACCGCTTGGCCCACCGCACGATGGCGCTGTCGTTGGGATCGAAGGAATCGTCGTCCTGGGTGACGGCCATCTTGGCCGCGCTCAAAAGCAAGATGCCGCCGAACACGTAGATCATCCACGAAAACTGGCGAATCAGCGCCGTGCCCGCGCCGATCATCACGCCGCGCAGCACCAAGGCGCCCAGGATGCCCCAAAAGAGCACCCGGTGCTGGTAGAGCCGCGGCACCCGGAAAGCCGCGATGATGAGCGCGATGACGAAAATGTTGTCTGCCGAGAGGGAGTACTCGACGAGGTAGCCGGTCAGGTAAAGCACCGCGGCATTGGCCCCGGTCAGCGGCTCAGCGCCCAAGCCGAGGTCGCCGACGTGGTGCTCGTAGAGGAAGTAGACCGCGACCAGGAACAGCATCGACACGGTGACCCACACGCCGGTCCAGCGCAGGGCCTCACGAAAGCCGATGACGTGGTCCTGCTTGTTCAGGACGCCCAGGTCCAGGGCCAGGATGCCGCACACGAGCAGCAGAAAGCCGGACCAGATGAGCAATTCCATCGACTGCACCTATCGGAGCCGGGTCGCCAAAAAGCGTGGTCGCCGCGCCCGGCGAGGCCGCGCTCCAGACCCGGGCGCGCACCTGGGGCGGCGCAAGGTAGGCCGCTGCAACGCCATGTCAAACCATCGGTCGCGGTGACCGGCAGGGCGGCGCGCCTACACCTTGACCACAACCCAGCCGCGAATCGGCACCACGCGCACCTGCGGCGCATTCGGGCAGGCGGCGACCTCGCTCAGGAAGCCTGCGAGATCGTTGCTGGGGATTTGCCGTGGCGGCGCGTCGATGGGCGTCCAGAACGGGTCCCAGTGGCACGGCACCACGAACTTGGGCCGCAGCGCCGCCACGGCGCGCCGCGTGAACTCGGGCACCGACTGCCGGCCAATGGTGCAACACAGCAGCACGTCAGCCTGCACGCCGGCAAGCTCCGCATCGACCAGGTTTGCCGACCCCAAGTGATAGACGCTGCCGCCGGCACATTGCAGGTGCAGCCCCAAGGTCAGCCCGACCCGCCAGCGCGTGTAGTGCGCCGGCCCGCTCAGCACGCGGTCGATGCGCCCGGGCAGGGGCACGCGCCCGGCAAAAAGCGGACTGTGCTCGCTGCGGACCGCACGCAGCGCAAAAGGTCCCTCGACGAACGACTCTCCCTCGCCGCGCAGCTCGACCAACTGGTCCTCGGGCACGCCGTAGCCGCGACACCAATTCAGTGTGTCGGACGACCCGTACACGCGGGCGGCGTGCAACCGGGCGACCGCAGGAGCGTCGAGCGCGTGGTCGAAGTGCGAATGGCCGACGGCAACCGCGTGGGCAACGTCGACCTCCGCTGCGACGCGATCGACGCGGGGCGAGACCTTGGAGAACGCCAACTCGCCGAGCGGGTGGCGCGACAGGTGCGGGTCGAGCCAGACGTGGTGACCGCGCGACAGGACCCGGAATCCCGCCGTCCCGAGCCACTGCACCGCCAGGCCGACATCGTCGGCAGGCCGCGGGTCGGCGCTGAACCATGCGGGGTCGACCAGGGTGGTCCAGCGGCTCATCGGCTTGCCTCGGACTCAGCGCGTCTGTGCGTACTTGTACTTGACCGCGGCGTCGATGTTGATCGCCGGCTCCGTGGGGTTCGGTTGAACCTCGGCCTGCGCCGCGCCCTTGATGAGGTAGGTGATCGGGTGCATCACCGCGCCCACGGCCTTGCGGGCGGCCCACGGTAGGTCGGCGAGGTCGTCGTCGCGTCCCACCTGTTTCTCGCCGGTGAGCTTGATCGCCGCCCGGGCGTTGCCGCGCTTGGCCAGCACGCTCACGCTGTACGGTACGCGGTAGTCGGTCGAGGGGTCGACCTTCTCCAGTTCGCGCGTTTCCTTCTGCACTTCGGCCGCGACCGTCTTGCCCTTGCCCGAGGCGACCAAAAAGCCGAGCGGCCGGCCCCCACGATCCTTGGGCAGCACGATGTAGTCGATGACCAGGTGCGGCGCGCCAAAATGGAAAAGCTGCACGCTCCGGTCGTAGATCTGGTGCGCCGTGGTGGTCGAGGCCTCGTGGACGGCATAGGCGGTTGCGCCGCCCTCCCAGCCCTTGCCGTTGGCCTGCGCGCACGTCACCGCAACCTTGCCCATCGGCACCATCAGCTCGCGCCAGGTATATCCGCTGCCGTTCTTGTCGCTGACCGAAAACGGCGAGAGGCCGCTCGACAGCACCACCGTCGCCGTGGTCGAACCGAAATCGAACGTAGCGGTCAACTGGCCGCCCGCCGAGGCCAAGGTGTGCTTGCCCGCCCGCAGGCCCAGTTTGACGCCGTCGAGCGTGTAGCTGCCTTTTTGGAAGGTCTCCTTGCCATAGAAGGTGCCCTGCGGCGACTCCTGGCGAAAGGTGACCTCGAGCGCGCCCTTGCGAAACCCGGCGTTGGCAATGGCGAAGCGCACAAAGGTCTCGTGGCCGCCTGCGGTCCGCGCGCGGACAGTCACATGCTCGATCGCCTGGCCATTGTCCGCGAACTCGGCCTTTGCAAACTGCCACGGGGTCGACGCCACAGCGGCCAGCGCAGTGTCGGGGACCCAGGCAAGGGCCAGGACGCTGAGGATGCGGAGGGGCGCGGCTAGGTGCATCGTGTTCACGGTGGTCGGGTCGGGCCGGATGGGGCGGCGGTGGGGGCACAACGCCGGTGGACGGGGGAACATTCAGGCGGTGGCCGAAGCCGCGAGTTGACCGCAAGCTCCGCCAATGTCGCGGCCGTGCGGGTGGCGCACCATCGCGCGAATGCCGGCGGCGAGCAAGCGCTGGTGCAGGGCGCGCACGCGGTCCATCGTCGGGGTGCGCAGGTGTCGATCAGGTCCAGGGTTTGCCACGATGAGGTTCAGGCGCGCAGGCAGGCCGCCGAGCCAGCGGATCAACAGGTCGGCGTCGGCGTCGCGGTCATTGTGGCCATCGAAGACGATGTACTCGACCAGCACGTCGCGGTCCGCCGGCAGGTGCTGTTGCAGCGCCGCCTTGAGCGACGCCAGGTCGCAGCGGCTGTTGATCGGCATCCAGCGCGCACGGCGGTCGTCGTCGGGGGCGTTGAGGCTCACCGCCAGGTTGGCGCGAACCTTGGCAAAGAAGTCCGGCAGCTTCCAGGCGACGCCTACGGTGCTCACGGTCACGTGCCGCCACGAAAGCCCGCCGGCCACCGGATCGGTCATCACCGCCACGGCATCCGCCACCGCGTCGAGGTTGTCGAGCGGCTCGCCCATGCCCATGAACACGACGTTGCGGATCGGCGGTCGAGCACCGCGCACGGGCTCCCAGTGTGCGCGGGCCAAGAGCAATTGCGCCGCAATCTCGGAGGACTCGAGGTTGCGCACCAGCCCGAGACGACCCGTTTCGCAAAACGTGCAGCGCCTGCCGCAGCCCACCTGACTCGACACGCACAAGGTGGTGCGATCGCCATCGGTGGCCGCGATGACGACGCTCTCGACCAGCGCACCGTCCGGCAGTGCAACGAGCAGCTTGCGCGTGCCGTCGGCCGCCACCGCCACCTGGCGCACGACGACCCCCGGCGGCGCCTGCATCACCGCCTCGGCCACGGCGCGCGCCTGCCGGCCGAGTCGTGCCAAGGCGTCGGGCCACGACAGCCCTTTTCGCCACGTGGACGTCGCCAGAGCGTGCACGGCCAAGCGGGCCTGGTGGGGCCGCAGTCCAGCGTCCTGGAAAAGCGCGCGCAGCCGCACGGGCGGCGTGCCGACGATCGAGGCCATGGGCTACCGCAATTCGGCCAGGTCGGCGCGCACCAAGGCGTCTTGGACGGAATAGGGAGGCGCATCGGGCGGCGGCCGCAAGTAGGTGCCGTCGCCCTGCAAAAGCCAGGCGCCCTTGGTGTCGTACAGCGCCGCGTCGAGGCACTGCGCTTTGATCTTGCGGCGCAATTCGGGATCGTCGAGCGGGAAGGCCACTTCGACCCGGCGGTGCAGGTTGCGCTCCATCCAGTCAGCGCTGCTGCAGTACAACTCCTCGCGGCTCTCGAACCACCAGCAGCGCGCGTGCTCCAAGAAGCGGCCGACCAGCCCGCGGACGCGGATGTTCTCAGATAGTCCCGGCACCCCGGGCCTGAGGCAACAGATGCCGCGAACCACCAGGTCGATGGGCACGCCAGCCTGGCTGGCGCGGTACAGGGCGGCGATCACCTGCGGCTCGGTCAGCGCGTTCATCTTGGCGCGGATGCCGGCCGGCTGGCCGTTCTGGGCGGCAACGGCTTCGTCGTCGATGCGCGCGATGATCGCCGGCTGGAGCGTGAACGGGCTCTGAAGCAACCGTTGCAGGGGCCGGACGCCGCCCAACCCCGTCAAGGTGAGGAACACTTGATGGACGTCTTCGGCGAGCACCGGATCGCAGGACAACAGGCTCACGTCGGTGTAGAGCCGCGCAGTCACCGGGTGGTAGTTGCCCGTACCCAGGTGCACGTAGCGGCGCAGCCGTTGCGCTTCGCGACGCACGACCAGTGTCATCTTGGCGTGGGTCTTGTGCCCGACAACGCCGTACACCACGTTGGCGCCCGCGTTTTGCAGTTCGGTCGCAAGGTCGATGTTGGCAGCCTCGTCGAAGCGCGCCCGCAGTTCTACGACCGCCGTCACGTCCTTGCCGGCGCGCGCCGCGTCGATGAGCGCCCGGGCGAACGGCGAACTCGCGCCGGTGCGGTAGAGCGTCATCTTGATCGCCAGCACGTCGGGATCCGCCGCTGCCTGCCGCACGAACTCCAGCACCGGTGCCGCCGAATCGTACGGGTGGTGCAGCACGACCGGGGTGTCGCGCAACACCCGGAACATGCCGCCCTTGCCGTCCATGGCCTTGCCCTGCAACGGCGCCGGAATGCGCGGCACGTGCGGCGGCCAGCGCAGATCAGGCCGGTCAGCGAGGTCGATGAGGGCCGCCAGGCGATGCAGGTTGACCGGGCCGGGCACGCGGTACAGCTCCGCGTCGGTCAATTCGAACTGTGCGAGCAGAAAGCGCGCCATCTCGGGCGTGCATTGCTCGCCGATTTCGAGGCGCACCGCGTCGCCGTCGTTGCGGCGGTTCAGCTCGCCCTTGAGGGCCTCAAGCAGATCATCGGTCTCCTCCTCGGCGACGAAGAGGTCCGAATCGCGGGTGATGCGGAACGGCGCGCAGCCGGCCACGCTCATGCCAGGGAACAGGTCGCCGACGAACGACTGCACCACCGTAGACAGCAGTGCGAAATCGCGGGTGCCGCCATCCAGGCCCGCCGGCAAGCGCAGGACCCGCGGCAGCGACCGCGGCACCTGCACCACCGCGATGCCCGAGCGACGGCCAAACGCGTCTGCGCCATCGAGCGACACGATGAGCACAAAGTTCTTGTTCTGGACCAACGGGAACGGATGGACGGGATCCAGCCCGATGGGCGTCAACACCGGCAGCACGTCGCTGGAGAAATAGTCGCGCAGCCACTGGCGCTGGCCGGGCGACCACGCGTCCTCGCGCAGCAAGCGGATGCCCGCGGCTTCGAGCGCCGGCAGCAACTCATCTTGCAGCACGCGGTATTGCTCCGCCACCAGCAGGTGCGCCTCGGAGGCGACGAGGTCGAGGATGTCCTGGGCCGAGCGGCCGTCGGGGCTCTTTGCGGCCAGTCCGTACACCACCTGCTGCTGCAGCCGCGACACCCGAATCTCGAAGAACTCGTCCAGGTTCGACGACGAGATGGTCAGGAACCGCAGCCGCTCCAAGAGCGGCACCGTCGGATCGCGCGCCTGCGCCAGCACCCGGGTGTTGAACGCCAGCCGGCTGAGTTCGCGGTTCAGGAACTCGTGCGGCCCCGGCGGCTCGTGCGTGGAGGGCCAGGCGACGGCGGCAAACTGACCGGAGGGCGATTGGGTGACGGCGGGCCGCTCTCCTGAACCGAAAGAATCGAAAGCCGGGGTACCGCCAGCGCGGTCGAAGTGGTCGGGATCGACGATCATGCAGACGGCACGGGCAGGTTGCGTGTCCCGGTCGGCAGTATGCCACAGGGCTCCGACAAAATCCCGCATTGGCGGCAGGGCGAGCGCCGCCGTCAGCCTGCGTGGAGCGCCGCCCCGGCCACCACCACCGGCGCGGTCCGCCGCGGGCCAGCCGGCAAGCGTCCCGCCTGCTCCGAGCGCTGGGTCCAGGTCACTGCGATGTCGTGCAGCGCGCTGACGGGTTTGCCGAAGAGCCAGCCCTGGGCCTCCTGGATGCCCAGCGCCCGAACGGCCTCGTACTGGCCGGGCTGTTCGATGCCCTCGGCCACCACGGTCTTGCCGAGGGTGTGCGCCATGGTCGCGACGGCGCGGACGATCTCGAGGTCGGCGAGGCGATCGCCCAGGCCGGTGACGAAGCTGCGATCGATTTTGAGCGTGTCCAAGGGCAGGCGCTGGAGCTGCGACAACGACGAGTAGCCGGTCCCGAAGTCGTCCAGGTGCACGCGCACGCCCAACTTGCGCAGCGGATCGAGCATGGCCGCGGCTTGGCGCCAGTCGCGCATCAGCGCGCTCTCGGTGATTTCCAGGACCAGCCGCTGCGGGGCGAACTCGTGCCGATGCATGGTGTCGAGCAGTTCGCTGACCAGGTCGGGCTCCCAGAACTGGCGCGGCGACAGGTTGACGGCGACACGCAACTGGCCGCGGCGGTCGGGGTGGGCACGCTCGAACGCGGCGAAAAGGCTGAGGGTGCGGTCGATGAGGTGGCGGCCCAATTCGACGATGAGGCCGGTCTCTTCGGCGAACGCGATGAACTTGTCGGGCGCCACCGCGCCGCGCTGTGGGTGCTGCCAGCGCGCCAACGCTTCGACGCCCACCACGTGGCCCGTGGCCAAGGCTACGATGGGCTGGAACACGACGCCGAGCTCGCCGCGTGCGACCGAGCGGCGCAGGTCCGTCTCCAGTTCGAGCTGCTCGACGGCCATCAAGTGCAGACCGCTGTCCGACACCTTGTGCCGGGCCTTGCCGCCCTCTTTGGCGCGGTACATCGCCATGTCGGCATCGCGGATGAGGTCCTCGGGGCGCTGGTGGGCGGGATCGTGCAGCGCGATGCCAATGCTGGCGGTGACCACCACTTCAGTGCCTGCAAGGGCGACCGGCGCGGCCAACGCGGCCTGGATGCGCTCAGCGATGCGCATGGCCGCCGTGGGGCCACCGATGTCCTCGAGCACCACGCAGAATTCGTCGCCGCCCATGCGCGCCACGGTGTCGCTCGGCCGCACGGTCAAGCGCAGCCGGTCGGCCATCTCGACCAGCAGGGCATCGCCGGCCAAGTGCCCGAGGCTGTCGTTGACCAGCTTGAAGCGGTCGAGGTCGAGAAACAGCACGGCGAAACGCCGCTCTGGACTGCGGCGGGCGCGCGACAAAGCCAGCGCAATGCGATCGAGGCACAGCACGCGGTTGGCAAGCCCCGTCAGCCGGTCGTGCAGCGCATCGTGCAACAACCGCTCTTCGGCCTGTTTGCGGGCCGTCGCGTCGGTCAGCGAACCGGCCATGCGCACCGCGCGGCCCTGGTCGTCCCGGGTGGCGAGGCCCCTGCACAGCACCCACCGCCATTGGCCGTCGGCGTGGCGCATGCGGTGCTCGTGCTCGAGGTGACTGCTAAGTCCGTCGCTGTGCGCCATGATTGCAGCCGCGAAGCCGTCGACGTCGTCGGGGTGGACCAGGGCCATCCAACCGGCGGGGTCGTCGCGCAGCGCATCCTGTGGCAAGCCGACGATGGCCGTCCAACGCGGCGAGAGCCACAATTCGCCGCAGTGAAGGTCCCAATCCCAGATGCCGTCGTTGGACCCTTCGGCCGCCAACTGATAGCGCTGCTGGGTCAGGCGCAACGCGGCCTCGGTCGTGTGGCGCTGCACCGCGAACCGCAACGCGCGGACCAGTTGGCTGTGGCTGAAGCGGCCCTTGACAAGGTAGTCTTGCGCGCCTTCGCCCAGTGCCTGGATGGCGAGTTCCTCATCCTGCAAGCCGCTTTGCACCACGATCGGCGTCCCGGGGATGCCGGCGCTGACCGCGCGCCAAGTCGGCAACCCGGCGCTGTCCGGAACGCAGAGGTCGATGAGGGCGACGTCGGGAGGGACCTGCCTGGCCTTCGCGATGAGTTCGGCAACCGTGTCGGCGAACCGCACGTCGAACTGAAAGGCGCTGCCGCCGACGAGTGCGTCCTGCACGAACAGGCGGTCAGCCTCGGTGTCTTCGAGCACCAGCACTTGCAGCGGCTGCGCGGTCATGGACCCACCTCCCGGGCGTACACTGCCACATGCGACACCGTCGTCAAAAAACTTTTGATTACCACAGCACTCACGTAGCGACCGCCTGGCCCGCGGCATCCGAGGCCGCATCGACAACGCCGGGCGCCGTCCACAGGAACCGGGCACCCGCGGGGTGGTTGTCCTCGACCCAGATGCGGCCGCCCCAGCGCCGCACGGTGCGCGCGCACACGGCGAGGCCGATGCCGCTGCCGGGTTGGCCTTGGCCGCCGGCTCCGCGCTCGAACATGCCGAAGATGCGCTGGCGATCGGCAAATGCGACGCCGGGGCCGTTGTCGGCGACCCACAACTGCCATTGGTCGCCATCGGCCTCTGCCCCGATCTCAACCACCGGAGTCGCGGCCGAGCAGAACTTGATGGCGTTGCTGACCAGGTTCTGCAGCACCGCGGCGAGGTCGGCCGGTCGCACCGCCAAGGTCGGCAGCGGCCCCGCGCGCACCTGGGCCGCCCGCGACGCCACGATGGCGTCCAGGTCCGCGACGGTCTGGCGCAGTACCTCGTTGGCGTCGCACACGTCATCGGAAGGCGCGGCGCCGTGTGGCGGCGCAGTCAACGCGTCCAGCCGCTGTCGCATCCGTCCGGCGGCGCCACGGGCCTTGTCGACCAGGTCGCGCGCCTCAGGAACCAGGTGGGCCTCGTGACGGCAGAGCAGCGATTGCAGATACCGATCGACCGACCGCAGTGGCTCGTGAAGGTCGTGCAGCGTTGCGGCGGGCAGCGGCGGAGGGCTGTCGGCGATGGCGGGCGGAGCCGCCGCGATCGGCCCGTTGGCCGCGGGCGCCTGCCATCCGGTCGGCCGGGGCTGGGTGCGGCGGTCGGTCCACGTGCGGTCCAGTTCGGCAAAGGCTGACACCAGCCCGGCAAGGCCGGCGTTGTCCACTGTCGCGGTGTGCCAGACCGCCTCTTCGGCGCAGCGACGGCCCAGGGCAAGCAGCACCTGCGGGGCGCTGGCGGTGGTCAGGCACACGCAGCGCACCCCAGGCGCTCGGCGCTGGACGGCAGTCAATACCGCCGAGGCGTCGGCCCAGGGCAGTTCGTGGCGCACTGCGCACAGATCGATCCCGCCGCGCACCATGGCTTCGGCAAAAACGACGGCGTCTGTTGCCGCGCACACCTGGGCGTCCGGCCATTGGGCGCGCACAAGGGCGCCCAGGACCGCTTGGATCGCGGAGTCGGCTTCTACCACCAACACGCGCACGGTTGCGTCCTCTGGGAGGGGGCGGTGACGGTGGGGAAGCCGGCGACCGCCTGACGAGCGTAGCGCTTGGATCGCAGGCGTCAAGCGCAAAGGTCGCCCAGAATCCACCGCCCCGCGCCGGCCAGCCGCGGAGCGGCGGTGCCGGCGCCTTTTTTCGCCTCCACGCCGTGCCCGGCAGCGCCCGGCGGACCTTTTTTGCCCCCGGTTTTGCCGCCCCCCGCTGC
>VGRO01000032.1 GCA_016875335.1 Deltaproteobacteria bacterium | reverse complement strand
GACGCGCCCAAATGCATTCATGTGGTTAGCTGGCGACCACGCTATGCAGACCCGCGAGGTCGCTGGCGTCGATCACCAACCCGGCGGATTTTGAGCAAGCCTGACCCCTGATTTGGAACCGCGCCCCCTGCGCCAAAACTGCGTATGCGCACGAGGGAAAGGCGAAAACGGCCAGCGGCGCGATCGTGCGCATGCGACAGCGACTCCAACGCTGCTGTCGCCCGGTGGGTCTGGGCGCCCCGGGTTGGCCGGGGGCGCGGTTGCCGGATGCGGTGGCTGTGCGTATTCTTGCGGGTTCGGGTGCCCGTGGGCGCCCCTGCGCAAAGGCGCGATTTCGCGCGGAGACCGGCCCCATGACCCACGCGCCGACTTCCCACCGGCAGACCGCCTCGACGGCGCGGCGTTGGCGCCCGCAGACGCGCTTGAAAATCGGTGTGGCTATGTGTGCCGCGGTGCTGGCGACCCTGGCTGGGTGCGGCGACAACACCGTGCCGGGCACGGTGGTCCCGGGCAGCGGCGGCGCCAACTCCGACGCGTCCGCAGGTTCGCTCGACGGCAATCCATTCGCCAGCGGCGACGGCCTGCAGCTCAAGCTCGATCTGCCCCCGCAGGACACCGGGCCGGTCCAGGGCGAGTTTGGCTGGCCCTGCGACAAGACATCGGACTGCAACAGCGGCTTGTGCGTGGACTCTTCCAAGGGCAAGGTGTGCAGCAAGTACTGCACCGACGACTGCCCGAAAGGGTTTGCGTGCGTCGAGCAAGTGCTGCCGGGCACGACTGACAAGGCCTTCATCTGCGCGTCCCGCGACAAGTACCTGTGCGACCCGTGCGAGCAGAGCGTGACGTGCAACGAACCCGGCCAGTCGGGCAACGTGTGCATCAAGAACGGCCTGCTTGGCAGTTTCTGTGGCGTCAAGTGCAATCCCAAGGCGCCGGACTGCGCCGACGGCTATTCCTGCGACGCCTCGACGGACCCCGAGACCGGCCTGTCGAGCTACCAATGCCAGCCGGAAAAAAACGGCCAATGCACGTGTAGCGCCCATGCGATTTCGCTCGGCCTGAAGACGCCGTGCGTCAACCACAACTTCCACGGCGACTGCTCGGGTGTTCGCAAGTGCACGGACGCTGGGCTGACGGCCTGCTCGGCGCTCGTGCCCATGGCCGAGGAGTGCAACCTCAAAGACGACGACTGCAACGGCAAGACCGACGATTTCCAGGCCGGCGCGAAGTGCGATTTGGTCAACGAATTCGGCACCTGCAAGGGCCAGGTCAAGGAGTGCGTCGAGGGCAAGCCCATCTGCGACGGCAAGGCCGCCAAACCCGAGGCCTGCAACGGCATCGACGACAACTGCGACGGCAAAACCGACGAAGGGCTGTGTGAAGACGGCGACCCTTGCACCAATGACACCTGCAATACCGACGGCAGTTGCAAGCACATCCAGTTGGGCGGCATGGCCTGCGACGACGGATCGATCTGCACGCAGACCGACAAGTGCGTGGCCGGCAAGTGTATGGGCGGCAAGGAGATGAACTGCGACGACAAGGATCCGTGCACAACCGACAGCTGCAACCCCATCGACGGCTGCCAGCACAAGGAGGCCAGCGACTCGGTGTGCCCCGACGACGGCGAGGCGTGCACGCAGGACCTGTGCAAGGACGGCAAATGCACCCACCCGCAGGCCAGCGACGGCACCAAATGCGCCGAGGACGGCAAACCGTGCACCGCCGACATCTGCACGGCGGGCAAGTGCACGCACCCGCAGCAAGACGGCATCGAGTGCACCGACGACGGCAAGCCGTGCACCAACGACGTGTGCACCAACGGCATCTGCACGCACACCGCCAACACCGGCAAGCTGTGCGAAGACGGCAACTCGTGCACGGACAAGGATTCGTGCCTCAATGGCGTGTGCAAGTCCGGGAAACTCAACCTGTGCGACGACGGCAACCCCTGTACAAAGGACACCTGCCTGAACAACGCCGGCTGCGTGCACGACCCCAACGGCGGCAATGGCTTGCCGTGCAAGGCCCCGTCCGGCGACTGCCCGCTCGGCGTCTGTTCGGGCGGCGCGTGCTTCTCGTCGCCCAACCAGCCGTGCACCTACAAGTACGACGGCGGCATCTGCAACCAGGACCTCGACATCCCAGGCACATGCTCGGCCAGCGGCAAATGCGCGGCCAACAAGAACGCCGTGCCCGGCAAGGTCAGCTGCACCGTGCCCTGCAAGTCGGTGTGTATCGCGTGCAGCATCGCCGGCCTGCCGATCCAGTTGTGCCTCGACGGCGTGTTCGGCTTCTGAACGCCCGACCCCGGCCCCGCGTCGAAATCGTGGAGCGCTGCGCGTTTTGGCCCTAGAATGCGGCCACGCGCCGTGTTTCCTTGCGCGCGAGGGCGGCCTTGCCGGCTGTTTCTTCAACCAGTTCAAGCCGTTCTCGTGCAGCCCTGCGTCGACTTCGCAGCGCCGGCCGCACGGCGTACCTGTTGGTGGTCCAGGCCACCGTCGGACTGGTGTGGCTCGCGGTGTCGGCGCACCTTTTCGTCAATTCGCCCAGCGCGGCCCGGCAGTTGAGCCTTTTGGCCAGCGAAGCGCTACCGGGGACGCTGTCGATCGGCGGCCTGCGGGTGGGCTGGAGCTTGGACGACGCGCAACTCGGCCTGCGCGCGGCCGTGCGCGATCTGCGCGTCACCGACCCCGACGGGCAAGAGGTGATGGCGGCCCGCACCGTGCGCGCCCGGCTGTCGCTGTGGCCGCTGGTGGCCGGGCTGCGCAACGACAACGTGCGGCTGTCGATTCCCGAACTGCTGCTCGACCGGCCGCTGCTGCGCTTGCGCAACGATCCGCGCGGCCGGCTGACCCTGAACTTGGCGTTTGCCGACCCCGACGCGCCGCCGCCCGGACCGCCCAAGCCCTTTGCGTTGACCATCGGCAAGGCCGATCTCCGCGAGGGCCGGTTCGACATGGACTTGCCCGGCACCGCGCTTTTCGCCAGCGGCCTTTGGCTGCAAAGCCCGGGGATCGTCGTGCAGACCCGGCCGGGCGAACCGGTCGACGTCCGCTACCAGGTGCGCGACGCGGTTGCGGCGCGTGTGGCGATGCGGGTGGGATCGATGCAGTTGCTGCCGCCGATCCCCGACGCCAGCATGCAGATTGCACGGATCGTCGGTGACGCCCAAAGCGTGCGGCTGACCGCCGTTTCGGCGCAGATGCCGCCCCTGCAGTTGCGCGACGGGCTCAAGCACATGCCCGCAACGGTGCTCGGCCACGCCGACATCGCCAGCGCGTGGGGCGTGCGCACGACGACCACGGGCGAGCAACTGCTGGTGCGCACCGGCTCCGACGATCCGCATGTGCGCGAATTGTTGGGGCGCGGCTATGCAGCACACGCCGCGATGTCCGCCAGTTTCCGCGCGGATCCCGACACGGGGTTCGTCCTGGAAGGCGACGTGCAGGCTGGCGGCCTGGTCGCCGGTTTCTGGGCGCCGCGTATTGCCGGCCACCTGCGGGTCGAAACGGGCACGCCCGGCGCCGCCCCGGTGCGGGTGATTTCCACCGGCGTGCAGGCCGACGCCTATGGCGGCACGCTGCGCAGTCCGCGCATCGACTACTGGATGCCGGCCGGGCTGAACGAACACTGGGTTCGCGGGACGCTGTCCGTGGACGGCATGCGCGCCGACGCGCCGCTGCTCGCCGAAGGGGTGGGCTTGCCGCCGGGCGACCTCACGCCGATCTTGGCCGCCGGGGCGCTGGCCGGAGAACTGGGCGTCGTCTCGCGCACCCGCCTCCATCCCGACCAGCCGGTGGACTACGACGTGGCGATCGACGCCGAACTCGAGTTGCGGCGCGACGACCTGCTGGCGATGCTGCGTCAGCGCCTGCCGAGCGTGCGCATGGTCGGCGGCCTGCATACCAACTTCGACGGCGAGCGCGGTTTGCGGGTGGGCATGCGCGATCTGCGGCTTTCGGCCGATGACGACGACGGCAATCGCCTGATCCGCATGCGCGGCGACGGCGTGCTGGACGTGGCCGGCAAGCAGACGCGGTTGGCGCTGCACCTCGACGTGCCGCGGCTGCAGGCGTGGCTCGCGCCGTTTGGCGTCACGCAGGTCAGTGGCGCCCTGCGCTTGGACGCAGGCGAGCTTGAAGGCGACTGGCGCGACCCTGCCGTGATCGGGCACCTGGCCCTCGACAACCTGGTGCTGCCCGGTTTGAACGCCCGGCATCTGCGCAGCCGGGTCCGGATGCGGCAGGGGGTGGTGCACTTCGACGACCTCGCCGTCGAGGCCAACTTCGGCACTGGGCGGGCCGACGTGGAGATCGGGCTTTTTGGTCGCGATATCGGCGTGCTTCGGTCCAGTTGGCCGACGCGGGTGCGCAACGCCTCCGTGCAGCACGTCGATCTGGCTCGGTTGGTGCCCGGAGTGACCGGGACCGGCGAGGTGCGCAACGGCCAATTCGCGCTCGACGCCCGCGACTGGGCGCGGACGTTGGCCGGGTCGGCGGCGCTGACCCTGCGCGACGTGAGGATGGCCGGCGAAGTCCTCGACCGCGTGCAAGGCGACGTGCAGTTTGGCGGCGGCGACTGCAGCCTTGCCAACGGTCGGGTTCAGTTGCACGGCGCGGTCCCGCAGGACGACCTGGAGGTCTCGGGCCACTACGACCTGGTCGCGCAGACCTTCTCGACCGAGTTCAAGGTCCCGCTGCTGCCGTTTTCGCGGCTGCGGTCGCTCGACGGCATGCCGTTGCATGGCCGCGTCGGCGTCTCGGGTCGCCTGTTCGGCTCGCTGCGCGACTTCGAGGGCGAAGTTGCGGTGCAACTGCGGGGTTTGGGTTGGGACAAGATCCGGTTGGGCGATGGCGATTTTGCGCTGACCAAGCGCCGCGGCGGACCTGCGGTGTGGACCGCCGTCGACGACCTGGACTACTTCGACGTGCAGCCCGGCAGCGAGCTCACCTTTGCCGGGCTGGGCCAGTTGACCACGCTGGCGCTCAACGTGCGGACCCACGGCGAACTCGATCCGTTTGCCGTCGCAGGACTGCCCAAGCCTCACGGTCTCGCGGCGCGCGTCGAGGGCGAGGTCCGCACCCTGGTCGACTTGCGGCCCGGGGCGACGCGCTACGTGGTGGACACTGCGCTCGGCGCCGGCCACCTGCAGGTCGAGTTCGCCGGCGGCCATCGGTTGCGCAACACCAGCACGGCCCTGGTGCGGCTGACACCGGAGCGCATCGCCATCGGCGACACCCACTTCGCGCTGCACCGCAGCGAGTTCGAAGTGTGCGGCGATTTGACCCTGCCCCGGGAGGGCGAGTCGATGGCCATGGCGCTTTTCGTGGCGGGGTCCGTCGACGTGCCGCGGTCGGGGGCCTGGGCCGAGTCGCTCTCGGACCTCGACTTGCGCCTGGACATCCTGCCCGATCCCATCGTGGCTGCCGATCCGGCGTCGAACTGCCTGGCTGCGGCGCAAGGCGGCCGCGGCCGGTTGCGCCTGGCCGGACCGGTGGACGCGCCGCGCATCCAGGGCACCCTGCAGACCCGCGCCGGCAAGGTGGCGCTGCGCAAGTATCCGCACGAAATCGCCATCGACGAAGGCGGCCGCCTGCAGATCGCTTCGGTCGGCAGCGGCGGCCTGTCGGCGCTGCACCTGCACATCCCGCAGTCGCACAAGCTGGCGATGCGCATCGACAATGGCACGCTCAAGATCGACGGCCGCGTTGGTCTCAAGAACCTCCAGATCGACACCATGGACCTGATGTTCGCGGGCGATGAACTGCCGGTGGATGTGCCCAAGCAGTACGCCATGCGCGTGTCGCCGGCCGTGCACCTGACCGCGCGCCACTACGGCGATCCTGAGCGCCGCGACTGGTGGGCCAGGGGCCGGGTGGTGGTGAGTGAAGGCATCTACTACCGCAATTTCGACACGCTGTCGGGGGTGGTCGGCAATGCGGGCGGCGGCCGCACCGTCGACACCTACAGCAAGCCCTTGACGGAGTCCTGGCCGGAACTGGCCGATTTGCAACTGGACCTGGGCGTCCTTGGCGGCAACTTCGAGGTGTCGAGTCGCTTCACGTTGGGCAAGGCCGACCTGGTCACCGAGTTTGGCGTGCAGGTCAAGGGCACGTTGCCGGCGCTGCGGGTGTATGACCACGCCAAGGTCGTGCCCGGCTCGGGAAGCCAATTGAGCTATGCCTTCAACAACCTGGTGTTCGACGTCGATCGCGGCGATCTGGATTTTACCGGCGACTGGATGCGGCCGTACCTCGACCTGTCGTTGCGCACCGACATCGCCGTGCGCGTCAGCAACCGATCCGGCGGCCTGACCGGGGCGTTTGGCGCCGAGCTCAGCACAGACAGCGCCTCCGCAGACGAGGTCGTGCAAGTGTACGTGCAGATCGCTGGCGTGTGGTCCGAGCACAGCAAGGACTTCAAGATTCGCCTGTCGAGCAACAAGGGCGACACCGAAAAAGATGTGCAGTGCCTCATCCTGTTTCGGCGGCGCTGCGGCGATGCCGGCGGATCGGCTCCGCGGCTGACGACCGACATGCTGTTTGGCGAGGCGATCAACTCGCTGGCGACCAGCCTGCTCAAGACCTTCGTCGATACGATTGCCATCGACTTCGACCCTGCCAACGTCGGGGTCACGGCTGAAGCGAGCAAGAAGTTCGGCAAATCGATGGCGCTCGGCGCCCGCGTGCAGACGGGGCGGGAAACGCGGTACACAGCCAACTTCGCGTTCAAGATCACCGACCGCTTGTCGCTCAACGGCCTGTTCCGCCGCGAGCGACCCGTCGACGCCTCGGGCACGCAGGAAGCACCGGTGACTGTCTACGAATCCAAATTGCGCTACAAGGTGCCGCTGGATGACTGAACACCGGCGCCTTGTGGGGTGTGTGGCGCTCGCCGTCGCGGTTCTGGTCGCGGGCCGCTGCGCGTGGGCTCTGCCCGCCGACCCCGCGCCCCCGGCCGAACTCGCCCTGTCGCCCGCGCCCACGCCCACGACGTTGCCCTCCGCACCCACCCGTCTGCAAGCCGGTGCCGCCGGCGCGGGCGGGCTCGACGCCTTGGGGACGCTGCTGGGCTTCGGTGACGTGGCGCGGGCCGACGCCGCCTGCCTGGGCAAGCCCATCGCGTTCGTGCGTTTTGAGGGCTGCCCGGGCACGGCGTGCGAAGACCCCAAGGTCTATACCGAGTTGGCGTCGGTCGTCGACTTGCGGCCCGGCCGGCGCCTGGGGACCGGCGAATTGCGGCTGGCGTGGGAGCGTTTGTCGCGCATCGGTTTTTTCAAGTCGGTGCAGATACGCTGCGGCGCAGACGCCCAAGGGCAGGCCCAGGTGGCCTTCTCCGTGCTCGGCCATTGGCGGGTCCGGCGCATCCGCTTTGCCGGCAATGCAGCGCTTTTCTTGGACGAGCTGCGCAGCAAGTTGCTCATCCAGCCCGGCGACGCCCTCGACCTGGACACCGTCGGCGGCCAGGAGCGGCTGCAGGCTCAAAGGGAGGCCATCGAGGCACTCTACCAGCGCAATGGCTTCGATTCCGCCAAGATCCGCGTGCGCGCCGAGCCCGCGGGCAAGGGCGAGTTCATCCTGTGGATCGACATCGCAGAGGGCGACCGCCAGCGCATCACCGAGGCCCGGTTCGACCTGCAGCCGCCGCCGCGCAGGAGCGAATTCGAGGCGCACCATGGCTTGACGTGCCCCGAGTTGACCGAACGGGCGGTGCGCAACGCCGCCGCGCTGACCGGCCTTGACGTCTTCAGCCAGCGCGAGGCCAACCGCATCCGCGCGCGGATTCGCACCTACCTGCGGCGACAAGGCTACGGGTCACCGCGCGTCGAGGTGCACCACGAGACCAGCGACAAGTCCATTCGCATCGACGTTTCGCCCGGCAAGTGCGCGATCGTGCGCATCCTGGTGCGCGACGACAGCGAGGGCGGTGCGCGCGCCGGCTACCAACTGCAAGATGATCGCGCGCTCTACGACAGCCTGCCGTTCGGCGATTCGGGCCTCTACGACTTTGCCGAGGCCGAGCGCGGCCGCCAGGACCTGCTGCTGGCCCTGGAGAATCGCGGCTACCTTTTCGCCGATGTCCGCCTCGACTACCGGCCCGTGCCCGCGGGCGACAGCGGCCAGGTGACGTCGGCCATCACCTACTGGGCCGCCACGGGCTACGTGTCGCAGGTGCGCGGCATCTTCTTTCACGCCGTGGACAAGAAGGGCGACACGGCGGCGATGCCAGACAGCGAATTGCGCAAGGTCATCAGCACGCGCGCCTACGACTTTTTCGACGCGGGCGGTTACCTGCAGGTCGATCAGGTGCTCGCCGACCTCGACCTCTTGCGCAACTACTTCGTGGCCCAAGGGTTCTGGGAGTTCAACTATGCGCTGACGCTGCCCGCGGGGGTCACCCCTACGGCAGCCAACCGCCGCGCCGTGACCACCGAGGGCGGCATGATGACGATCCGCTATCGGTTCGCGGACAAGGGCTTCTGGCTGCGCAAGCCGAGCGACGAGAACTTCATCTATCTGGACATCAGCTACCGGCAGGGTGAACCCTCGCGGCTGCGCAGCCTGCGGGTGGTCGGCGCCCAGGCGGTGCCGGAAAGTGAGGTGAGGGCGCTGTGGCCCATCGACCCCGGCCAGATCGTCAGCTGGGAAAAGTTGGAGCGGGCCCTGTCAGAGCTGGAGTCCAGCTACCGCAACAACGGGTTCTTCCGCAGCCAGGTCAAGCTGTGGTGCGCCAGTGCCGGACCGGACCGGCCGATGGCCGAGTGCGCGCGCGAGACGCTGCTGGCCCGCCATGTCGATGTCGAACTGCGCATCAGCGAAGGCGAGCGCGTCGATTTTGGCGAGTCGTTCGTCATCGGCAACTTCAACACCGACGCCGAGGTCATCACCCGCGACCTGCCGCGCGCCGGCGTGCCCTATTCGGCTGCCTTGGAGTTCGAATCGCAACGGCGGCTCCGCAACCTCGGACTTTTTTCCCAGGTCACGTTTGCCCGTGTCGGCGACGACGAGAAGCCGCCGCGCCGTCGCCTGGCGACCGTGGTGCGGGTGGTCGAGGAACAGGTCAAGTACTGGGAGGCGCTGATCGGCTTTCAGACCATCAACACCGCGCGCAACGCCTACGAGCGCGAGAGCATCGCCGGCTTCAAGGAGGTCCTCGACCATGCCACGACCGCCACCGATCGCAGTTCCATGGGCTACGGTCGGGCGCAACACCTGACGCTGCCCAACCTGCTCGCGACCGCCGAAGGTGCATATGTGGACAAGAATTTTGCGCGGTCGGGAAAACTCTTGCGCATCGCAGCAAAGCTCGGCCTGACGGTGCCCCCCAGCTACGACGGCGTGTGTGTCGAGGGCGACCCTTGCGCGCAGAAGAAAGACGCCATCGTGCTGGCCCCGTACAGCGACACGCACAAGTATCCGCCGTGGTGGTCGGATACCCTGCGCTACGCGGCCGCGTCCATCACCTACCAGGACCCGCGGTTTTTCGGCAGCGATTTCGGGCTGCGCTGGGTGGTGCCGTCGTTGGTGCACGACTACGCGCTGTCGGTCGTCGATACCGACAAGGTGGGCTCGCTGGTCGAATTGTCGCGGCGGTTCGGTCGGCTGCTGACGGCGGTGTCGTTCGACTACGGCCTGGTGCGCCTGCGCGCGGCCGGCGACCGCGACCGCGATTTCGAGAACTCCAGCGAATGGATGGGCCTGCGGCAGCAGGTCATGATCACGCCGAGCTTGAGCTACGACAACACCGACAGCCCGCTCAACCCGCGCCAGGGCCTGTCGTTGCAACTGTCGCTGCCGTACATCAACGGCTACGTCAAGGACAGCACCGACACCGTCGAGCCCTACAAGCTGGCCAACATGGTCAAGTGGGAGGGGACCGGGCGCATCTTCTTGCCGGTCGGCGACTCGCTGGTGCTGGCCATGATGGTCCACGGCGGCCTGATCTATGGGTTCGGCGAGGCCAAGACGGCCCAGTTGCCGCAAAACGTGACGTTCCGCTTGGGCGGCCAATATCCGCAAACGCTGCTGCGCGGGTATGCCGATTTCGGCATCCGGCAGTACGCCGACGAAAAAACTGTGGTGCGCGACGAGAAGGACAAAGTGATCGTGGGATCGACGTACGCCGAGACAGACCACACCGTGGGCTACGGCAAGGTCGTAGCCAACAGTTCGGTCGAGGTGCGCTTTCCCGTGTTGCGCGACCTCAAGGTCAACGGCACGGTCTTTTGGGACTTTGGCGCGCTCGCCGACGACGCGATGGCGCTTGCGCAAGGTGTGCGCCACGGCGTGGGCGGCAGCCTGGTGTGGTTGGTCGCCGGCCAGATTCCGCTGCGCGCCGACCTTGCCTTTCCCGTTGGCGCTTTGCGGTGCATCGAGATTGGCCGCGACCAAAAGGGCGTCTTGGGCTGCGTGGACGAAGAACGGTTCCAGTTCAACGCGGCGCTGATGTACTCGTTCTAGGAGCCTGTCAGCGAAACGCCAGAATCGGCAGATTCTGGCCGACAGGCTCCTAGGCAGGCCGCGGCTGCGGCCTGCCAGCGACCGAAACTGCCTGAAAACACTTCAGGCAGTTCTTGGTCGCTGCCCCCAATCGCAACCGCCACGGAGCCTGTCGGACGATAGTCCGACAGGCTCCCAGAGGCGCGATCAGTTTCGCCCAGTGAACCGAGTCTTGTCATGACGTTGCCGCGAGTCGGCTCCGACGCGAGCTTGGCAACCCACTGAACAGCAAAGAGACTCGACCCATAACTGGTCGAGTCTCTAGGGGTCAATCGACGAACGATTGCCACGTACGGTGGCGTGGGCCCCCGCCTGCGCCAACCACGCCATCCACGCATCGCGCACCATCTGGTCGAGGTCGCACGCCGGGTGCACGCCCAATTCGGCGCGGAGGCGACCCACGTCGGCGACCAGCGCGGCGATATCGCCGGGTCGCCGCGGCGACTCGATGTACGGCACCGGCCGACCCAGCACCCGTTCGACGGCACCGATGACCTGGCGGACGCTCGTGCCCACACCGGAACCCACGTGGAAGACCCGATGGCTGCCCGCCGACGCCGCGATCGCCCAAAACGCCGCGGCGCGCAGCGAGGCGACCACATCGCGCATGTGCACGTAGTCGCGCAGGCACGTGCCGTCGGGCGTCGGCCAGTCGGTCCCAAACACCCGCAGCGGCGGCACCTCGCCGAGCGCCGAGCGAATCGCCAGCGGAATCAGGTGTGTTTCCGGCTTGTGCCGCTCCGCGCAACCGCAATGGGCGCCCGAAACGTTGAAGAAGCGCAGCGCCACCGACGCCAAGCCGGTTTGCGCGCTGTGGGCTGCAAGCACTTGCTCGGCGCGCCGCTTGCTCTCGCCGTAGGGACTTTCGGGGCCGATGCGCGCCGTTTCGTCCAAGGTCGCGCGATCGCCTTGGTCGGAAGCCAGCACAGCGGCCGACGATGCCAACACCAGGGCCGGGACGCGCGCCTGCGCGCACGCAGCAGCCACCGCTTCGGTGCCGACCACGTTGGCGTGCAGGTACCGCGCAGGCTGCTGGACCGATTCACCGACCTGGATGAGCGCGGCGAGGTGGAAGACCGCGTCGGCACGCCCGCCGACCTGTGCCAACGCCCGGGCCACGGTGTCCGGGTGGGTGACGTCGCCGTGGACCAGCGGCACGTCGCCGTCCAGTGAATCGGCAAAGCCGCGCTCGAGGCTGTCGATGCCCACCACACGCACGTGTGCTTCGCGCAGGCTGCGAACCAGGGTGCTGCCGACAAAGCCCCCGGCCCCGGTGACGATGGCGGTCTGCAAGGGGGGGGGGGCCATGGCGACTCGCCGGGGTGCCCCGGTGGCCGGGCTTGTAGCGCGTGATCCGTTTGCGGTCAACGCCCCTGCTGCTTGCAGCGACCAGCCCAACCCTGCCAGTCGTCGCGACCGCCGACCGGACCGAGCACCGTGTCGCCCCGCGCCGGCAGCCACGGCACCAACGCCGTCAGCCATGCGCACCAGCGTCCGACGTCGGCGGCCGCGACCGCGTCCACCCTTGGCAGGCCATGGACGGCCTGGGCCAGGGCGATGGGCCACGAACCAGCCGGCGCGGTGGCCGCGTGCAGCGGGGCTTCGTCGGCGTGGCGGCCGGCGACCAGGAATGCGTGCAGGCGCGCCCGCCGCGCTGGCGACTCGGACACCTGCGGGCCGACCTCGGCCAGCCAAGTGTCGGGCCTTCGACCCACCCGGGTGTCCAAGCGCCCGACCATCGCGGTGGCCGCACTTGCGGCGAAGAAGTCGCGCGGAGCCGAATACTCCAGGCGCGGAAACCGCTCTTGGAGCGGGGCGGCGAAGCCTTGGCACACCTTGGCGACCGTGGCCGGGCCGGCCAGTTGCGTGGCCAAGAACGCGTCCAGCGTCTTGGGCACCTCGGCCGCACGATGGCCGTCCAGGTGGCGGCGCACTCCAGGGGCGTCCAGGGCCAGGGCGGCGGCCGTCGGGTCGAACGCCATGGGCGTCGCGCTGGCCACCAGCGCCAGGTCGCCCGGGTCCATGCGAAACACCGCGACGTGCGGCAGCACACCCTGCAGCGTGCACAGAATGTCGCGCAACGCGCCATCGGCCATCTCGTAGGTGTGGATCCACTGCACCAGCACGCCGCCCGGCCGCAACCGATCGCGCACCCGCCCAAACGACTCTGCGGTGTACAGGTCGGCGATGCCGGCGATCCACGGGTTGCTCGGCTCAGACACCACCAGGTCGAGCGAAGCCGGCGGCACGGCGGCCAGGACTTCGCGGGCGTCGGCGACCGTCACGCGCACGCGCGGGTTGTCGAGCACGCGGTCGTTGCTCTTGTCAAAAAAGCGCGCGGCCTGCACCACCGCAGCCGACATCTCGACGGCATGGACATGCATCTGCGCGTGGCTTGCGAGCGCCGCCGCCGTCTGGCCGGTGCCCAGACCGATGACCAGCGCCTCGGTCGCCCGGGGCCGCACCAGCACCCCGAGGTGGCCGAGCATGACCTGGGTGGTGACGTCGCCCGTGCCGCCATCGGCCTTGCCGTTGGTCCGGAAGATGACCAGACCGTCCGCGTAGCGATCGACGGCGATCGTCGCGTCCTTGCCGTCCTTGCGATACAGTTGAGTGATCTTGTAGACATCCTCCGCCTCGCGCCGCGCCGCCGCCGGGCTGTGCGGCCGCATGCGGAAAAGCCCGCGGGTCAGCGCGCCGTCCTCGGGCGGCATCGCCGCCAGGGCCACGAGCACAGCACCGGCCGACACCAGCGGCATCCACCGCTGCGTCCTGCCCGCGGCGACGGCCGCGAGGCCAAGGGACACCGCCGCCCCCAGTCCGAGCATGCGCTCCAGGCCCAAAAGGGGCAGCAACGCGAATCCGCCGCCCAGCGCGCCAAGCAAGTTGCCCAGCGTGTTCCACGTCAGCAACTGCGCGGTTGCCCTGTCGGTGTGCGCGCCCCGCGCGTTCGCCGCGGCCAGCAGCGCCGGGAACGCCGCGCCCAGGCCGAGCGCTGCCGGAAGCAGGTGCAGGGCGAGCCAACCGCCGCCTAGTAGGAGCCACAAGGGGTAGTTTTCGGGCACGGGCACGAGGCGGGCGCGCGCCACCGCCAGTTCGACCGCCATCGGGTCGGCCCGCCACACCAGCAGCGCCGTGCCCAACCCAGCCAAGCCCTGCGAAAGGCCAAGCACCTGTTGCGCGCTTCGCCCCCGCGCCAGTTGCCGTGTCGCGATTGCGCTGCCCACGGCGATGCCGGCGATGGTCACGCCGAGCATGTAGGCGAAACTGTACGTGCTGGCACCCAGGAGCAGCGAGGCCAGCCGGGTCCAGCCGATTTCGCAGCACAGCGCCACGGCCCCGGTCGCGAAGGCCACGGCAAGCAACGACCGCGGTGCGCCGGCCGGAGCGCGCGTGTCCGCGGTGGGCTCGACCGCGATCGCGCCCGACGACCGCAACAACCGCGACGCCACCCCGGCCACCCCGAGATTGACGACGGCGCCGAGCGTCAGCGGCAGTTCCAGGCCGAAGGTCTCGACCAGCCAGAAGCCGGCGGCCATCGCCCCACTGGCCGCACCGGCCGCGTTGACCGCGTAGCACCGCGACACCAGCGCCACGCTGCCCGCGACATCGGCCCGCGCGATGCCAAACGACAGCGCCGGCAACGTCGCGCCCATCAGGATCGCCAAGGGCAAGAGCAGCGTCGCCGCCAGCGCAAGCTTGACCGCCATGTGCCCGACCGTCCCCGGCTCGCTGCCCTGGGCTGCCGCGGCGAACATCCCGAAGGCGAGATCCGCCACGCTCGGCAGCAGCAACGCCCACAAGCCGATGCCAGCCTCCAGGACCGCGTAGGCCAGCAGCGGCGCGCGCACTTTGGGCAGCACAGTCCGCTGGGCCCGGCCGGCAAGCAGCGCTCCCATGCACAGGCCACCCAAGAACGTGGCAAGCGTGATGGCCTGCGACGACCCCGAACTGCCCAGATGCTGGGCCAGCAGGCGGGCCACCACCACCTCGTAGATCAGGCCGGCGGCGCCGGTGGCGAACAGCATCGGCAGCAGCAGGCGGGAGAGCACGGCAGGTCCAGGCGCGACGGCGCGGCGGGCGGCGATTGTGGACGACGGCGCGGCCCTGTCAAATCGCGGAGTTGAACGATCCCCCCATTGTTCAAGTACCTGAAAATACAAAGACTCAGCGGATCGTCGTTCAGCGAGGGGCCCAGACGGCACCCCCCATTGTTCAACTATCCCCGCGGCGTACTGCACCGCGACATCAAGCCCGACCGCGCGTTGGCGATTTTCGTCAGCGTGACCGTGGTCTACCCGGTGCTTTTCGTGGCACGTGCGATGGTCGGGTTAGGGACTGGAAAACAATAAGTCGATCACTCTCACATCAGGACGGAGCCGCGAGTCGGACCCTTGGTCCGCGAGCTGGCGACCCACTGAGCAAGCAAACGGGCCCAAGAAATGATTGAGTAAATCATTTCCGGGCCCTTACGTCGCACGCCGTAGGCGCAGGCTACGGCTTGGTGATGAAGTCCACGCAGCACAGAACCCCGCCCTGCACCGCCGGATCGCCCTTGACCACCAGGTTGGCCTCGTTGGTGGGTGCGTTCTTGCCGCAATCCCACGTGTTCTTCTGGCCCGGGAACTTGCCGAGGTGCGCGCACCAGTCGCCGCAGTTGAGGTCGTTGCGCAGGCCCTTGCACAGGTCGTGGCTGGCGCGGTTCAGCGGATCGCAGCTTGGGTAGGTCTTGAAGTCGATGCCGCACCCCAAGTCGCCGCAGCCGAAAAGGTCGTTGCTGGTGCCCGGGTCGCCGAACTTGGTGCTGTCCTGTGAGCAGTTGAAGGCCCCAGTAGACGAGGTTCGCGCCAGGAAGAACGCCGGGCTCATGCCGCCGCCGTCCAGGATGCCGCCGCAGCCTTCAGGGTTGCGCTCCTTGAGGTCCTTGGCACCGTAGCACACGTGCCAGCCTTCGGCGCACAGGTCCTCGACGTTGCAGCCCTTGCCCGGTGCATTTGCGCCGGTGTTGCCCGCCTTGCGCCCACACGCCGGGTTGCCCTTGTGGATGCCCGGGATGTCCCAGGCGCCGGCACAGGCGGCAACGAGCGGAAACTTCTTCTTGTCGAGAAAACCCTCGCGGGTACCGTCGGCGCATCCTGGCGGGACCTCAGCGGCAACCTCCGTTGCGGCGTCTGACGCGGCGGCCGCGTCGCCGGCGGCCTCGGCAGCAAGGTCAGCATTGGCGTCGCTGCCCGCATCTTGTGCAGCGTCTAGGCCAGCGCTGTCCACGCCATCCACAGCCGCGTCCAGGGCGGCGTCCCCTGCGGCGTCCACCGCAGCGTCCGAGGGACCATCGACTGCGACGTCCACCGCTGCATCGGGCGGCGGGGCCACGTCTGCGGTCGCCTCCGCGTCCAGGGCGGCATCCGCGGCACCGGCCGCGTCGAGATCCTCCGGGACGTCGCCCGCCGCCTCCACCGCAGCGTCCTTGGCGGGACCACCTTCTGACGTGGCGTCTAGGTTCGCGGCGACTTCGCTCGCTGTTTCGCCGGACGAATCGGCGGTCGCGTCCACGGCCTTGGCCTCGGCGGTTTGGGCGTCGAGACCTCCGCTGTCGGTCGCCGACGTGGCGTCCGAGCCGGCGGCGGGCCTTGGGGCCGTGGGCGGATCGCTGCAGGCGGCAGCCACGGCAACGACGACGACCAGGGTGCGCAGCGCGGACATGGCAGACTCCGTGGCGCCACTGGACGGCCGGCGCGCAGAGGGCATCGTGCGGTGCTACGCGCCCGCGGTCAAGAACGCCCCCGCCATGGTTCAAGAACGGCCCCCCCCATTGTTCAACTACCTGACAATGTGTCGAAAATTCCGGCGTCCCCGATCGTGCGGCCCGGCCACATCCTGCAGCCTGCGACGCCTGACCACGCCGCCTGGCGAGGGCGAGAGTTCGCGCCTGCACGGAGGGGGGGATCATTCAACACCTTGGAACTGCTTGATTGTTTGGTGGGGCCGCTCCGCTAGGAGCCTGTCGGCGAAACGCCAGAATCGGCGGATTCTGGCCGACAGGCTCTTAGGGCCAGGAAATGATTTACTCAATCATTTCTCGGGCCCGTTTGCTTGCTCCGTGGGTCGCCAGCTCGCGGACTAAAGGTCCGACTCGCGGCTCCGTCCTGATGTGAGAGTGATCGACTTATTATTTTCCAGTCCCTTAGGCAGGCCGCGGCTGCGGCCTGCCAGCGACCGAAACTGTCTGAATTTACTTCAGGCAGTTCTTGGTCGCTGCCCCGATCGCAACCACCACAGAGCCTGTCGGACGATTGTCCGAAAGGCTCCTAGAGCGCGCCGTCAAACACCCGCACCGCCGGTCCGCGCATGGTCGCTGATCCGTCGGCATCGACGGCGATGTGCAGCCAGCCGCCGGGCAGCCGCGTCGGGATGGACCGGCCAGGGGGAAGCAGGCCCAGGCGCACGCCGGCCAACACGGTCGCTGTGGCCCCGGTGCCGCACGCCTGCGTCCAGCCGCAGCCGCGCTCAAAGACGGCGACGTGCACGGTGGGCCCTTCGTCCGTGTCCACCACTTGCGCGAACTCCGCATTGACGCCGGCCGGAAACCGCGGGTCGCGCGACAACAGCGGTCCCAGGCTCTGCTGCACAGCATACGGCAGCGCATCAAAGGTGACCGCATGGGGATTGCCGATGGCCAGCGCGGTCAACCGCAGCACCACGCCGCCCACCTCGAAAGGCGCGGCCACCATGGGCGCATCGGCCAGGACCGGCACCTGCGCGGGGGCCCAACTCGCCCGGCCCATGGCAACCGTCACCTCGGCGACCCGACCGTCCGCGCCGCGGTGCAACTGGCAGTCGAGCAGACCCGCGCCCGTCCACACCCGCACACGGTCGCTGCGCGCCGGGTCGGTATCGCCCAGCCACTTTGCGAAGCAACGCAGGCCGTTGCCGCACATCTCGGGCACGCTGCCGTCCGCGTTGTGCACGGTCATGCGCGGCAGGCCGTCGGGGTCGCAGCTCGCCACCAGGATGCCATCGGCGCCGATGCCGGTGTGGCGGTCGCAGAGGTCGCGCACGCGGCCGCTGTCGAGGTCGGGCAGGTCGCTTTCGCGCACGACGACGAAATCGTTGCCGAGGCCGTGCAGTTTGACGAAAGGGATCGGCATGGAGTCGCTCGGGTGCCCGTACCGCCGGGCAGCGCCCTGCAAACCTAGCATGCGCGGCGCGCCCGGTGTACCTTGCGGCACCCGAGGTGTCCATGCGCAACTGCCTTCCCTTGTGCCCAAGCCTTCTGCTCGCGCTGGCGTGCGGTGCCGACCCGGCCCCCACGGCGGATGCGATGACCTCGGCCGCCGTCGATGCAGAAGCCACCACCGCTGCGGATTCCGGTGCAGACGGCCCGCCAACGACCGATGTCGGCGCCGACGCCACGCCAGCCTCGTGGTCGCTGCCGCCCCAAAAGCCCCAAGGCGCGCTCGCGGTCATGACCTACAACGTGATGTGCTCGTTCTGCGTCAACAAGGCTCACGCTGACTGGGAGCACAAATGGAGTGCCCGCCTGCCGTGGCTCCGCGATGTGTTCAAGCGCTTCGACCCGGACTTGATGGGGTTGCAGGAGATGCAGGCGCACTTGCCGACCGAGAACGACGTGCCCGAGGTGGATCAACTGGTCGGACCAGAAAAGCTCTACGACTATCACCACTATCGGTTCAAGCCGGGGGACGAGGTGCCCAACGACTACCCCGATGCCACGGTGCTGTGGAAAAAGGCGCGCTTCGACAAGCTCGATCAGGGCGTCGTTTGGCTGAGCCCCACGCCCGACAAGCCCTATTCGATTGGCTTTGTGCTTTCGCAGTTTCCGCGGGTGATGGTGTGGGTCAAGCTGCGCGACAAGCTGCGCAACCGCGACCTGTGGTTTGCCACCACGCACTTTGACAACAACTCGCCGAGCCAGGAAAAATCGGCGACCCTGGTGCTCGACGCCTTGGGGCCGCTGGCCCAGTCCGCCCCGCTCATCCTGACCGGCGACTACAACAGCAAGCCCGACAGCAAGGCGTTCGGATTGCTCGCAGCGGGCAAGCCCGGCGTGTCGCCGCCCTGGCAGGACACCTTCAACCTGACAAAATCGTGGACTGCCGTGCACAACCAGGCAGCACCGCCGGGCTACCCCACCAAGGACCGCATCGACCACATCTTCGTGGCCTCGGACACGGCCAAGTTCCAGGTGGCGTGGTGGGGGATCGATCTGTGGCTGTACGGGCCCAAGCAGCAGGCCCCGAGTGACCACGACGGCGCCATCGTGGCCTACGTGGACTGGTAGCGGCTGCGGCCGATGCACCGCCGAATGCAGTCCGCAATCGGGGCACAGGGTCACGGTCGGCGGCAGTGTCCGCTGGCGCGTGACTCCGATCGCGACGGACCGCAATGGAATCCACCCTCTGCGGTCGGCCGCCACAGGCTGAAACCAAACCCACAGCAGGCGATTCCCGTCCCCTGCGACCACAACCGCGCAGGGCGGTCAGCCGGGCCCTTCATCCTCTTGGCCGTCCCAGCCGTGCAGCCGTCCGCGCAGCAAGTACGTCTCCATCTTGCCGCGGCCCTTGACCTCGATTTCGCCGCGGCAGACCGCGAGGTGAGTGTGCGCGATTTGGTGGTACATGTGCGCCGGCAGCTGCACCTCGCCCGGCAGGCCGTGTGACTCCATGCGGCTGGCGACGTTGACGGTGTCGCCCCACAGGTCGTAGATGAACTTGCGCTCGCCGATGACGCCGGCCACCACCGGGCCGCAGTTCAGCCCGATGCGCAGCAGCAGCGGCGCGGGCAGGTCCTTGTTGATGTCGGCCAGCGCCTCCAGCATGTCCAGGGCCATGTCCGCCATGCGCCGGGCGTGGTCGGGCACCGCGTCGGGCAACCCACAGGCCGCCATGTAGCAATCGCCGATCGTCTTGATCTTCTCGACGCCGCGCCGCTGGGCGATGAGGTCGAAGGCGGTGAAGATGCGGCTCAGGCAATCGACGACTTGGGTCGGCGGCAACCGGGCCGACAGCGCCGTGTAACCCACCACGTCCGCAAAAAGCACGCTCGCGTCGTCGAACGCGTCGGCGATCGGATGTTCCTTGCCCTTGAGGCGCTCAGCGATGGGCAGCGGCAAGACGTTGAGCAGCAGGCGCTCGCTGCGTTGGTGCTCCTCTGCGATTTCTTTGAGTTGCGCAGCAATCCGCGCGTTCTGTTCGCGGATGCGCCCGGTCATGTCGTTGAAGGTCGTGGCGAATTCGCCCAACTCGTCCTGCGAGTAGACCCACGCCCTGGCTTGCAAGTTGCCCCGCGAGACCTCGCGCGCCGTCTCGGCGAGGTCTTGCAGCGGCACGCGGATTTCGCGCGCCAACCACACTGCGAGCCCAGCCCCCAGCAGCAGGTTGACGACCGCGATGAGGTAGACCATCGCGCTCCAGTTGGCCGCCTGGCGCTCGGCGCGTTCTGCCAGGCCTGCGACAGCCCTTGGCCCCGTGTCCGAGAACTCGTCGAGGCGGCGCTCGATGGCATCGGCCTGGCACAGGAATCTCCGCAGTGCCGCGCGCAACTGGTCGTCGCCCGTGCGCAGTTCGGCAAAGCCAGCCTCGGCCTTGGCCACGGCTGAAAGCAGATTCCGAGACCACGGGCCGTGGATTTCCAGTGCGGTCCTGCGCAGTTCGCGCAGCGTCGCCGTCGCCGTGTCGGCGAGCGCGATCGCATCGGCGCTGGGATGGACGACCACATCGGGTGCGCATGCCGCGGTGGCCGCCTCGTCGTCCGCAGCCGGCGCTTGCAGCGGGCTCTGGGCTGCGGTCGGATGGGCGGGTTCGCGAAACGGCAGGCCAGCGTCGAGGTGGTGGGCATAGGCCGTCCGCGCAGCCGACCACTGGCGAGCCAGCAGGTGCAGTCTGGCAAGCCGCGCCCCGACCTCGGGTGACTCCGCATCGCTCGGCGTGGCAGAAAGCGCGTGGTCGAGGCCGGACTCGGCGGCCTGCAACTGACCCAGATTGCCGGTGCACGTCGGCGCGCCGAGCGCGGTGCGCAGGGCACTGGCCGCGCTGGCCGCATGGATGTCGCCGCGGTCGCGCAGCCTGCGGGTCACGCCCAGCAGCTCGTCGTGGTATGCTTGGGCCTGTCCGCCCAGCTCACCGGCCAACGCGCCCAACCGTGCGAGGTCGGCGTCGCCAGCGGCGTCAAAGCCGTGCGTGCGCTGCAACTGGCCCAGCGTCTTGCCGATCCAGTCGAGCGCCGCGCGGAATTCGGCAATATCGGCGGCGACCGTGCCGTGGACATCGGCGGGCATGTGGCCCGAAGGTCCGGGCGTGGTGCTCGCCTTGACCCAGGTGCGGAAGGCCAGCGCCACACCGGCGTCGGGCCACCGCAAGAGGAATTCCTTTTCGTGGCGCCGGGCTTCTTGCAAGCTTGCCCGGGCTTTCTCGGCGCGCTGCGCGAGATCGGCGCCCAGGTGCAGGGCCTGTTGCCATGTGCCCTCGACCTTGCGCAGGCCGACGAACGCCACGACCGCCGTGGTCGCCGCGAGCGCGAGCAGCGAGCCAAAAGCCAGCGCCAGCTTGGCCGAGACCTTGAGGCGGCGCAGCCCAGAGCGCGGGTGACCCTGGTGGGCGTCGTCGAGGTCCGCGGCAGTGGGTTCGGCGTCGGGCACGGCGAGCGATCCGTTGTGGCGCCGGCAGGGTACGCCCGGGTGCCGCTGGCGGTCAACGGCGCGCGCCGGTGCGCGGACTCATCCCCAGAGCTTGACGCCGCCCAACAATCCCGCGACGTTGTCGGTCGTGCACACGTTGTCCGGCAGCGATACCGACAGTTTCTTGGCGTTGCCGCCGCCGACGTAGATGACCCGCGGGTTGAAGATCGGGTTGATCTGGTCGAGCACCTTCTGGACGCGCTTGTTCCAGCGCTTCTTGCCGACCTTTTCCAGGGCCTTGGCGCCCACGTACTCCTCGTAGGACTTGCCCTTGCGAAACGGGTGGTGGGCCAGTTCGAGGTTGGGCACGTAGCGGCCGTCGACGAAAAGCGCGCAGCCCATGCCGGTGCCGAGCGTCAGCACCATCTCGACGCCCTCGCCCGACACCACGCCGTGGCCCTGGACGCCAGCGTCGTTCAAGACCTTGATGGGCTTGCCGTCGAGCAGGTCGCCCAGTTCCTCGGCCAGCGCAAAACCCGCCCAACTCGGGTCGAGGTTGGGCGCGGTCTGGGTGACGCCGGCGACGACCACGCCCGGAAAGCCGACCGAGATGCGGTCGAAGGCGCCAAGCGGTTCGACCAAGTGCACCAGGGTGCGCAGGATCGCCTCGGTGGTCGCTGGCTTGGGGGTCTCGATGCGCGCGCGCTCGGTCAGTTGCCGGCCCTCGGCGTCGAGGACCATGGCCTTGAGGCCGCTGCCGCCGATGTCGATGCACAGCGTCAGCGGCGGGACTGCTTGGGCGGCAGCGACGTTGGGAACGTCGGCCGGGTCGTCGTGGGCGGCGCCTTCTGCCGCGGCCGCGGCGGCCGCATCGACAACAGGCTCCGCGGCGTCGGCGCGGGCAGGTTCAGCGGGCGCGAACTTGGGCGTGGCGGTACGTGCAGACATGGGCGGCCTCGGGCGCCGGCAGGGGCGCGTGATGGCACCGATTGTGGCCGAGCGCCGGGCGGTTGTCGATACGCACCCATCGGCTTGTCGCTCTGCAAGGCACGGCGCACAATTGGCCGCGCCGGGCCGCGCGGGCGCCTCGGGTGTCTCGATCGCGTTGCACGCGGACCTCAAACGCTGGCGCTTTGCCGTGCGCAAAATCATCCACATCGACATGGACGCCTTCTACGCGTCGGTCGAGGTCCGCGACGACCCGCGCCTCGCCGGCCGGCCCGTGGTGGTGGGCGGCTCGCCGCAGTCGCGGGCGGTGGTGTGCTCGGCGTCGTACGAGGCCCGCCGCTTTGGCGTGCGCAGCGCCATGAGTTGTGCGCGCGCCGCCCGGCTGTGCCCATCGGCCGTGTTCCTGCCGCCGCGGTTCAGTGCCTACGTGGCCGCGAGCCGCCAGATCCGCGCGATCTTCTTGTCCTGCACGCCGCTGGTGGAACCCCTGTCGCTGGATGAGGCCTATCTCGACGTGACCGACAATCTGCTCGGCGAGCCGAGCGCCACCCGCATCGCCCAACTGTGCAAGGCGCGCATTCGCGACGAACTGCGGTTGACGGCGTCGGCGGGCGTGGGGCCCAACAAGTTCATCGCCAAGGTGGCGAGTGACCTGCGCAAGCCCGATGGCCTGGTGGTCGTGCCGCCCGACAAGGTCGCCGCCTTCGTCGAACGGCTCGATGTCGAGAAGCTGTGGGGCGTCGGACCCAAAACCGCCAAGCGCCTGCGCGACCGCGGGTTTGCGACCACCGCCGACATCCGCGCGGCGGGTCTTGCGCCCTTGGAGGCGGCGGTGGGCTCATTTGCGCCGTGGCTCTACGAATTGGCCCACGGTCGCGACGACCGGGCCGTGCAGCCGCACCACGAGCGCAAGAGTCTGGGAAGCGAGACTACGCTGGCCGAGGACACCCTCGATGTGCCGCTGCTGGCGCGGCTGGTGGCGCAACTGGCCTGGGAGGTCGCCGACGGCCTGGACCGCAGCGACGCGCCGGCGCGCACCGTGACGCTCAAGGTCAAGTACGGCGATTTCAAGCTGTGCACGCGCAGCCGCACGCCGCCGCACCCGGTCCGCGAGGCCCGCGAGATTGCAGAGATTGCCGTGGATCTGCTGCAGACGGCCACCGAGGCGGGCCGACGGCCGGTGCGCCTGGTCGGCATCTCGCTGCACGGATTCGGCGAAAAGGCGCAAGGCCGGCAACTGCCGCTGCCTTGGTAGGGCTTGGGCCAGCGATTGCCACCGGGGCCGTTCTCTCGTAGCCTCGGTCCGCCGCGCGCCCGCGGCCCCGGAGTTCGCGATGCCCACCGTCAAGGTCAACCAACCGCACACCCTCGGCAAGGACGGCGCCATGGCGCGCATGGGTCGCTTCGAAGAGGTGCTGACCAAATACCGGGTCAAGCTCGAATGGGCCGGAAACCGCGCCAAGATCAAAGGTATCGGCGTGGGCGGCGACGTGGCAGTCAACGATGCCGATGTCCAGGTCAACGTCGAACTGGGCTTTGCCGCCAAGGTCGCGGGCGTCGATCCCGACAAGCTCCAGGCATCGATCAGCAAGCGGCTGGCAGAGGCGCTGACCTGATCGGGGTTGCCATGTGGCGTTTTCAACAGGCGAGCCGCGCGGCGCTGACGGTGGCCGGCGGACTGCTGGCTGCACATTGTGGCGACCAGGGCGACCTCGGCCCGGCGGCCAAGCCGTTGTTTGCAGGGGACGCCAGCGCAACGCTCGACGCCGGAGCGCTCGACGCCGCGACCGGCGAAGCGCCAGCGCCCGACCTGCCGCCCGACCCGGGCCCGGCGGAAGCCCTGATCTGGGAAGATGCAGCGGTGCCGACGGACGCGGCGGTCGCAGACAGCACCGCGCCAGAAGTGGCCGCTGATGCCGTTGGCGACGCCCAATCCGGCGACGCAGCGGCCGACCAGAACGCCCCGCCGGACGCGGCACCAACCTGCAACGGCTGCCTTTTTACCCAGCAGCCTCCGCCACCGCACCCGGGCGGCAAGGGCCCCTACGCGCTCGCGCCAGCCGACGAGTTCGACTACGCCCCCGGAGGCTTGACCGGCAACTACCACAAGATGCTGGTGGTCCGGCCCGACGCGCCCGGCGTGTGGCCCACGGTGGTTTTCCTGCCCGGCAAGGGGCTGTACGAGGGCGGCGGCTTCTCGGCCAAGCTCGGCCAACCGTACCGGGCGCTCTTGGACCACATCGCCTCGCACGGTTACGTGGTCGCGTTCGTGCGCGTCGAATCCGGGCTGCTCGACGCGGACCACCTGCGCATGGCCGACGACCTGCTGCTGGCGGCCAAAGCCTTGCCGGACAAGGTCAGCGTTGCCAACCCCGCAAAGGTCGCCTACGTCGGACACTCGATGGGCGCCAAGGTCGCGCTGCTCGCCGCGTGGAAGACGCTCAACAGCGACAAGGCCAACGAGCACGCCGACCCCGCCGCCGTGCTGCTGTTTTCCGTCGCCAATGAACCGCCGCCCGTCGGCACCTATCAGAACGCACTGGACAAGGCCAAGGTGATGTGGAAGGAAGCGCCGACTTGGTTCACCTTCGCCACCGGCGCCGACGACGACACCGCCAAGTGGAACGATCCGAACAAACCCAACGCCAAGGCGCTGTTCGACGCGCTGCCAACCGCCAAGAAGCAGTTCATCGTGGTGCACCGCACCGGCAAGGACGACCCCAATCCACCGACCAAACCGGAACTCGCCGACGACCACGCGGCGCCGCTGACCATCGAAGGCAAGCCCGGGGGCATCGCCGACTTCGCGTTGCCCGACAGCCACCTCGACGCCCTGGACTGGTACGGCTTCTGGAAGTGGACGGTGGGCAGCCTCAACGCCCACTTCAAAGCCGGCGACCCCGCATGGGCCTACGGCGCCGGGCGCACCCACGGAGGCAACCTGCCCGACGGCAAGGCCATCCAGCACGAGGTGGCGGGGCAGGGGTGGACGGTGTTTCCGGGGTTGTAGGGGTCGCCGCGCGCCAGCGGTGGGAGGCGATCCCCCTGCGTCCCAGCGCACCGTTTCCAAGGCAGCGCACTTCCGTCATCCGGCCCCGGACAACTCTTTCCAAGGCAGCGGAGCGCCCTCACCTTGCCTTGGACACGACTTCTCACACCCAGGGAGCAGGCGCACCTTGCCTTGGACAGGCCTATCCAGGTGCGCGCAGTGGACTCACCTTGCCTTGAACAGGCATTGCCACCCCCAGCGAGCAGGCTCACCTTGCCTTGAACAGGCTTTCTTGCCCCTGCGCGGCAGGTCACGCTGGCGCGGGCGCGGGTTCGTCCTCGGCCTCGTCGCGATCCGCGGTCGCCGCAGGAGAGAACGCCTCAGCAAACTGCTTGCCATTGCCCACGGCGCTCGCACCGATGGTGACGGGTTCGCCGTAGAGCGCCTGCCGCGTGGCGTTGACCTCGGCCTTGTACGACTCGACGGAGAAGCGCTGGCCGACCTTGCCGAGTTCGTGCGCGGTGCGCGCTTCGAGCTCCGTCAGTACAACTGAGTCGCTGACAGCCCGTGCCGACGGGCAAACGCCGCCAGCGAGCCGCCGAAGTCGGCTGCCGCTCGCAGCACCTCACGGGCCTCGTCCTCGGTCCAGGGGGCGCGCCGGCTCGAATTTGCGCGGCGTGTAGACGTGCGGATGACCGCGATCAGCTTGCGCTGGCCGGCGCATGGGCATTCTTCAACGGAAAAACCGAAAGCCCTTGGGAGGCATTGGGCCCAATCCATCTTGCTTGCGACCGCCCTTGCCGCCAACCAGCGCGGCGTGTCCGGCTTTCAGGTGGCCGAGCGGCAGCGACCGGGCTTTGGGCACGTGCCCGGCGCCAAACTCTGGCCCGGTGCGGACGTCGAGGACCACCGCGCCGGCCTGGACCAGCGTGGCGAAAGCGGCGAGGTCGACGGTTGCGATGGCGGGAAGGCTTTCGGCCGCTGCGGGCGGCGCGTGGGGCGGCGGGGATAGGTCGGCTGGGTGGCCGCGGGCAATGGGTCGGTGCGTGGAACCGTGCATCGCGAAAGCGGCGAGCAGCGGTCGCGATGGCGAACCCCGTCGCTCTCCGTTGTGGCCCAGCTGCGGTCCCTGGGCCATCAACCCGGGCCGACCACAGCCAACCGCGCCGCGACAGCGCGCAGCTCCGCCGCAACCAGCGCGTCTTTGGGGCGCCCGGTCCCCTCCTTGACGGCGATGAGGTCCGGCAGCGCGACGACCAGCGCGGGCCGCCCAAACAGTCGGTGCGTCTGCGCGCGGGCAGCGACGGCAGCAAAATCGCCGACTGGCGGCATTGCACCCAACAGATCGAGGCGACCAAGCGACGTATCGAGGTACGCATTGCGAAACTGTGCCAGCTCCATGGGGTCGGTCGGCAATGGTCGCGGCGGATTGGTGCGCTGGAAATGCGCGGCCAGCGGGGCCAAGGCCGCAATCACCCGCGCAGTATTGTCCGGACTGAACGGGATGAGCACGTCGAGGTCGGCGGTGTAGATTTGCGATCCGTGCACGTGCGCCGCGACGCCGCCGACGACCACGAACTGCACACCCGCTTCGTCAAGCGCCCGTAGCAGCCCTTCAGTGTTCTGCAGGGTCGGCATCGTCGGTGCACATAAGGGTGGCGTCGCGCTGCATCGCGCACAGGGCGCGCACCCGCTCGTCGGCGGTCCAGCGCAGGCGGCGGTCGAGTTCGCCGACGTCGATGCCCATGTCGATGGCGGCTTGCCAGGTCGGGCCGTAGTCCGGCAGCACCGACCGGTACCAGGCGCGGCGGTCCAAGGCGTCAAAATCGCTGTGTGGTAAGGAGTCGGACATGGCTGACGGCGGCGCGAGCGGCGCGATGCAAGCAGGTTGCCAGAGGCCTACCGTCGGTGCAATCTCCAACTGCAGACAAGGGCGAGGATCCGAATTTGGGGGTCCCGAAGATCCGGCCGAGGATCACGCTTGTGGCAGGTCGCGCAACCACCTGCCGTGAACGGAGCCAAACAACGCTGGCGTGCATCTGGACGCATGCTTATGGGACTGGGCGCGGTCCTGTTGGGGTGCGCCCAAATACATTCGTGAGGTTAGAGGGCAACAGCGCTCTGCAAACGCGCCAACCCGGCAGATTCAGTTGAAGCCCGACCCCTGCTATGGGACCGCGCCCTGCAGACACTGAGCGGAAATGCAGGTTGACGGCAGCGATTGTGCGGCCCACCATGGGTCTGTGCAGTCTTGGCGGACCCGGGAACAGGTCGGTCGCGGCAATCCGGGGTCGTGCAATTGGCCTTCCTGTGTCCCAGAGGCGGTCTTCACAGCGCACATTCTCCAAGGCGTACGTTGCTGCAGCCGACCGACTGCGTGGGCGCTTGCCCGCCGCCGGGATTTGGGGTGGCCATGCTCAAGAAATGGACGTTCTTGGCCCTGGTGGCGGCAACTGCCTGCGTCAGCCAGCCCAGCTCCGGCGCGTACGTGTCGGCCGACGTCCAGGCGGGGGCCGACGGTACGCTGCACGGCGAAACCGCTGCGATCGGAGACGTCGCATCCCCGCAAGAAGCAGCTCATCGTCGTGCACGGCACGGGCAAGGACGACCCCAATCCACCGACCAAACCGGAACTCGCCGACGACCACGCGGCGCCGCTGACCATCGAAGGCAGGCCCGGGGGCATTGCCGACTTCGCGCTGCCCGACAGCCACCTCGACGCCCTGGACTGGTACGGCTTCTGGAAGTGGACGGTGGGCAGCCTCACCGCCCACTTCAAGGCCGGCGACCCCGCATGGGCCTACGGCGCCGGGCGCACCCACGGCGGCAACCTGCCCGACGGCAAGGCCATCCAGCACGAGGTGGCGGAGCAGGGGTGGACGGTGTTTCCGGGGTTGTAGCGACGGCGGATCACGGCCGCTGCTGCACATTGTAGCCCACGCACAACGGCACGTTGCCGCCGTCCTTGCCGGGCCAGGTGCATTTGGTCGTGCGCGGCAACCGCTTGGGCACGCGCGTCCAGTCCGCCGCGTTGTCGTTGGTGTCCAATCCTGCCCCGACAAAGAAGTGCGCCTTGAGCGGGTCGCCGGAGGCAGTGCCCTCGAGCACCGACAACGCCTTGCGCCGCAGCGCCCCGTTGATGCCGGTGTTGCACAGGGTGTCGAGCTGCGGCACGACTGCCGTCTTGTTCTCGCCGCTGACGGCACCGCCGCCAAACGCGACGCGGTCCGTCTCGTTCTTGCCGTTCTCGTAGCTGCCCTCGGTGCGCACGATCTGCACGAAGTCGCCACTGGTCTGCATGCCCCATTCGAGGTTGGACACATAGTCGGCCTTGGGCAGCGCGGCGTCGTGGTACACCGGCACCACCAGGTAGAAGCTGTAGGGCGGCACCGGCCCCGGCAGTTGCGGCTTGTTCGGGTTGGTCTCGGTCAGGTTGGTGAAGGACGTCGACCCTGGGGCCTTGTAGCGCAGGGCCAGGGCGTCCACCACGGTCTTGCCGTCCTTGACCAGCGTGCCCTTGGTCTGGATGGTGCTCGGCGACGGGTTGTACAGCACCACGTACTCGTTGTTGGCGGGCAGGATCAGCGCTCCTTGGGCGGTCTTGCCTACCGGTCCGTCGGTGGCGAATTCGGCGATGAGCAGGTTCAGGTCGCATTCCAGGGTCTTGGGGTTGCAGCCGCGGCCGACGGGGCAGGGCTTGCCGCACAGCGGATCCACGCATTTTTCGGCCTGCGCGACGTAGTTGCAGACCAGGCCTGTCTGGCAGGTGCTGGCGCACGCCGGTTCGTACACGCCCGACCCCAGGGTCTGCGGCCCCGGTTCTGCGGCGAAGAAGTCGTGGTTGTCAAAGCCGGTATCGCTGCCGTTGCCCGCGAGACTGTCGCTGCCACCCTCGGCCATGGTCTTGTCGGTGCTCTTGCCATTGGCCTTGCGGTGCAGGCTCTGGCCGATCTCGACCGCGGGCGCGGCCTTGTGCAGCCCGTCGACGCCCACCAGATTGTAGGTGGCCGCGCTGCCCCAGCCGACCAGGTCCATTTCGGTGTCGGTGCCCGGGTCCCAGATGCGCAGCGCTCCGCCCTCGGGCTTGAGACCGGTCGCACCCGGCAGCACCTGGTCCAGTTGCCCGTGCAGGCGTCCCCACTGCATCGTGGCGACGGTGTAGTAGCGCTTGGCCGGAATGACCGTGCCCGCCGCAATCGTCGCCAACTGCAAGATCCACGGCTTGAAGGGCGCATCGACCGCATCCTTGCGCTGGATGCGCCAACCGCCGACGGCCAGCGGCTTGCCGCTGCTGTTGTACAGCTCGACGAACTGTTCGCCGTCGGGGCCAAAGTGGATTTCGCTCACCACCAGTGACCCGGCCATGTCGGGGATGCACTGCGCGGCGTTGGGCTCGCACATCTTGCCCGGGCCGCACGCCACGGTGGCCGAGACCCCGAACGACTTGCACTCGCTGTCGAGCACGCATTTTTCGCCCTTGGGGTCGAAGTTGCAGCGCATGGTCAGGCCGCAGGTGCCGTTGCACGCCGGTTCGTACTTGCCGCCCGCCTTGTTGTAGGGCTCTGGCCAGTAGCGCGTGTAGAAATCGTCGGCGCAGTCGCCGGTGTCGTACTCGTTGCCGGCCAGCCACTCGGACTTGTGCGGGTACATGCTGCTGTTGTCGCTTTGGGCCGTGGCGCGGCGCTCGACCGAGGCCCACGCCGGCCACAGTTCCGGGTCGGCGTCGAGCGGGGTCACGCCCGTCGACAGCTTGGCGGCCTGACCGTCGTTCCAGGCCACGCGGTCGTGTTCGAGCACGTGCGGCACGTCCCGCAACCGCAGCACGGCGTGGCGCTTGCTGTCGACGAAGCACTCCTTCTTGAGCGCCGGCTTGCTCAACGGCAACTCCAGGTCAAAGGCCGGGTCCGAGACATCGAGGGTCACGCCGCCCTGGGCGATCGTGCCGTTGCCGAGCAGCGCGTAGCCGTGGGGCGCCAGCAGCAGGCCCGCCTTGCCGCTGGCAATGACCTTCCACGGATCCTCGGGGTCGGCGTCGACCGCGCGCACTTCCAGCACATACTCGTCGAGCTTGGCGGTGCCGTTGGTCGGGTTGTGGATCTCGACCCAGTCGTCCTTGGGGTCGCCCGGGTTGCCCACGAAGACCTCGGTGATCAGCAGGTGTCCGCCGCCCTTGAACACGCACTTGGGGATGGCGTCGGTGGAACAACTGGCGAAATCGCCGCAGTCGCCCGCCCCCTTGACGTGCACGCAGCCGGTCGCGACGTCGCAACTGTCCTTTGTGCAGATGTTCTCGTCGTCGCAGGTCTTGGGTTTGCCCACGCATTTGCCCTGATCGCAGGCGTCGCCGTAGGTACAGGCCTGGCCGTCGTCGCAGGGCGCGGCCGCCGGGCTGTGTTTGCAGCCGGCGAGCTTGTCGCAGGCGTCCGTCGTGCAGTCGTTCTGGTCGTCGCAGGTGGTCGGCGTGCCGCCCGTGCACAGCCCGATCTGGCAGGCCTCGCCGGTCGTGCAACTGTCGCCATCGTTGCAGGGCACGTCGGTCGTGTACACCTTCTGCTCGCATCCGAGCTTGATGCCGGGCTGGGCGGTGCCGGTCGGATTGCACGGAATGTCGACGCAGGCCTCCGTCGCGGTGCACACCTTGGGGTCACCGCCCTTGCATTTGCCTGCGCCGTCGCAGCCGTCCTGTACGAAATTGGCAGCGGTGTTGCCCGGGTCGCCAGAACAGGCGTTGCCGTCGTCGCAATTAGCGCCCTTGACCATGGGCACGTACACGCAGCCGACCTGCTTGTTGCACGAGTCGGCGGTGCACACGTTCAAGTCGTCGCAATCGACGCCGAGGCCGACGCAGGTGCCGGCTTGGCAGAGGTCCTGCTTGGTGCACGCGGATCCGTCGCTGCACGACACGGCGTCGAGCTTGGCCTTGTCCGAAATGCACGCGGTGGCGGCCGGGGCCTTGCTGTCGCAACTGTCGGCGGTGCAGTACTTGCCGTCGTCGCACGGGTTGGGGTCGCCGTAGCACACGCCGTTGACGCAGCGGTCGAGCACGGTGCAGAACTTGCCATCGTTGCATGTGGAGTTCTCGGGCAGCAGCGACACGACACACTTGCCGGTGTCCGGCGCGCACTCGGCGGCCTTGCATGGATTGGCGGGGTCCGACTTGCAGGGGTTGACGAAGAGCTGGTCGTATTTGCACTTGTAGATGCCGTCGGTCAGACACTTCCACGTGCCCTTGCACTTGTCGTACTTGGCGACCTTGGCGGCGCAGTCGTCGTCGGTGTTGCACTCGCACTCGTTGGGTCCGGCCTTGCAGGCGCCCGTTTGGCATTCGTCGGGGTAGGTGCACGATTCGCCGTCGCTGCACGGCGCCTTGTCGGCGAACTCGAAGACGCAGCCCAGCTCCTTTTGGCAACTGTCCTTGGTGCACGGGTTCTTGTCGTTGCAGTTCAAGAGCGTTCCGGGTTTGCAGAAGCCCTTGCCGTCGCAGGCGTCGTTGACGGTGCACAGGTCGCCGTCGCTGCACTGCGCTCCGGCGGTGAGCAATGCCGCGTCGCAACTGCCCTTTTTGGGGTCGCACTGCTGCGCCGCGCACGGCGACCCGGGCGGACAGGTCACGATGGTCTTGGGGTCGAGCACGCACGCGAAGTCCTTGCAGACCATGGTGCCATTGCAGGCGTTGCCATCCTCGAACTTGCCGCAATCCAGGCCCGTCTTGCAGTCGCACACTTTCTTGGCGGCGCCCACGCACTTGCCGAGGTTGCAGACATCGTTGTCCGTGCACAGGTTGCCGTCGTCGCACAGCGCCTGGCTCGGCACGAACACGCATCCCAGGGTCTTGTCGCAGTTGTCGTCGGTGCACAGGTTGTTGTCGTTGCAGTTGGCCGACTTGTCCGTGCCCTTGCACGCGCCGTCGATGCACAGGTCAGCGGCTGTGCAGGCGCTGTCGTCGCTGCACGCGGTCCCGTTGGGCACGGCCAGGAGTTCGCACTTGCCGGTGGCGGGGATGCAGGTGTTGACCTTGCAGGCGCTGTCCTTGCCGGGGTCGCAGGGCACGCCGTTCTTGAAAAGCACGACCGTCGTGGGATCGACGATGCACTCGCTGTTCTTGCACACAAGGTTGCCGTTGCACTGGTTGCCGTCGTCCATGGTGGCACAGTCGCTGTTCTTGTTGCACTGGCACTTGTTCTGCGAGCCGCCCTTGCACTTGCCACCCACGCACACATCGCCGTCGGTGCACTCGTTGTAGTCGGTGCACGGCACTTGCTGATTGGCGTCCACGAACTTGACGGTGCAGCCGCCCGAGAGCTCCTCGCACACCGGGAAGGTGCAGACGCTGTTGTCCAATTCTGGGCAGTACTTTGGTTTTCCAAGACACGCGCCTTTTTCGCAGTGGTCGAGCACCGTGCAGTGCTTGCCGTCGTCGCAGATGGCGCCATTGTCCATGTCGATGTAGTAGCAGCCCGGCACGCCCTGCGGCGAGTACAGGCACTTGTATGCCTTGCACAGCTTTGCGGGACCGACGCAGTCCTTGTCGCTCTGGCAACTGGGCGGAGGTCCGGTGTCGATGTCGATGGTGCTGTCGCTCTGCCCGTCGGCGGCGTCGGCGACGTCGCTGGCACCAGACGCCTCTGCATCCGCGCCGTCGGCGTCCGCTGAACTGTCGCCGTCGGCAACGGCGTCGCTGTCCGCGGCGTCGATGGCATCAACTGGGTCGGTGTCCGGTTCGCTGTCCTTTGGGGGCAAGTCCGCGCCAGCGAGCACCTCGGCCGGACTCACCACCTGTCCGTCGGGCAATAGGATCGCTCCGTCGGCCAGGACCTCGCTGCCCTCGGGCACATAGCGCATTGCGTCAATGTCGTCGTCCAACCCTTCCTCGACGTCCACGTCCACGACATCGCCCGCGTCTGTCTGGATGTCGCCGCCGTCCTTGGTGTCCGTGTTGGCGTCCTTGTTGGCGTCCTTGTTGGTGTCGGTAGTCTCGCTCGCGTCGCTGGTGTCGCCGGCATCGGCCGGGCAGTAGGGCGTCATCGGTTCGCACGGGTCGGGGCAGAACGGCAGCGTGGTGTCGATGGTGCACGGACAGTCGGTGCCATAGGGGTCGTCGTCGCAGGGGTCCTTGGCGGGTCCGGCGTCGACCTTGGGCTTGCCGTTGATGAGTTCGCCGATGGCGGTGCATCCGGGTGCAGCGGCAGCCGCCAGGACCACGGCGAAAAGCCACATGGGACGCCAGCGGGGCGCCGGCGCGGGGTGCGGACCAATGCGGGGCGATAGGGACGGCATGCGCAGGCTCCGGCGCGGGCGTGGACCCCAACAGTAGCGGGTTTTGGTGCGGGGGCGCAAGGTTGGCGATGGCAAGCGCCTGAATCGGCGGGCGGTGCAACGGGGGGCGGGCGGGTTCGGGTTTGGAAAATGACAAGTCGATCACGCTCACATCAGGACGGAGCCGCGAGTCGGACCTTTGGTCCGCGAGCTGGCGACCCACCGAGCAAGCAAACGGGCCCGAAAAATGATTGAGTAAATCGTTTCCTGGCCCTTAGAGGGTGTAGCCAAAACCCCGTCCCGCTACGGCCGAAGATCCTGGGCATCTCGCGGCTTACGTCCTCGCTTCCTCGGTCGGCGCACTGCGAGTGCGCCTCGGTCGGTCGCTGCGGGCGCGCTCGCGATCTGCCGGCATGCTCTTCGACCTCGCAACAGACGAGATTTGGCTACACCCTCTTACCCGCGGCGCTTGGCCATGCGCCACCAGTGCCCGAGCAACAGCACCGTCACCGCCACACGCGCCGCCATGCCCCAGGCGTTCAGCCCCGTCTCGGCCGGGTCCACCGGTGCGCCCGGAAACAAGTCGAAGCTATGCGCTGAGGTGGCCGCCGCCACCGCGCCCTCGCCGTAGAGCGTGCCACTCAGGCCGAAAAGCACGACGTACAACGCGGCCACCAGCATGCCCTGGGCCGGGCGGTCGCTGCCCACGGCGTCGAGCCCCGGCACCAACCACAGCAGGAGCCTCCACAGGCGATTGCGCACGCGCGTCGCCCAGCGCGGCAGCACCTCGCACACCGGCGGTTCTCGCACGGGTCGGACGGCGGCGCCCAAGGAGAGCAGGCCCCCCAAAAGCGCCAGCGCCGCCAGGTCCACGCCGATGGTGCCCATGATCAGCGCGGCGGCGCCGAAGGCGCTCTGGGCGTCGGCGACCAGCAACACCTGTCGGATGACGTCCAGGCTGTCGCCGCGCAAGGAATCGCCGACCGCCACGGCCACCGTCGTCCCCCAGCCCTCCGGGGCCACCAGCGTTTCGGCCAGGTCGCGGGTCGACGCCCGCGCCCACAGCGCTGCGCTTCTTGCGACCTCGGCAGCCACCCGGTCGCGGTGCGGCAGGCGTTGCTCGGCCGTCGCCAGGCCGGCTGCGTCGCGGTCCAGCCGGGCGAGGTTCCACGCGGCGGTCGCGCCACCGTCGATGGCCGCCGCGCTGGCGTAGTGCGTGCGCGCCTTGGCCCGCTGTCCCGCGCGTTCTGCCAACACGCCCAAGTTGTTGCGGGCGATGGGCTCGTCGGGGTCGCTCTGCAACGCGCGCTGCAAAAGTTCGCCCGCAAGGGTGCCCTCGCCGCGCGCGGCATGGCCTTCCGCCCGCAGCCGCAACGTCGCCGGCCGGTCGCGGCGGTCCGCCGGAAGGGCGTCCAGGTCGCGCAAGAACCCGTCCTCGCTGGCAAACCCGGCGCCCAGGTGTGGCCCCAGGGTCATCAATTGCTGCAGCGCCTGGGTCGAGGCCGCCGCGATGCCGACGGCCAGCAGCACCAACAGGCCGAGTCCCGCCAGCGCCAACCTCGCCGGCCGCCCGAGATAGGTGACCAACACCAGGCGCATCCGCTCGACCGGGTGGGTCACGAAGGCCAGCCAGCGCTGGCCCGCGGTCGCGAAGCCAAGGGCCCGCAACTCGGCGTGCTGCGTGTCGCGCGCAAACACCCAGTGCCCCACGACCACCAGCATCAACAGCGCGGTCAGCCACACCACGCAAAAAAGCGATTGGTCCACGACTGCTGGCAGCCACATCGGCAGGACGAACACTCCGGCCGTGTGCCGCGACTCGTCCAACCGGCGCTGCAACTCGTCGGCCGAAGGGGTGGCCGGATGCACCTGTGTCGCGGCCAGCCGCCACTTCTGATAGCGGCGGTAGAAGGCATGGTCGCCCTCGACATAGGTCGAAAACCGCCGGCCGACCTCGATGAGGTGGTGCGCCCGTGCCACGTCGCCGGCCTTGACGTGTTCGGCGGCCAACTTGCGCAGCGGCGAGGCCGGGCTGGCGATGGCGTTCAGGTTCAGGTCGGGGTTGCCGCCGCGTTCGACGAACGCCGCCGTCGCCTGGGTGTAGGCCGCATCTGCGTGGCTGCGCTGGCCAGCGCGTTCCAGGCGCGTGCCAATCATCACCTGGTTGCGCGGCGGCAGCGCCCGGGATGCGTGCACCGCAGCGCGCGCCCACTGGACCCGCCGGTCGTCGGTTGGTTCCGCCGCCTCGATGCGCGCCACCCACAGGTAGGGGTCCAGCGGGTCGAGCGCGAGTTCGGCGTCGAGGCGGCGGGCCGTCGCGGCGCGATCCCCATCGACCAGGCCCATGGCACGCCCGCTGATGGCCAGCGTATCGGACAGGTTCTCGCCCTGGGCCACCTGCGGCGGGGCCACCCCGTCGAAGCGCACCACGTGCACCGCGCCCAGCGCCTGGTGCGACGACACCACCGCGTGCAAGCCGTGGCCGCGCGGGTCGGGGGCGCATGCGGCAATGCGGCCGTCGAGCACGCTGCGGTGCAGCACGGTGCCGGTGCGGCCGTCCACGACCAGCACGGCCGACGCCTCGCACAAGACCACCCCGCCTTGTCCGGCAGCAATGGCCCGCGATTGGCCGCCCTGGGCAATGTCGCCCTGCCAGGCGCGCCGCCACAGAAGTGCGCCGTCGCTGCCGACCGCCAGCCACGTGCCGTCCGCATCGCGGCGGACCGTTGCGCCCGCCGGCAGCGGCGCGGCCTGCAAGGGCACAGGAGCGCGCGCCAGGGCAAACGGAGCCGCTAGTTCGCCATGCGCCAGCCACTGCGGCGCCAGCGCGTACACCGCGGCGAGGTCGCCCGCCACCGCGGCGTCCGTCGGCTGTTTCCACGTGCGCAGCGCCGCAGTCGCGCGATCCGCCCACACCGACCGTTCGGCCGCAGATCCCCGGGTCAACCGGTCCGCCAGGCGCCGGCACAGCGATTGCCCGGTCCACGCACCCAGCGGTGCGCCCAGCGCCCGCTCGGCGGTGCCGCCGCCCACCGCAGCGACCCATTGGCCGCACGTGGACTGCCACAGCGCGTCGAATGCGCCATCGCGCCAGAGCGCCAGGGCAATGCCATACGCCAGGTGCTGGCTGCGCTCCAGGGCGTGCACAACGTCGCCGGGCTGGAGATCGCGCACTTGGTCGAGCGCACGCTGGGCCCCCGCCGTGTCGCCCTGGCCGAGGGCCGTCCAGCCGGCGCTCAGCCGCACGGCGACCAGGTCGCGGCGCTGTCGGGCTGCCGTGCGCTGTTTGCCTTCCTGGTGGACCTGGGCGCCAAAGGCAGCCGCCCCCACGACCAGCAGCAGCAGCAAGGCCGCGGCGATCCAGCGCACCCGCCGCGACCCCTCGAACCGCGTGAACTGCAACTGCAGCAATGCCACCGTCGCCGGGTCCGCGGCCGGGTCGCCTTGGAGCATGCGCAGGTGGCTTCGCGCCAGACCGACATCGTTCTTGGCCAGCGCCTCGCGCGCGAGCCCGAGCCGCGCAGTCGCGCGCTGCCGGCGCGCCGGGTCGTTGCCGGCCCACAGCGCCAGCGCCTGGTCGAACCGGGCCAGTGCCTCACTGTACACCGAATAGCGCAGCTCGGGCGCGACCAGACCGACCACGTCCAATTGAGCGACCACGGCTAGCGCTTCGTCGCCGAGCCGCATCGACTGCGCGTGCTGCTGGAATTCGACGAGCGCCGCGCGCAGCTCGGCCACGCTGCCGTGGCGGTCGGCGGGATCGCGCGCCAGGGCTCTGGCGCAAATGGCCTGCAGACACGTCGGAACCTCGTCGTCAAACTCCGGCGGCTCCGCCCGCGCGGCGGCCACCAGCACCTGCAAGACGCTGCTGCCCTGGTGCGGCGGCCGGCCGGTCAAGATCTCGTGCAGGACGGCGCCCAACAGGTACACGTCGGTGCGCGGTCCCATGGCGTCGCTGTCGCCGGTCGCCAACTCGGGCGGCATGTAGCACGGCGTGCCCGCCGGCCCGCGGACCATCGACACATGGGGCGCGCGCAGGTCGTCCGGCGCCGGCACCCGCACGTCGATGGCGATGCCCCAGTCCATCACCAGCACTTCGCCGTACTCGCCGACCATGACGTTGTCGGGCTTGAGGTCACGGTGCACGACGCCGCGGCTGTGGGCGAACGACACGGCGTTGCAGACCTGCAGCAGCACGTCGAGGTGCCGCGCCCGGTCCCAGGTCTGGGCGGCGGCGCACTCGTCGGCGCTCTTGGGGTGCAGCAGCGCGCTCCACGGCACGCCGCGCACGAGCTTCATGGCCAGGAACACCTCGCCGTCTTCGCTGCGCCCGAGTTCGTGGACCGGCACGATGTTCGGGTGGTCCAGGGCCCCGGTGACGCGGGCTTCGGCCACGAAGCGCTCGCGCCCCCCCTGTTGCGCCGACTCGGCCTTGAGGGTCTTGAGGGCAATGTCGCGGTCCAGGCTGCCCTGGTGCGCCCGGAACACCACGCCCATGCCGCCTTGGCCGAGAACCTCGCGGATCTCGAAGCTGCCGCCCGCGGCCGTCACCCCCGATGCGCCATGGCGGTGCCCCGACGCCACCACCTCGCCCGGCTGGCTGCGCTTGACGGTGGCGACGGGCAGCAGGTCCAGGTCGCGCACCGTGACCACGCCCGAGCTTGCCCGTGGCCGCGCCTTGGGCAGGTGGTCGCGGGCGTCGAGGGTGCCGTCTTGCAGCGCGTCGCCCAGCGTCTCGGCCCAAAAGGTGGTCAGGGCGGCAATGTCGGGCCCAGCCACCGGCGCAGTGTCAGGGTCGGGCGGCGCGGGCGGGCAGTGGTCGTCCATGCCGGCAGGCTAGCGCGGGGGCGGTTGGGAGTTCAAGAGGTTGGCGCGGCCAAGCTCGGGAGCAGCCACGGCTTTGCCCAAGGATTGGAACGCCGTTGCGATTGCCGCATGCCTGCCCCTGCGCTACCCTTGCCTGGCCGGCCAGCCGGTCCGGCATGGGTGCGCGCGATGCCCGTGCAGTTGCCAATCGGCGCGATGGAATTCCGCGACGCCCGGGCCTACCCCGACGTGGAGACCTACGTCGACAAGTCCGCGTTCATCGGTCGCGTGCTGCGCAGCACGGCGCGGGTCTTGGTCTTCTGCCGGCCGCGCCGCTTCGGCAAGACGCTCAACATCACCATGCTGCGCGACTGGCTCGCGGGGCCGATCCCGAGCAAGACCGATGTCAGCGAGCCGTTTTACGGCCTGGCTGTGCAGCGCGACGCAGCCATGACGGCCGAGCGCGGCCAGAAATCGGTGCTGTACCTGTCGCTCAAGGGTTGCAAGTCGCTCAGTTGGCACGACAACCTGGTCGCGCTCAACGCCGAGGTCGCCGAAGCGTGGAGTCGCTTGGGCATCCCTACCCGCAAGGTGCCAGCGCACTTGCGCCAACGCATTGCCGACCTGAGCGTCGCCAAGGTTGAGCCGGGCCAAGCGGCGTTGTCGCTGCGCTACATGGCCAACGCGGCGGCCGAAGTGACCGGCCGGCCAGTGTGGGTGCTGATCGACGAATACGACGCGCCGATCCAAACCGCGTGGCTGCACGGCCACTATCCCGAGGCGGTCGCGTTCTTCCGCACGTTCTTGGGTTCGGCCCTCAAGGATTCCAGGGCGGTGCATCGCGCGGTGCTCACCGGCATCTTGCGCGTCGCCAAAGAGGGCCTGTTCTCGGACCTGAACAACGTGGTCATCGACACGGTGCTCGACCGCGCGTTTGCAACCGATTTTGGCTTCACCGAGGACGAGGTGCGCGCGCTGGCCGGCGACGATCCGCCGTTTCTCGACGGACTGCGCCACTGGTACAACGGCTACGCGATCGGCGGCCAGGCGCTGTACAACCCGTGGTCGATTGCCAACGCGCTGCGCGAGCGCGGCAACGGGTTCAAGGCGCACTGGATGGCGTCGGGCGGCACCGAGGTCATCGAACGCATTGCGACGCGTTTTCCGACCGACGCGGCGATTGCCATGGAGCAGTTGTTGTCCGGCGAGTCGGTGCGCGTTGAGGTCATCGAAGGCGTGGTCCTGCCGGAGATACAAAACGATCCGTCGATGCTGGCGAATCTGCTGTTGCACACGGGCTATGTGACCGCCGTCGCCGTCGAGTCGGGCAACGACCGCGAGACCGCAGTGCTGCGCGTGCCCAACTTGGAAGTCCACCGTTCGGCGGCAGGGCTCTACCGCAGGTTGCTGGCAGCCGCGCTCAATGTCCCAGACGGCTCGGACAAGCTCATCGCCGCGCTCCTTCGAGGCGACCAGGCCATCGTCCAAGACGCCCTGCAACGCCTGGTCCTGCACCTGGTCAGCTACCACGATCTGGCCGACCCGACGCCCGAGCGCATCTACCACATGTTCGTGCTGGGGATCCTGACGCGGCTGCCGCCGGGCTACAAGGTGTCGTCGAACCGCGAGTTCGGCGAGGGCCGGCCCGACATCGTCATCGAAGCGCCGAGCGAGGGGCAGCCGTCGGCGCTGCTGGAGTTCAAGCGCGACGACTCGCCGCAGGTGGCGTGCGCGGTGGCGGTGCAGCAGATTCGCGACAAGCGGTACGTGCAGGGCGTGCGCGGCCAGCCGGTGTGGGCGTGGGCGGTCGGGTTCGCGGGCAAGGGCAAGGCCGTGGTGGTGGAGCTGGTGGGGTTGGGGTAGCGGGCGGGGTCAGCGCACGTACAGGCGGAAGCCGGCGACGCCCGACCCACCGTCGCCGAGCCCGCGGATCGACAACACCCCGCACACAGGCGGAGCCCGCCCAGCATTGCCAGCACGGAGACGGGGCAGGTGCGGTAGGTGTCGAGTCGCCGAACCCGCGGTCGCTGCGCGCTGCCGCCGAACTGCGGTGCCAACCACACCGCGTCCGCTGCGTCAGCCCAGCCGCGCGCGCGTGGCCGCCACGTGCGCCATCAGCGCGTCCACCGCCGCGACCAGATGCGGATGCCGCCGCTGCACGTCGTCCGCGCGGGCCAGCAACGGCGCCGCGCCCAGGGTCACCGCGTAGGCGTGACGAAGGAAGTGCCTGAATTTCAGCAGATCCTCAAGCCACGGCAGGTCCTCTCCACGCAGCAGCGCACCGCGCACAGGCAGTAGATCCGTGGCCATCTGTTGCAGCAGGTCGCGGTGCCAGCGATCACCGCCAGGCACGTCACCGTCGAGCAGCCGCGCGACCCGTTCAAACAGGGTCTCGGCCGCGGTGTAGTAGTCGTGCAGATCGATCGCGACCAGCGCCTGCAGCGGCCGGTCCGCCGGGTCGCTGCGCAGCCGCGGTGCGTAGGCCTGCAACTCGGCATGCAGGCGGTCCAGCGCTTGGCGGTCCGGCTCGACCTCGCGAACCAGGCGCGCCAGTCGGGTCGCGGTTCCGCGCCCGTCCGTCTCCGGCGTCACAGCGGCACGCCCTCGGCTGCGACGCGGTCGGCGAATTCCGGAGCCAACTGCGCCCAGTCCAGCAGGTCGACCGAGCGGCCGGTGGCGGCTTCGAGGTCGCGCCAGAGCGCCACCATCGCCCGAGGCCCCAAGCCGCGGACCACCAGGTCGATGTCCGAGGTCGGCCCGAAGTCGCCAAACGCCAGCGTGCCGATAAGGCGGGCCTCGAAGGCGCCGTGCGCGCCGCGGGCGCGGTCCACGAGGTCCGCGACCAGCGCACGCAGTCGAGCCGCTTCCCGCTGCGCCGCCTCGGCGTTGGCCCGGTCGCGAGTGGCGAGGAATTCGGCGGTGATGGCCGGGTCCGGGTGCATGGCGCCTCCGGGGCCAGCGTAGCCGCTGCACGGGGGCGCGGCAAGCCCGCGGGGCCCCGATCGCCCGATGCGGGCGCATGTCGTCGTCATCGCGCCGGGTCCGCTCGCTGTGCTGGCAGTCTTGAGCTATCCGCCGCTCACGCGCCAGCGCCCCGAGCTGCCTCCCGCATCGCAAGGCGGGCGGGATTGCGCCGACGAAGGCGCGCGCGATCACAGCTTGAACTTGGCGGTTGGTGTGCTCCGGGGCAGGCAGCGCAAGGGCGTGCTCTGGCGCTCGCGGGCGAGGTCTGCCTGCGGCGGGCAGGGGGGCAACCATGATCCACCGCCAAAAAAAGGTCCTGAATCCTTGGCGATCGAATTAACTCAGGTTTCCCGGGGAAACCGGCGCAAACCTGCACCTTCAGGGTGACAGGTTTGCGCCGGCGGTTAATTCGACACGCCGAGTGGGCCTCTCAGCCACAGGCAAACAGCCACAGGCTTCAGGCTTCAGCCACAGACGCAGCGGCAGCGGCAGTCGC
>VGRO01000031.1 GCA_016875335.1 Deltaproteobacteria bacterium | reverse complement strand
GGCTGGCTTTCGAACTGGGCAAGGTTGCAGGGCTGGGCGAAGCGGCCTAGCGCGGTGCTGCGACGGCGCCGGTGCGCCGTGGAGAAGGCAATGTAATCAGTGGCTTGAACAATGGGGGGGGGCCACGCAACGCAGCGTCCTTCAACCAGCGAAGTTGGAGCGTCAGCAGATCGAGGCCATCGAGGGCGGGACCGTAGTGTTGCGGCGCTCGCGGATCGCGATTGTCGATGGCGGCACGCGCCAACGCCAAGCCATAGGCGAGCCGACAGGCCGCAACAAGAATCCAAAGGCCCTCGTCGTCCACCAACTGCAGCCCGCCACGCTGTTGGTAGCCATGCGTCAGGGCCCAGGCCAACTCCATGCGCGGTGCCGGGTCGCGGAGGGTCGCCAAGCGCTTCCAGTCGAACGCGGTCCGGGCGACGGCCTGCGCGAGATCGACCAGCGGGTGGTCCCAGGCGGCGTAGTCGAAGTCCACGACGCCGCGCACGCTGGCCCCCGACCAGGTCGCGTTGTGCCACCCGAAGTCGCCATGCACGATGCCATGGGGCAAAGTCTCACACAGGGCGGCCAAGCGCGGCAGCAGGAATTCGACGTGCGCTTCCAAGGCGTCGCCCACCGCCTCACCCGGCCCGACCAAGCCAAGTAGGGTGCGCAACCTGGGCCATGCCGCGCCGTCGTTGTGCAGTTCCAGCAAAGGGCCGACAGCGCTGGACAGGCCGCTGGGAGGCCTTCGCCAATCCCGAACCTCCGCGCACGCCGCGTGCAAATCACCAAGCGCGCGGCCGAGCGATTCTGCGTGAGCCGGAGTCATCGTCGCCCGTGGGTCCGCCAGAGTGCGGCGCAGCGAAACGCCGTCGATGGCCGCGCTCGCGGTCATCCAGCCGCCAGCCAGTGACACCGCGTACTCTCCATCGGCGCCGCATCTGGGCTTCGGCACCGCAGTTTCTGTTCCAGACATGGCAGCCAGACGCGCCTCGAGTTCGGCGGTGGCTCGCACATGGTCGCGGTCGCGCCGTCCCGGCAGCGTCACCTTGGCGAAGAGCGCGACGCCCGTGGATGCGGCCAACTGGACAAGCAGCGCGTTGTGACCCATGCGAAGCCGATCGACCTGCCAGGAGCCGTCCTCGCCGAGCGCGGCCAACGCCTGCGGCAGCCCGTCCAGAGCCGCGCGCAGGAACTGGGTGCTCCGCCCGGCCTGGGCGTCTACCCGCCCATCCAAAGCCATGGCGCGCACGACGGCCGCCTCGCCTTCCTCGTCGCGTCCGAGGTCGGCGTAGAGGCGACCAAGCTCCAACCAAGCCCCAGCGTCGTCTGGGTGGCGGTCGCGCACGATTTCGGCGATACGCAAGGCTTCAGTCAGGTTGCCACGCCGTCGACGAGCATCGGCCACGGCCAACAACGGCGTAGGCGGCAACGGCGTGCGCTGGTCTGCGAGCCACAACGCAGCCTCGCCGCCATCAATGTCGCCCGCAAGCAACCTGACCTCGCCGAGCAGACGCTGGGCCTCGGCGCTTTCGGGGTCGAGCGCCACGGCACGTTCAGCCCAAGCAACGGCACCTTGCGGATCGCGCCCAGCGAGGTGGCGTTGTGCGCGCCATTGGCACACGAGCAGCGTCGGAGCGGCCGCAACAGCCAACCTCTCGATCAGCGCATCAAGCGCCGGGCACTCGCGCAAGAGCGGCGCGACCTGCGGCACCACCTGCGCCATGAGAAGCGGATCCGCCGAGGGGACCAACGCTTCGAATCGGCCGATTGTGTCCGCTACAAGATCCAAGTCACCGCTTTGCAATCCAATTTCGGCGGCGAGCGCCAGGGCCTGGGCGGCGCTGCGGGGGTCGTCGGCGGCACGGGCGAGCCATGGCAGGCCGTCTTCGGCGCGGCCGGTGTCGCAGTAGGCCCGCGCCAGCGCCAGAGCGTGGTCCCCCGTCCCGCGCGGATGTGCCGCGGCGCGCGCCAGCAGTTGGATGCGGCGGTCAGGGCGGTGGTCCTGCAACTCCGCCAGCAGCGCCCACGCGGTCGGGTCGTCCACGCCGCGATCCACGGCCGCTTCCAGGTGGACCATCGCCTCGTCGCGATCCGCCAACTGCCAGGCAATCTTGCCGATAAGTGCGTGCAGGTGCGCCCGGTCGACGTCGGGCCGCGCCAGGGCCTGCAGCGCGAACAGCCGAGCTGCCGCCCAGTCGCCGCGCTGGCACGCGTCAAGGATCTCCGCGCCGCCCATCGTGGACTACGCCTCAGCCGGGAACAGGGCGCGCAATTGCGCAATGGCAAGGGTCAGGCGTCCGTCGGTGTCGGTGGCCTCGGCGCGGTCACATAGCTCGGCGGCGAGGACCGGGTCGTCATCGACGACCAGAGCGCGCCGCGCCAGCGCCACACCCAAGGTGGCCAGCAGCCGCGAAGGCCCGGCCTGCGCCCAGGCCTCGAACACCGCCAAGGGGCGGCCTTGCAGGCCGTCGCGCACCGGCAGACTCTCAAGAACTGCTGCGAGCAACGCAGCCTGCGCGGCTGCTGCGTGGGCGCCCACGCGGTCGGCCACCATCGTCGCCTGGTCGAGTTCGGCGACGGCCTCGGCGGCCAGGTCGAGCTGAGCCAGGGCAAAGGCCACCTGTGTGCGCGCCACGGCGTGGTGCAGGGGCAAGTGCCGTTCCTCGGCCAGTTCGGCAGCACGCCGCGCGTCTTGGCGACACGACTCGAAGTCGCCCAGTTCAGAAAACACCGGCCCGCGGGCAAGGCGCACCTGAAGTTCGGTCGCGCCATCACCGCGGTCGATGGCCGCCTGCAGAAGTCCATCGAGAATACCCAGTGAATCCAATGGCTTTCCATCCACTCGCAGCGCCTGAGCCAGCGACAACTGCACTGCAGTCTCGTCGGGCGCGGCTTGGGCGAGCTCGTGCAGCACCGGCAGGGCCTCCGCCGCCCTGCCCCGCGCCAACAGCAGGCGCGCACCGATGGCCTTTGCGTCGTCGCCTTGAAGACCGCGCGCCGCGGAATCTGCGCGTTGCAGGTCGCCTTCGACGAGGTAGTGCAGCGCCAAGGCCCGCCGTGCACGCGCGGCCACTGCGGCGTCGTCGGCCATCGTCGACCGCTCGAGTTCCGCCGCGGCGTGCGCGGGGTGCAGGCCGAGCGCCAGTGCCGCCAGTGCCCGTTCGACGCGCGTGTGGTCGTCGGGTTCAGGTTGCGCGAGCAGCGCTTGGTCGAGGCATTCGACCGCCTCCAGCGCTTCGCCATTCTGTCGAGCCAGTGTTCCGCGCAAGGCAGCCGCTTCCGCCGTCAGTGCTGCCTGATCGGGCGCCAGCAAGGCCGCCGCTGCATGGGCCTTGCGCGCGACCTCCAGCGCCCGATCCGGCCGGCCATGGGCGCGGTCCCACAGCGCCACGCGCAGCAGGCCGCGCACCTCGGCCGGTCGGTCGCCCGCCGCGCGCGCCTGCACGGCCAAGCCGTCCGCGACCTCACGCACGCCGGTGTCTGCACCGTGACGGTCCAGCAAATACAAAAGCGTTTCGATGGTTTGCACGCGCGGCGCGGGGTCGTCCAGGCTTGCTGCCAGCCTATCTGCTTCGGCCGCCAGTTGCAGGCCGAACTCGCCGTCAGGGTGCAACGGCGCTGCTTGCATCAAGAGGCGCGCGCGAACGTCGGCGTATTCCGGGGCGCGGACGCGCGCCGCGTCCTCGCCCAGCACCTGCACGGCCCGGCCGCGATGGCCGGTCGCCACCAGCGCTTCGGCCAGATGGCTGCCAGCCAGCGCTCCCAGGCCCGGATCGAGCTCATGCAGTTGGTCGCGCAGCGCTTCCAGGTCGGGCAGCGCCGCCTTGGCCTGGCCGGCACGCACCCAAGCCAGCGCGGCGCGCAATTGCGCTGCCAAATCCGCGGGAAGCCGTTCGATTGCGCCGCCTTGACTCGCCACGCTGACCTCGCTGCCCGGCCGGCCCACCTGGCCTGGACCGCTCGACACGACGACCGCCGCGCGCCCGCAACTTGCCCCCGCGCCTCGGCTGTGTCAAGAAGGCGCCCGCACCCGCCGGTGCCCGGAAAACCCATGGCCTCGACCTCCGCTGCCGCCAGTGACCGCCCGTTCGCGCAACAGGCCCTCGCGGACCTCAAGGCCCTGGGCGCCGGCCCTGGCGCGCTGTGGATCATCTTCCTGGTCAAGTTCTTGGAAAGCGTGGCCCACTTCGCCATCTACAATGTGCTGGCCGTGTACCTGACCGAAGACCTGAAGTACGGCGACGTCGCGGCCGGCACGATCGCAGGAACGTGGCTGACGGCCGTGTCGGTGGTCATGTTCTTCTCCGGGTTCATTGCCGACGCGGTGGGCATCCGCAAGGCCATGCTGCTGGCCGTCGGCTCGTGCTTGCTGGGACGCGTGGTGATGACCGTCGGCCGCAGCGACCCCATCGTGCCGGTGGTTGGCCTGTTCATCACGACGTGGGGCGTGGCGGCACTTTTGCCGACCATGACCGCCGCCGTCCGCCGCTACACCACGCCTCAGACCGTGGCGTTCGGCTTCTCGCTCTTCTACGTCATCATGAACATCGGCGCGCTGGTGGCCCCGCAGACTGTCAGTTTCATGCGCACCCGGCTCAAAGGCGGCGTGGACTTTGACGTCTTGGGCGGCGTCCACTTGACGTCAAGTCAGGCGCTTTTTGGCATCGCCACGCTGGTGACGCTTTTGGCCGCCGCCGCGTCGCTGATGTTGCCGCGCGAAGAAGCGTTGACTACAAGGGAAACCGACGCAGGGCCGGCCCCACGCGGTCCACTGCAAATCCTCCAAGAGGTGATGGGCGACCGGCAGTTCTTTGGATTCCTGCTTTTTGTGTCGCTCTTGGTGCTGGTGCGGCTGATTTTCCAGCACGCGCACCTGACCTGGCCCAAGTACACCTTGCGCGAGGTGGACAAGGACTTCGACTTTGCGGGGCTGTGGTCGCTCAACCCTGCGCTCGTCATCGTGCTGACGCCGTTTGTCACGGCATTCACAAAGAAACTCAGTGCCTTCTGGTGCATCGTCGCCGGCAGCTTCATCTCGGGGTCGTCGGTGTTCTTCTTGGTGTTCTCGTCGGCCTACGAGGCGCAGGTGGCGTTTGTGGCGGTGTTGTCGGTCGGCGAGTGCCTGTGGTCGCCGCGCCTGTACGAGTACACCGCCACCGTCGCCGCGCCCGGCCGCGAGGCAAGCTACATGGGGCTCTCACAAGTCCCTATGTTCTTTGCCAAACCCGTGGTCGGCTGGATGAGCGGCTGGATGCTCGCGACGTGGTGCCCCGAGACCGGCGCTCGCGAGACGTCGACCATGTGGCTCATCATCGGCTGCACCACCTTGGCTGGGCCGCTGGCGATCTTGGGCCTGCGCAAGGTCATCGAGGGCGGCAACCCCAAGCCGGCCGCGGCGGTCGCATGAAGCACCTGCAATGCATGACCGAGGGCGAGGTCGCAGCGCTGCTGGCCGCGCACCCGGCGTGGTCGGTGGATGCGGAAGGTCACTTGACGCGAACGTGGGCGTTGCCCGACTTCGCCGCGGCCCTGGCGCTCGCCAACCGCATTGGCGCGCTGGCCGACCAACTGGACCACCACCCGGAATTGGCGATCGGCTGGGGCCGACTGCGAGCGACGGTGTGGTCGCACGATGCCCGTGGGCTGACGGCGCGCGATGCGCGGCTTGTCGCGAGCGCGGACGAGTTGTGCGGGTGAGCTACAACCCGCAACAAGCCGCCTTGTCGCCGCAGCAGTCGCCGTACTGGACACACTGCGGGTCGCAGTAGCAAGCGCCGCTCTTCTGGCCGCACTTGCCGTTGCAGGTGGCGTAGAGGTTGCCGCCACACGACCCGGCGCCGGCTACCGAGCAACCGCAGGCGTCGTAGTCCGGGCAGCAGTCGCCGCTGCTCTTGCAGGCCGCGTCGCAGTAGCAGCCGCTTTTCGACTTGTAGCCGCACTGCCCTGCGCAGGTGACCGACGGGTTCCTGGCGCACTTTCCGGCGGTCGTGCCTCAACCTGCGATCGTCGTGTGCACGCAGCCGGCGGTCGGCGAGCAACTGTCGGCGGTGCAGTTGTTGTTGTCGCTGCACACGACCGGGCTGTGCGCGCAGCCGCTCGTCGCGTTGCACGAGTCGCCCGTGCACAGGTTGCCGTCGTTGCACAGCGCGAGGTCGGACGTCGCCGTGCAGGCCCCTGTTTGCGGGTTGCAGCTGTCATACGTACACCCAACGCCGTCGTTGCAGTACTTGGCCGCAAACGAACAGGCCGACGCCCCCGGCGCGCAGCTGTCCGTGGTGCATGGGCTGTTGTCGTTGCACACGGCCTGCGCCCAGGTCTGGCCGTCGGGGTTGCAGGTGGCCAAGAGCCCGCCCTGGCATTGCTTGGACCCTGGCGTGCACGTCGCCGTTTGGGTCTTGCACGCGCCGTCGAAACACACCTTGCCCTGGGATTTGCAGTCCTGTGCCACGCTCTGGTTCAGGCCGTTGCCGCTGCACACCACGACCGTGTGGTCGGCGTTGCAGGTGGTCTGGTTGGGTGCGCACACCTGTTGCTTGCACACCCCTTGGTCGCAGGCGCTGCCGGCGGCGCACACCGATTCTTGCCAGGCTGTGCCGGCGGCGTTGCAGCTCTTGGCCAGCGCGCCATCGCAGGCCACGGTGCCCGGTTTGCACACGGCGGCGACGCATGCCCCACCTGTGCACAGTTGTCCGGTCTTGGCGCAGTCGACCGTCTGGAGCCAAGCCGTGCCCCAGGCCTTGACCCGCGTTGAATGCCCCCCATTGTTCAGATCCGCACACGCTGCCCACACTTGGGTCGGATTGGCCGCCACGGCCTTCTTTTGCGCATGTACGGTCGATGGGCCAGTGACCCAACCGCTGGCGCCCAACGCCCCGGCGCCCTGCCTCGGTGGCGCGTCCGGCGGCTGCGCGGGCACCTTGCGCGTCCACGTGTCCGGGCACGCCAAGGCCGTCGAGCCGTGGCAGACCCTCACCCCGGCCGGGACCGCCACAGGTCCGCTTGCGCCGGAAGAGTGGTTGGTTCGCCTGACCAATGTGGCGCAAGGGGCGACCGCCGACGTCGTGCGGTTGCTGCATGTCGAGGTGACCTCGCCCGACGCAGGCCAGCCGTGGTCGTGTCAAGCCGCGGGCAGCGAGGCCGCGTGCGAGTCGTTGCCGTCGCGGTGGCCGCAGTTGGCGCCGGCGCAACTGGTGGGCAAGCTCGGCGGCAGCGTTCCAGAGGTCCAGTTCCGCGTCCGGCTGTCGCCCAAACAAGACGTCGCGCACAAGGCCAAGGTGTGTGTGCTCGCCGACGGTGATCCCGCGCTCAAGGCGGCGGAATTCTGTTTCTGGGTGGCGCGGGCGCCGTCGCCGCCGGCCATCGACGTGCAGCCCGCAGAGGTTCTCTTCAGCGCGTCCGCCAAGACGGCTCAATCGCAGCCGATCGTGGTTCGCAACATCGGTGGGTCGATGCTCAAGGTGCACGGCATCCACCTGGCGCTGCCCGGGACCTACTCGCTGACCCACGCCGGAGGCGAAATCACCGGCAAGGAGTACGCGGAATTCGACCTTGGGCTGCAGATTCCACCCGGCGGCATTTGGAAGGCGCTGCTGTCGCGCATCGGCGGAGCAGGCCCGGATCCAGGCGGCGTGCTGCGCATCTACAGCAACGCCGTAAACGTCAAAGGCTACGCGCAGGTGCAAGTCAAGGCGCCACTGCACGTGCAATGCCTCAAGCTCTTGCCGAGCGGCGTGGTTGACTTTGGCGCGGTCGTGCCAGGTCAGCAGACCCTTACCTACGTGGTGCTCATCAAGAACTGCGGCGAGCTGCCGGTCGCCTGGACCCAGGTGCAGCTAGACCAAGACCCGACAGGATCAGGCGTTTTCGGTATCGATTGGAACCAGAGCACGGTGGCCAACGGCGCCACACCCGTCGGGCCGTCGCCGCAAGCGCCCTTGGTAGTGCACGCGGGCGGCCAGGCGGCGCTTGCCTTGACGTATGACAGCACCGCGCTCCATCCGCAGTTCCACACGGCGAACCTCATCATCACGGCGGGGTCCGAGACTTACGGGCTGCCGCTCAGGGCGGAAAACGTGTCCACGACCTGCCCAATTGCGAAGGTCACGGTCGCCGAAGGCGAACAAGTGGTGCCGCAGACCACCATCCACCTCAAGGGCGACAAGTCCAGCGTGGCCGGCGGCACCATCAAGAAGTACAAGTGGATGGTCAAGCAACCGGCGGGGTCGAACCAGCCGCTGACGCCAAACGCGTCATTCGCTAACCCGTCGCTTCTGGCCAACGCGGCCGGCGAATACGAGTTCTGTTTGGAGGTCTGGGACGCCAACGGCAGCAAGTCGTGCGTGCCTGCGTGCCAGAAGGTGCTGGTCATCCCCAACAACGCCCTGCACATTGAACTGGTGTGGGACACGCCTTCGGACCCCAACCAGACCGACAGCGGCCCGGCGGCCGGCGCCGACCTCGATTTGCACTTTGCCCACCCGGTCGCCCAGATGTACGACCTCGACTGCGACGGCCAGGCCGATCCCTGGTTCAGCAACCCATGGGACGCCTTCTGGTTCAACGCTGCGCCAGAGTGGGGCGCCGCCGGCAACACCAAGGACAACCCGACCATCAACCTCGACGACACCGACGGCATGGGTCCTGAGAACCTGAACCTCATCGACCCCGAGGGAACGCTCGACAACCCGGTCGCCTACCACGTCGGCGTCCACTACTGGAACGACCACGGCTACGGCACCTCGTTCGCCACATTGTCCATCTACGTGCAGGGCGGCTTGTCCATGCAGTTCACCAAGGTCAAGATGGACCCGCTGGATATGTGGTACGTAGGTCGGTTCCATTGGCCGAACTTCGCTTCGGGCGGCACCAAGAATGTGTTCGACACCTGCTACCAGTCGGGCAACTCGTGTCAGGCCAAGCAGAACCTGATGTGGCAGCCCAAGGGCGACTGGTGCATGACGCCGTGCTACGAGAATAAGACTTGGTCCCTCCGGAGCAGCCAAGCCGCCGGGATGCCAATAGGGAGCGCAGTTTCACGTTCTGGTGCGAGCCGCGAACGCTGCTTTGCCGAGCCCAAGGACCGCCTCCCCCGAACTGCCCCCGCGAACTGCCCCCCCATTGTTCAGACGCTAGATATTGCGAGGTTTTTCCGCCGTCGCCCGAACACTCGGGTGGCCGCAACGTCGCGGCCATTGCCCGGCACGGCCGGCGGCGGCCAATGCGCGGCCTTTCCACCCAGTGTGCAAGCGAGGCCGCGCCCTGACCGCGTCCGGGACTTCAACCTGCACCGATTGCACCGGTCGCCCCGACGGCAATCGCCAGTTCGCTTGCCCCAACCGCCCCGAAACACCTATGCTTGCCCCTCACCGCCGCGCCGGCCGCTCTCCTGGCGCGTGGAGGTCGCATGTTGCCTGTTTCCCGCTCCGGTGCCGTTCGCGCCGCGTTGTGCGCAGTTGCCGCCCTGGTCGCAGCCCCGGCCCTCGCCGCGGTGCCCGCTTCGACCACGGTCAACGGGCTGGTGATGGCCCAGGGGGGTGGACCTGTCGCCGATGGCGATTACGCGCTGACGTTCCGGCTCTACGGCGGGGAGAAGGAAGCCAAGCCAGCCTGGAAGGAGGGGCCGCTGGTCGTCACCCTCAAGGGCGGCCAGTTCTCGTTGGCCCTCGGCGGCGAGGTGGCGTTGACGGCCGCGGTGCTCGGCGCCCTGCCCGAAGCCTGGCTCGGCGTCACGATCGGCAATGACCCGGAACTGCAGCGCAAGCCGTTGTTGTCTGCGCCGCTGGCCATCCGCGCCGCCGTCGCCGAAGGCCTCGACTGCTCGGGCTGCATTGGCGCCAGCCACCTCGACCCCAAGGCGCTGGCCGGCTACGTCAAGGCTGGGGATTTGCAAGGCTTCGCCAAGTCGGCGGATCTTGCGGACTACGTCAAGGCCGGTGCGCTGTCCGCCGTGGCCGCGTCGGGCAACTACGGCGACCTCAAGGGTGCCCCGCAACTGAGCGACGTCGCCAAGACCGGCGCGTTTGCCGACCTCACGGCCATTCCGACGATGGCAAAGGTCGGCGTGGCGTGCGGCACGGGTCTGGTGGTCAAGGGTATCAAGGCCGATGGCGCGCTCGACTGCATCGCGGGCGGGGTCACCGCGGCCAACCTGCCGGCCGACGGCCTGGACGAGGTCTCCAATGGCCTGCTCAAAAACCAGTTCACCGAGTCGGCGGCTTCGACCACGGCGCCGGTCGCCATTGCCGATTTCAACGGCGCGGGCACCAGCGACAAGGTCGACGTGCCCGACTTTGGCGTTGCCACCGGCTTGACGGTCAACATCGCCGTCAGCAACAGCGACGTCAGCAAAGTGCGCGTGGATCTCTACGACCCGACCGGCGCCAAGACGACCGTGTTCGACGGCGAAAAAACCGGCAAGCAGTTGGCGCTCAAGCTCGACGGCCCCGGCCACAAGGCGCTGGATCCATGGGTGGGCAAGAACCCCAAGGGCATTTGGCAGATCGTGGTCGCCGATCTCAGCAACAACGGCGGCGGCAAGGACGGCGCTATCGACAGTTGGTCCGTGCAAGTGCAGACGTTGTCGAACAAGAAGGTCGCGGCGGCGGGCGCCCTGCAGTTGATGGTCACCGACACCGCGCCCATCGTCTGTACGCCGGGCCACTTCGGCGCCATGTACGCCAGCCCGAAAGAGGCGGCGATCCTGGTCTGCAACGGCAAAGAGTGGGTGCCCATCGTGCTGGCGCAGGTCGGGTCGCAGGACAACCCGGCGGCGTCGTGCAAGGACGTGTTGACCAAGGCGCCGCTCAGCAAAGACGGCGACTACTGGCTCAAGACCGGGAGCGGCCCGGCCAAGTACTTCTGCGACATGACCACCGACGGAGGCGGCTGGACGCGCATCGCCCTGGAAACGACCGCCGACGCCACCGGCTGGAGCGACGGCAGCTTGACCGACGCGACGGTGGCCGGCGCGGCGACCAAGGTCCACGGCATGTGGGGTGCCGGCGGATCAAGCGCAAAGACCTTTGATTTCAAGAATATTCCACATGCACAAGCCAAGGTCATGGCCCGCTACTACGCCGTCGATAGCTGGGACGGCGAGGGCAACGGCGCTCAGGTCTACATCGACGGAGCCCTCAAGTTCACGGCAAACAAGCAATACAGTGGCGCCGGGAGCGGGCCCGGCTGGGTGACTGCTACCTTCAGCCCGGCCCCTTGGGGCAACAACGGTGGCCCCAACGGCTATTGGAACATCGAGGCCGCGATGGGGCTGTTGGACCACCAGGGTGGGTCGCTCAAGATGGAGTTCAAGACCGGCATCGATCAGGACAAGAGCGACGAGTCGTTTGGGTTCAGCCACGTGCAGGTGTGGATTCGCTGACCGGCGGTCCGACCGACCGCGCTGCGCCGCGCGATCCGTTGCACGGGCGGGTCACCTTGGAACGGCCCGCGATGGGAACCCATCCAAACGCACCCGGGCGGCCAGGTTGACGCGCACTCACGCAGTGGCGAGACGCGCGAGGCCCATTGACAAGGCCACCGCCGCCCCTATGCTGGCCGCCCTCGCGCGGCACGGCGGGCGTCGCGTGTCCCGTTCCACACCCGTTTTTCTTCCGCGCGCGGCCGCCGCCTGGGCGGTCGCGCCCCGTTGCCGCCTGCGCGGCCGAATCGAGTCCGCATGAAAGTTCTTCCATGGGTCGCGGCGGCTGCCGGGCTGTGCCTGGTGGCGAGCGGGTGTGCCAGCGGTACCGCCGACGCCGACACCTCGAGTGCAGAGTCCGCGTCAACCGATGCCGCCTCGGCTGACAGCAGCGCCGCGTCGACGACCGACACTGGCGCGACGGTGGACGGCGCCCAGGCTGCGGCAAGCGGGCCGACCTGGCACAAAGACGTCGCACGGATCCTCGGCGACCATTGCACGCAATGCCACGGCGGCGCGGGCATCGCACCGTTCTCGCTCGACACCTACGCCAGCGCCAAGGCGACCATCGCCGCCGGCTTGGGGTCCATTGACGCCGACCGCATGCCCCCGTGGAGCGCCCGCGATACCCCCACCTGCAAGCCGCGGTTCGGTTGGCGCAACGACCTGCGCCTGTCAGCCGCGGAACGCAAGGCGCTCGGCGATTGGCTGGCCGCGGGAACACCCGAGGGCAACCCCGCCGACGCGCCCAAGACGGTCGCCGTCAAGTCGGCCAAGCTCGACGCGGTTGACGTGGTCGCCGCGCCCAAAGCGCCGTTTGTGGCGGCGGGCCAGAAAGACCAACTGCGCTGTTTCGTGCTGGACGCCAGCTACGACAAGACCGAGTACCTCAACGGCATCCAGGTGCTGCCTGGCAATCCGCTGGTCGTGCACCACGTCTTGCTTTTCGTCGATCCCAACAACAGCAGCGCCAAGCACGCGGACAAAGACGGTCAGTACGACTGCTTCGGCTCCGCGCAACTGGACCAAGAAGGCAACCTCATCGGCGCGTGGGCTCCGGGATCCGTGCCGCTGGAATTTCCGGTCGGCATGGGTGCGAGGCTGCCCAAGGGCAGCAAGATCGTCATGCAGGTGCACTACCACCCGCTCGGTGAGCCGGCGGCGCCGGACCTGACCAAGGTGCAACTGCGCTACGTCAAGGGCGCGCCGACCATGCTCGGCGACACGGTGCTCATCGGGAACGCGCCGACCGGCAAGAATGGTGAGGGCCTTTTGCCCGGGCCGGGCGACCCGCCGGGCGGGCCCAAGTTCGTCATCCCGGCCGGAGCCAAGGACCACACCGAAGAAATGGTGTTCACGATTCCGCAGTCGTTCGACGGCAAGCCTATGCCGCAGTTCAAGATCTACGCGGTGGGCACCCACATGCACTACGTCGGCCGGTCCATGCAGATTCGGGTCGAACGGCCGGATCCCAAGGCAGCATGTACGCAGGCCATGATCGATCCACTGGTGTCGTGCCTTGCCAAAGAATGCCCGGGCAAGCAAGCAGCAGACCTTGCCGTGTGCGCGCAGGACAAGTGCAAGGCGGCGCTCGGCAAGCTCGACGCCAACTGCGGTCAGTGCTTGCAGTCCGAGGCCCTCAAAGGTGCCGGCCCGCAGGCAACGATTCACGCGTGCACCACTGCCCCGGCCGCAAACCCGTTGACCGCCCCGGCCGACGAATGCCTCATCGAGACGCCCAATTGGGATTTCAACTGGCAGCGCATCTACGTGTACGACACCAGCCTGGACCAGTTGCCGACGCTCGGCGCTGGCGACCGGTTGCGTCTGAAATGCACCTACGACAACTCGATGGGCAACAAGTTCGTGGCGGCGGCGCTCAAGGAACAAGGCAAGTCCGCGCCGGTGCCGGTGTCGCTCGGTGAAGAGACGCTGGACGAGATGTGCCTGGCGGTAGTGCAGGTGCTGTATCTGCCACCGAAGTAGGCGAAAGATGCTCTATTTGTCGTCCTGTTCGCGCAGCACACCCACGCCCGAAATCGACTTCTCGATCGCCTTGGGTTTGCCGGCGTAGCTGACCCTGCCCGCGCCGCTGATGCCGACTTTGAGCTTGCCGGTGGCATACACGCTGGCCTTGCCCGCGCCCGAAACCTGCACCTCGACATCGGTGGCCACCAATTCAGCTGCGTCCACCTTGCCAGCGCCAGCGATGTCGAGACTGGTTGCCGACACGTCGCCAGCGAGCTTGGCATGGGCCGCGCCCGACACGTTGAGCGCAAAGCGATCGCCGTGCAGCCCAAGGACTTGCACCTTGCCGGCACCCGAAAGCGACACCTTGTCGAGTTTGCCCGTGTGGGCGGTGACGACCAGCGGGTGGTTGGGCGCGAGCTCCTGGTCGCTGTCGATCCTGAGCACGCCCCCTTCAAATCGGGTGCGCACGTGGGGCAAAAGGTTGGCGTCGCCGCGCAATTCGAGCTTGGGCGTACCCGGCCCGACCGAGAGCGCCAGCTCCAGGGATCCTGTCGCCTCGACGGCCGTGAACACCTCGGGCGGCCGCGCCTCAGACTTGAGGTTGCCGTCGCCCGCCAGCCCCGAACGGAAGGCGTTGAACTTGAAGTTGCACGCGGTCGCGGCCGCGAGCACCAACAGTAGCCAGGCTTTCATGGGAGCTCCTATTCCGTGCCGTTGCAGAAGGCCTTGCCGCCGGTTTGCACGACCCGAAGCCACGGGTCGTGTTGGGTTGCAGCGGTGACGTAGGCCCAGCCGAGCGCCGTGACTTCATCGGCCTTGGGGCCGGGCAAAACGGCGTCGAACCAACTCTGGCCCAAGGTGTTCAGCTGCGGCGATTCGTCCCAGACCACCTTGCCGGACTGGGAGACCCGCCACAGGGTCGCGCCTTGTGCGATGAAGACGTTGCGGTGTGCGCCGCCAACGACCAGCAGGTCGCCGTTGGCCAGTAGCAGGGCGTCGCGGGCAAATTGGGTGGTCGAACTGGGCACGACGACGGTAGCCTGGGTCTTGCCATCTGCGCCGACCTTGTCCCAGCGGATCACCCAGCGAGCACCGTTCCATTGGGTGCGGAAGGCCAGCGCTGTGCCGTCTGGCAGGGCCACCAATCGACCGCCAAAGTAGGGGTTGCTGGAGAAATGCCACGCTTGGACCACGGGCTTGCCAGGCGCGGCGGTGGCCGTGAGCTGCTCGCCATAGCCGCCGAAGTCGTCGCCGGCGTGGGCCTGCAGCCAATACAGGCCGCCAGGGCCGGGTGCGAGATCGCTCAGCGCACACTTGGGCAAGTCGTTGGCACTTGCCGCCTTGCAGGCGAACGTCGACTCCCACAGGACCTTGCCGGCCACGTCACGTTCACCAAACCACGCCAGGCCGTCTTTGCTGCCGGCAAAGAGCCAGCCTGCCTTGGATGGATAGCCGACGTGGACAGCCTGGGCCTTCGGGGCCGGGAACTTGGCGTCGCTTTTTACTTTTCCGTCGGCGCCGACCTGCACCAGCCACACGTCGCGGTCGCCGCTGCTGGGCTGCACCCAGCCTGCGAGCCACAGGCTGCCGTCTGGCATGGGAACCAAGGCATCCAGCGCGTCGTCGTAGGTCGAGAGGCCGGACTCAAACAGAATCGTGAGCTTGCCGGAGACGTCGATCTTGCCAAACCACGCATCCAAGGGTTGGCCGGCAGCCATGGAACTGGGGCGCGACAGGCCCGTGACCCACCAACCGCCGCCGGCGGCGGGGACCGCGCGCCCAAACTGCTCGTGCTTGGGCAACGGTGCAGATGCGCTCAGCAGGCCTTGACACTTGCCGCCGCAGTTGCCGGCCCCGCACACCAGCCCCGCCGCGCACGACTTGCCCTCGCCGGTCGGCTCTGCGGTGCACCCGGGGCCCGCGTAGCAGCTGTCGAGCGTACAGGGGTTGCCGTCGTCGCAGGTGTTGACCGCGTGGTGCTGGCACAGGCCCGCCGTGCACTGGTCGCCCACCGTGCACTCATTGTCGTCGGTGCAGCCATCGCCATGGGCGCGGGCGCGCGCGGGAAAGGCCTGTCCGCAGCGGCCAAAGGTGCAGTTGCCGTCGACGCCTTTGCCGTTGAAGCGCATGCCGGGGCCTTGCAAGTAGGCGTCCATGCGCAGCACCCAGCCGTAGCGGGTGCCGCCTTTCAACTTGTCTGCGTGACCCACCGCGAGGTAGTGGCCCTCGGGCAGACGGGCAAACGACGAAAACGCCATCGCGCGACCGAACTTGCCCGCCGGCGTGGCGTACAGGGCCTCGAAGCCCTGCACGACGTCGGCGCCGTCGATGCGCAGGGCAAAGCCATCGTTGCCGCCCTCAAGGTAGGTGTGGAAAGAGCCATCGCCGACGACCACGAAGCCGTTGCTGCCCTCGCGCAAAACTTGCCGGCCGGTGCCGCCGACCATAGCCGTGTGCTTGACCACCTCTTTGACCGCGTGGCCCTCGGCATCGATGCGCACCCACCACAGGCCGCCCTGCAAGATGTTGCCGCTGTGGCCAACCGCCACGGCCGAGCCGTCGCCCAAGCGCGCCACGTCGAAAAGCAACTGATGGCCGGTGCCGACTTTGCTGCCGTTGCTGGCCAACTGCGTCTCCAGGCCCTTGCCGGAGGCGTCGAGCGCTGGCGACCCATCGGGCTTCCACACGGCGAGGTAGCCATTGGCGTTGGGGTTGGCGTTGGGGTTGGCGTTGAAGCCAACGTGACCGGCGACCAGGATTCGCCAGTTGGCGCCCGCGCCGAGCAGCGCAATCCCGCGCAGGCCGTCGTCGAACTTGTCGCCGATGCGCTTTTCCCAGGCCAGCGTGAAGTCGGCCTTGACGCCCACCGCCCAGCCATCCCAGCCGCCCTTGGCCAGCGACTTGCTGCGGCCGACCGCCAGCCAGGCGCCGTCGGGCAAGGCTTGGACGCGCAGCAGTTCGTCGTCAGCGCTGCCGCCAAAGGTGTACTCGCCCAAGACTTTGCCGTTGGCATCCAGGCGCACCAGCCAGCCGTCCTTGCCGCCCAAACCCGTGGAATCTGTAGAGCCCACCGCCACGAACCCCTTGCCGTGGGCCGCGACGTGGTAGAGGCGGTCTTCGCCTGCCTTGCCGAACTGTTGATTGACCAAGACCTTGCCCAAGGGGTCGAGGGCCTGCACCCAGGCGTCGGCCAGACCATTGCTTGCCGTCTGCCATCCCACCGCGAAAACCTGGCCGGTCGCATCGGCGGTCACGCTTTCGAGCCGCGAGGGGCCGGTCGCGGTCGCGTCGGTGCGCTCGAAGACGTTGCAGGCACAGCTGTCCTGGCCGGTCGCGCCGTCCACGCGCAAGGCCAACCCGTCGGGCTTGTCCACCGGGGCGTCGCCATTGGGCAGGTGCGTCCGCGTGTCGCCCGCCACCCACAAGTCGCCTTCGCGCAGCACGGAGCCGCCGCGGATCGTTTCAAGGCCATAGTGATCGCTGTGGGTCTGCCATACCTGCGACAAGTCGCCCTTGAGGCGCACGAACCACGCCCGGCCGCGGTCGTAGTTGGCCGACCACGTCTTGTCGTTCGGCCCCGGGTTGAGCGCCTGGGAGCCCGCCGCCAGCCAACCCCGCAGCGGGTGCCAGCCAATGGCGCGCAACACGTCGTCGCCGGGGCCGGGCAGCACCTTTTCGTCGACCCACAACCCTTGGCTGTCGGTTTGCAGGACCCAGCCGTCGCCCGGATGGTTGATCGTGGCTTTGTCGCGGGTGCCGGCCGCCACCCAGCCGCCCGTCGGGCTGCGCGACACAGCGAAAAGGATGTCGTGGCCGGGGCCGCCGTGGTCGCGTTGCCACAACCATTGGCCATTGGCGTCCACCAACACCAACCAGCCTTCGGTGCCGGCACCGGGTTTCAGGACGTTGCCGCGCTGCCCTGCCAACGCAAAGGTCTGTCCGTCGGCGCTTGCCGCGATGGCGTGCCATTTTTCGCTTTGCGGCGCCTGGTTCGCCGTCGTCGTGGTCAGCACCGTCGTCCAGACCACCTGGGCAGCGCCGTCGAAGCGCACGGCCATGGCGTCGCTTGCGGTCGATTTCGCGCCCTGGGTCCACCCCACCGCAATGCAGCCGCCGTCGCTGGTCGGGGTCACGGCCTCGAACTGGGCCACGGCGCCGGCATCGCTCGCCCCAGCCGCAAGCACCAGTTCGGCCGCCACCTTGCCCTGCGCATCGAGTCTGACCAGCCAAGGCCGCGGCACCTTGGCGTCGTCGCCACGGACGCCGACCGCCCAAGCGCCGCCGGCTGGGGCCGAGGCCACACCCAGGAAGCGCGCAACCCCCGCCTTGCCGTAGGTCTGGTCGGCCAGCCACTTGCCGCCCGGCAGGAACCACTGCGCCCACCCCACCGTGGCCGCGCTGCCATCGAGCGATGCAGCACCTACGGCCAGCAACCGCCCGTCGCTGAGCTCGGTCGCATCTTCGCCCTCTTCCAGGTTCTTGTTGTTGGCTTGCTCGCAGTGGCTGGCGAGCGGCGGGTGCGGCGGGTAGGCATTGGATGGATAGTACGGCCACGGCTCCACCAGGTCGCAGCCGACACGCAGCGGTCGTCCGAAGGCTCTGCAGGCACCACAAACGCCCGCTGCGCAGCGCAGGTCGCCCTCGCAGGGCAAGGTGTTCGCGGTGTGCAGGCACGCCCCACCGGCAGGAGCGCACGCGTCGTCCGTGCACAGGTTGCCGTCGTCGCAGCCGCCGCCCTTGACACCCGCGCACTTGCCCGCGCCGCAGGTGTCGGGGCCGGTGCACGGGTCGCCGTCGTCGCACGGGCCGCTGCCAGGCGCAGGGGCATGGGCGCAGCCGGCCTTGGCGTCGCAGGTATCGACGGTGCACACGTTGTCGTCGTTGCACGCGGCCGCGGCGTTGGCGACCGCCACGCAACCGCTGCCGGGATCGCAGGCGTCAAACGTGCACACGATGCCGTCGTCGCATTGGACCTGGGAGCCGACACATTCGCCTTTCTTGCAGTTGTCGCCCAAGGTGCAGGCGTCGCCGTCATTGCACAGGCCGGTTTCGGTGGCTGTCGTGGGCAAGCAGAGCCCGGTCTTGGGCTCGCACGACAAAAACAGGCACTCGCTGTCGGCCGCAGTCGGGCATTGGACCACCGAATAGGGATTGACTTTACACAGGTACGGCACCTTGGACTTGTCGCAGTAAAGCGACCCATTGCAGAGATTTCCGTCCTCTTGTGGGCCGCAGTCGGCGTCCTTGTAGCAGCCACACAGGTTGCTGCCCGCGGTGCAACTGCCCGCCGCACACACGTCGCCCACCGTGCACGCCACGCCATCCTCGCACGGCGTGCCGTTGACGCCGGCAAAATACTCGCAGGCATTGGTCTTGGGGTTGCACTGCCAGACCTGGCACGCCTTGGGCACGCCAGCGCCGCACACCTTGACCGTCGCCGGGTTGACCTTGCACTGGTACGGCAGGGCCGCCTTGTCGCAATACAGGGTGCCGTTGCACGGGTTGCCGTCTTCGTACTTGTTGCAGTCGCTGGTCGCCTGGCAGCCGCAGGTGTTGACGCCGACCACGCACACGCCCTTGTCGCAGACGTCGCCCTGGGTGCACGCGTTGCCGTCGGCGTCGCAGGCCAGCCCCTGGTTGCGCGGAGCCATGGCGCACTTGCCGTTCTTGGGGTCGCACTGGTTGGCGGCGCAGGTCGTGTCGGCGACCGTGCTGCACTGCACGACGCTATTGGGATTGAGGACGCAATTACTGGTCGCCTTGTGGCAGTAGAGCGTGCCGTTGCACAGGTTGCCGTCTTCCTGGGCGTCGCAATCGCTGTCTTGGGCGCACGGGCAGTTGTTGGGCCCTGCCTTGCACGCGCCGCTGCTGCAGACGTCGCCGACCGTGCACGGGTTGCCGTCCGCTTCACAGGCAGCGGCCTCGTTGACCGCCGTCATGGCGCAGTTGCCTGTCTTGGGCAAGCACAAGTTGGCGAGGCACGCAGTGTTGTCGACGCTAGGGCAGGTCTTCACGGTTGCCGGGTTGACTGCACAGCCGTATGGGACCTTGCTTTTGTCGCAGTACAGCGTGCCGTTGCACAGGTTGCCGTCGTCCTTGTTGGCGCAGTCGCCGTTGGCGTTGCACGGGCAGACATTGGTCTTGGCGGTGCAAACGCCGGCCTGGCAGTTGTCGTCGGTCGTGCACGGGTTGTCGTCGTTACAGGGCGAACTGTCCTTGGCGAGCACGAAGCCGCACTTGCCTGTGGTCTTGTCGCACTGGTTCTTGGTGCACGCCGTGTCGTCGACGCTGGGGCACACCACCACGGTCTTGGGGTTGACCTGGCACTGGTGCGGCTTGGTGGTCAGGTTGCAAAAGAGCGTGCCGTTGCACAAGTCGGCGTCGTCATAGGGCTTGCACTCCGCGTCGCCATTGCAGCCGCACAAGTTGACGCCAGCGGCGCAGGTTCCTGTCTTGCAAGAATCGCCGCCGCTGCACGGATTGCCGTCTTCGCACGTGCCGCCTTCGTTGACCGGCGTCAACACGCAGGTGCCGGTCTTGGGGTTGCATTGGTTGGCCACGCACAGCGTGTCGCTGCCCTTGTTGCAGGTCACAACCGTGCCCGGGTTGGTTTTGCAGGTCCAGGGCAACTCGCTTTTGTCGCAATACGGCACACCGTTGCACGCGTCGCCGTCGTCGTCGCAGTCGCTGCTCTTCTTGCAAGGGCACTCGTCCTTGCCGGGCACGCATGTGCCGCCCGCGCAGTGGTCGCCGCTCGTGCACACCTTGCCGTCTTCGCAGGCGCCGCCGTCGTTGGTGGGGGTCGCTTCGCAGCCTCCAGACACGGGATTGCACACGTTGGCGGTGCACGGCGAGTCGCCGGGCGGGCACACGACCTTGCCGCTGGCGGCGACAGCGCACACGGATGGTGTCTGCGCCTTGTTGCACACCCATCCGCCGTTGCACAGGTCGCCATCGTCGAACCCCGCGCAATCGGCGTCGGCCTTGCAGTTGCAGCCCGGCTTGCCGGCGATGCACTGGCCGGCTTTGCACTTGTCGCCGAGCGTGCACGGTTCGTCATCGTCGCACGGTGCGCCGTCCAACGCTTGGACGAACTTGCAGAACCCGAGCTTGGCCTCGCACCGCGACTCGGTGCACGGCTCGCTGGCCTGCGGGCAGTCGGCGTTGGATTGGCACGGCGGGCCGGCGTCGATGTCCGCCTGTGACGCGTCTTGCGGCGGCGACAGATCGGGGGCGACGCCAGTATCGGCATCTTGCGGCGCCGCCGCGTCCTCGGCTCCTTGCAAGTCGGCCGCCGCCGCCCTGCCGTCGGACGCAGTGTCGAGGTTGGCGACCTCGGCGGTGTCGGCGTCGGCCGCAGCGGTTGAAGCGTCGGTCGCTTGCGCGGGCGATGTCAGCACGTCCGTTCCGCAAGCGGCCAGCAAGGCGGCCACGGCCACGTGCGCTTCGACGGCGATTCGGCGGGTCTTGGGGGCGTCGTGCATGGTCGCGGCCTCGGCGGGCCGGCAGGCTCGCACGAAATTCGGGCGATTTCAACCGCGTTTCACGCCCCCCCCATTGTTCAACTGTCTGAAGAAATGGGTGAATGTCACCCGGCCGCGACCAAATCCTCTTGCCGGCTGCAGTGGCATCGCCGCCGGGGGCCGAATTGGCACTTGAACGATCCCCCCCATTGTTCAAGTGTCTGATAGATTGCGAGAATTGTCTTGGTGCCTGCACGAATTCCGAAATCTGCCTGCAGATGCCGCACGACCCAACGCACACCCGCGCCGCTCGACCTGTACAAGGCCCATCTGCGACCAGGGTCTGGGCGCGCGACGGGTGCGCCCAGATGCGAGCGAGAAGTGAAAAACCCAGATAAATCTAGCGTCTGAACAATGGGGGGGGCTGTTCGGGCCTGTTCAGGCCGCCCAATTTCGGTTAGGCTGGCGCCACTGCCGCGCCTCCAGGCGCCCGGAACTCCACCATGCCGCCGATCGCCCCTGCGCGCCCACCGTGGCGCCGCCTTCTTGCGTGCGCCCTTGCCTGGGCGTGCGCCGCCTGCAGCGATGGCGCGGTTACCGCGGGCGCCGAAGCCACCGCGCTGGACCCCGCCGACGGCGCAGTCGGGTCCGAACTTGCGGCCGATTCGGGCCACGCAGTCGATGTGGAAACGGCGGGCGAACTGGGGCCGGGCGGCGATCCGGGCCCTGAAGCCACCGCTGGCGGCGACGCCGCTGCGGACGCAGGCACGGGCTTCGACCTTGCACAGGCGCAGCAACAGTGCGAGAGCGCATCCGATTGCCCTGCGGCCCTGGCCTGCCACGTCGCCGCGTGCACACCCAAGGGCCAATGCGCGTACGCAGCCCTCGCCGACGGCGCAACTTGCAGCGACGGCAACGCATGCACCACCGGCGACACCTGCGCAGGCGGCAGTTGCGCCGGGCCCGGCCAGCTCGATTGCGACGACGCCAACCCCTGCACCGGGGACAAGTGCAACCCATTGGCGGGATGCGTCAATTTGGCGGCAACCGCCAGCACGGCGTGCGACGACGGCGACGCATGCACCCAGGGCGATGCCTGCGAGGCCGGCACATGCAGCCCCGGGGTCAACACCTGCCAATGCAAGCAGAACACCGACTGCGGCAAATACGAGGACGGCGACCTGTGCAACGGCACGCTCTACTGCGACAAGGCGGCTGGCCCGCCGTACGTCTGCAAGCCCAACCCGGCGAGCGTGGTCGTCTGCCCATCGACCGCGGACGGCCCGTGCCAGAAGAACGCGTGCGTGCCCGCCACGGGTCAATGCCAGCTGCAGACAGCACCCGCCAACACCCCTTGCGACGACGGCGACAAGTGCACGACCGGCGATTTCTGCGAGGTAGGCCAGTGCAAGCCGGGCGCCAACACCTGTTTTTGCAAGTCCGACGCCGACTGCAAGGGCCAGGAGGACGGCAACGCCTGCAATGGCACACTTTTTTGCAACAAGGCCGCCGCCGCTTGCCAGGTCAACCCGGTCACGGTCGTCTCGTGCCTGACCATCGACGACACCGCGTGCAGCAAGAACACCTGCAACCCCAAGACCGGGCTGTGCGTGCATCTGCCGGTGGCCGAGGGCAAGCCGTGTGACGACGGCAACGCCTGCACCCCCAACGAAACCTGCCAGGCCGGCACCTGCCAGAGCGCCGCCAACGTCTGCGAGTGCGCCAAAGACGCCGACTGTGCCGCCAAGGACGACGGCAACCCGTGCAACGGCAGCCAGTTCTGTGACGTCAAGGCCGGCAAGTGCGTGACTAATCCGGCAACCGTCGTGCACTGCAACACCGACGACGACCCGGCCTGCTTGCGCGACGTGTGCGACCCCAAAAGCGGCGAGTGCGCGGCGACCGCCCTGCCCAAGAACGGAACGCCCTGCGACGACGGCAATCCGTGCACTGTGGCCGAAGCGTGCGCGGGCGGCGCCTGCGTGGCCACGGTCAACACCTGTCAATGCCAGAGCGACGCGGATTGCAAGGCCAAGGAAGACGGCGATTTGTGCAACGGGACACTTTTCTGCGACAAGGCGGCGGGCAAATGCGTGGTCAACCCGGCGACGGTGGTGGTGTGTCCCAACGCCTTTGACGAAGTATGTCTGGCGAACACCTGCGACAAGCTGACCGGCACGTGCGGGATGAAACCGGTGAACCAAGGCAACCAGTGCCCGGGAGACAACGCGTGTTCGGCCGGCGGCTGGTGCCAGTTCGGGGTGTGCGAGGTGGGCGAGACCAGCACCTGCGCCTGCATCAAAGACGCCGATTGCGGCAAATTCGAGGACGGCGACCTGTGCAACGGCACGCTCTACTGCGACAAGACCGGCCAGGCGCCGGTGTGCAAGGTCATCCCAGGCACGGTCAAGACGTGTGCGACGACCCAGGACACCGCGTGCTTGGTCAACCAATGCGTGGCCACGATCGGGAACTGCGCCATGACTGCCAAGACCGGCAAGTGCGACGACGGCGACGCGTGCACGGTCGGCGACACCTGCCAGTCGGGGGCTTGCGCCAAGGGCGTGGCGCTGACTTGCAACGACGGCGACGCCTGCACCATGGACCTGTGCAAGGCCGGCTACGGCTGCCTTTCGCTTCCGCAGGCCCAGACCGCGTGCGACGACGGCAACCCGTGCACCGCCGACGGTTGCGCTGCGCAGTTGGGCTGCACCCATCCCCCGGTGAGCGGACCGTGCGACGACGGCAGCCCGTGCACGGCCAACGACGCCTGCAAGGACGGCGCCTGCAATGGCGCCAAGGCCGCGTGCGACGATGGCAACCCGTGCACCGACGACCTCTGCAACGCCAAATCTGGCTGTGCGGCCACCCCCAATAGCGCTGGCTGCGACGACGGCAACGTGTGCACCAAGGGCGACGCGTGCAAAGACGGCAAGTGCACAGCGGGGGCGGCGGCGGTGGTGTGCGACGACAACAACCCCTGCACCGACGACACCTGCCAGGCCAAGACCGGGTGTCTCGCGGTGCCCAACATTGCGCCTTGCGACGACGGCAACGCCTGCACCACGTTTGATGCCTGCAAGAACGGCGCGTGCACCGGCGGTTCAGCCAACTGCGACGACGCCAACCCGTGCACCGACGACGCCTGCGCGGCCGGCAAGTGCACCTACACCGCCAACGCCGCCGAATGCAGCGACGGCAACGCCTGCAGCAGCGGCGACAAATGCACGGCCGGCAAGTGCGCGGGCGCGGGCAAGGTCGCTTGCGACGACGGCAAGGTGTGCACCGACGATGCCTGCGACGCCAAGATTGGCTGCGTGGCTACCGCCAAGTCGGGTGCGTGCGACGACGGCGACGCGTGCACTGCCCAAGACGGCTGCGCCGGGGGCTACTGCGCCGGCCAGAAGAAGGTCTGTGACGACGGCAACGCCTGTACCGACGACGGCTGCGACGCCAAGGCGGGCTGCGGCGCCAAGCCCAACTCCGCCGCGTGCAGCGACGGCAACCAGTGCACCAGCGGCGACGCCTGCGCCAATGGCACCTGCAAGGCGGGCGCAGCCAGCAACTGCGACGACGGCGACCTGTGCACCCAAGACGGCTGCAACGCCAGCAACGGCATCTGCACCCATGCCGACAACGGCGCCAGCAAGTGCAACGACAACAACCCGTGCAGCGACGACGTGTGCCACAAGACACTGGGCTGCGCCAACCCCAGCAACACCAAGCCGTGCGACGACGGCAACCCGTGCACGGTCGGCGAGGCCTGCAAGGGCGGCGGCTGCCAGGGCGGAACCGCGCTGCCCTGCGACGACAAGCAGGCGTGCACCAACGACAGCTGCGACCCCAAAAAGGGCTGCGTCTACGCCAACAACACGGCGGCCTGCGACGACGGCGTCGGCTGCACGACGGCCGACATCTGTGCCGCGGGCAAGTGCGCCGGTGTCATCCAGTGTGACGACAAGAACGTCTGCACCGCCGACACGTGCGACTTCTCGACCGGCAACTGCAAGTACGCGGGTGTGTCCACCGGCAACTGCGATGACGCCAACGTGTGCACCGAAGGCGACTACTGCCAGGCGGGCCAGTGCATCGCCGCCAAGCTCAAGGACTGCGCCGACGGCAACGTGTGCACCCAGGACGAGTGCGACAAGGTCAAGGGCTGCTACGGCATCGCCACGCCCGAGTCGCCACCCGGAACCAAGGTGCCGTGCGACACCGGAACGTGCACCGCCCTGGACAATTGCGAGGGCACGACCTGCAAGGCAAGCGGCAAGCCCCGCCTGTGGGACAAGGTCTACACGCCGCCCGCAGGGACCCAGACGGTGTACACCACGTCGGTGGCGACCACGGCCGACGCCATCTACGCCACCGGCCACAATGGCGCCCTGATGAACGACGAGGTCAACTATGCGGGCATTGGGTTGCTTTTCAAGTTCAGCTTGGCCGGCGACCTTGTGGGTACGGTGGACCTGTGGAGCACCGCCGCCATCGGCGATGCGCGCACGGTGCTGGTCGACCAGGACGGCTCGCTTTGGGTCATTGGCAACAACCAAGCCGGCGGCAAGATTGCGCACTTCGACGCGGATCTCAAACTGTTGTCTCTGAAGAACTTGGGCGTCATCCTTTGCAACTTCGCCACGGGCAGCACGGTCGCCACCGTCCACGCGGCCACCTGGGTCAGCAAGGCGGGCGGTAAGCCGCGAATTGGGGTGACTGGCCACGGCGAGGCCGCCAACCAGTCGTCGCACACGGCGTTTGCCACCACCATCGGCACCGATTTCGTCTACGACAGCTGCTGGCTGTACGCCAAGAACGCCAACCTGTGGAAAAGCAGCGGCCGCGCCATCGCCCAGCGACCCGACGGCCTGGTGGTCATCGGCGGTTTTTCGTCCGAGCCCGGAGGCGGCGGCAACACCGATGCCTGGTTGGCGCTCTACGACCCGGCCAAGCCCGACGCGACCGTGGCTACGTGGAAGACCGGCACGGCCTACGCCGACAGCGTGCGCGCGGTGGCCGTAGGCAGCGACAACTCGATCTATGCTGCGGGCTACATGGGCGTGCCGCAGACCGGCAAGGACTCTCGCAACGCTTGGTTCGCGCGTCTGGACCCCAAGCTGAAGCCGTGGTGGGAGACCGCCGATGGCGGCGGCGCCAACGACTCGGGCGAGGCACTGGTGCTGCGGCCGGACGGGCACTTCTACGCGGCGGGCTACCGCACCGATGGCGCCAGCAACGAGGGCCCGTGCCTGTGGACGATGAGCAACGACGGCGCCATCCGCGACACCGACAAAACCAGCACCACCGCGACGGACGGTTTTCGCGCGCTGACCACGGCGTCCAACGGCGACCTGGTGGCCTGGGGCTTCCGCGACACGCTCAACCCCTTTACGCCGCGCACGCGCCTGGTCCGCGCGAGTCCTTGGGTCCACCTGAGTTGCACCAGCGCCGCGAAGTGCCAGGCGTTGAAGTGGCAGGACTGCGACGACGGCAAGCCGTGCACGTACGACGAGTGCAACAGCGCCGCAGCGGGCTGCGCCCACTTTGCCGACAGCAAGTTGTACTGCAACGACGGCGACGCCTGCACCTACAAGGACACCTGCAACGCCAGCCAGGTGTGCGCCGGCGCCGTCATCGCCTGCACCGACAACAACCCCTGCACCGCCGACAGTTGCGACAAGGCCAAAGGCTGCCAAAACGACAATTTGCCCGACAACACGCCCTGTGGGGCCGGCAAGCAGTGCAAGGCGGGGGTGTGCTTGTAGGAGCCAGTCGGACGATAGTCCGACAGGCTCCTAGCGCCTATTGCTCGTACCCGCCGGTGGCCGTGTCGAGGTCGTCGACGAACGACAGGCCGCTCGGCAGGGCCAACGAGTTGTTGTAGAACGCCAAGTACGTCACGCGCTCGTGGATGTTGTGGCCGATGTGGTGCGCGTGGCTGCCGGTCGCGACAAAGATCACGGTGCTGACGCGGTTCTTGGGAATCGTCAAGCCGACCGACGTGTTGCTGGTTCCGCCGTTGGACCAGACGTTTGCGCCGTTGACCGCAATGGACGCTGCTTCGCTCCAGCCGCTGTAGGCGGTGTAGTAGAAGTGGGGCGTCCATGTGATGTCGGCCCCCGTGCTGTTCTTGACGCGGAAAAGCGCGGCGCACACCTTGCCATCCGTCGACGAGTACATCAGCCAGACGTCGCTGCACACCATGGCATTTTTGCCGGCAAACCGCTTCTGCGTGAACAGGGCGCGCTGCACGTCTTTGTCGGCCGAGATGCTCGAAGCGACCGCGCTGCCGTCGGTCCACGTCGAAGGGTGGACGCCACCGAACATGGCCGCGTTGTTGCCCATGACCCAACTGGTCTGCGAGTGCTGGTGGGTGTGAAAGCTTGCAAACCGATAGGTTGCGGGCAACGTATTGTTGGTCTGCGCCGTGTTGACGCCCTTGATCGTCAGGTCACCATCGACGATGAGGTTGCCCTTGATTTGGATCTTCTTGGTGGACAGGGTCTGGATCGACAGCGACCAACTGAACTTGCCGTCCAACGGGTTGTTCAACTGGTTGTCGTTGGGGTCCTTGACCGTGATCGACCACGTGCCCTTGGGGTTCTTGCCGACCCAGTCCTTGTTCATGTCGCCGGAAGCCAGCGGCGTCTCCTTGTTGTACGAGGTCTTGATCGTTTGGCCGCTGCCCGACTTGCTGTGCAGCACGTAGGGGTTGCCCATCCCCGGGCCGTACAATTCGATGGTCAAGTCGCTGATTTGCGAATTGACCAGATCGACGACGACCCAGATGGACTGCGCCGTGCCGATGTCGGGAAAGTTCAGGGAGTCGCTCTTGCCAGCGCCGTTGCCGTCCAGGATGTCGATGTTCTGGCCGCCCGGGGTGGAGTCGATGAACTGGTTCCAGATCAGTCCGTTGCTGATCTCGTCGATCATGTCCGGGGCGATGGCCGAAGCCGCACATTCCAGACTGCCGTCGGCCTTGATGCCGCTGACGACGAGCCCGGTGCCGCAGTTCTTGCCGACCTGGGCGAGCACCGGCTTGTTGAGCAAATCACCGTAGTTGCCCGATTTGCCGGCGTCCGAGATCGCCGGCTTGTCCTTCAGATCGTTGTAGCTGCCCGACTGAGCCACTGGGGCCAGCGAGGCAACCTTGGCGTAGCCGCTCAGATCCGGGCCGCCCTTGAGGTCCTTGAATTCACCCGAGGTGGCAACCGCGGCCAGCGAAGCGGTCTTGGCGTAGGCGCTCAGGTCCGGGCCGCCCTTGAGATCGCTGAAATTGCCCGACAGCGCGACGGCAGCCAGATCGGACTTCTTGGCCAGGCCTTCCAGGGCCTTGGGGTCGAGCGCGCCCGCGCCGACGCACCCGCTGCACTCCAGGGCATCCGCGACGGCGGCGCGCATCGCGAACGCGGCCGACGAGAGCTGGCGGCGGGGCAGTTCGGGGTCGCTGCCGATCTGCAAGCCGAGCCACAGGTTGGCCCCGTTCAGCACGCCGGCCGCCAGCGGCTTGACGCTGCCCAACTGGTGCGTCCACTGGCCGCCCTTGACGCCGATGTTGACCGGGCCCTCGCTCCACAGCGGGTTGCCGCCGGTCTCCTCCTTGTACACGGCGAACGTGACGGCGTAGATGCCGTCGGCGGCCGGCGCGCCGCCGCTGGCAGTCAGCGCGCCCTCGACCGCGGAGAATCCCGGAATGGCGCCGTGCGCCGCTGGGGCGGCCAGCAGGGCCACGGCGGCGAGCGGCAGGGCTGCCCGACCGAACTGGAACGAAGTCAGCGTCGAACGCATGTTTTGTCCTTTGCACGCCACGTTGCGGCGGTGTATCGCGCTACGTTGCCGGGGCTCAGCAGCGCCGTCGCAACGAATTGCGCAGGCAGTGACCTTACTCGCGCGCTGGCGGTGCGTCAAGGCTGGCGCCGAACGGCAAGTTCTGCATGCCCAACGCCGCAGGCCCGGGGTCCAGGGTAGTCGGTGTCTCCGCGGCGGCCGCCTTCGCCCGGTCACCACGCGCAGGCGGCGCGCATGCACCGGCGAACCCGGCCCTGCAGTGCGGGCGCCTCACGAAAATTGACAGGTTGCCGCGCGGCCGCACAATCGGATCGGGTGCACGGGAAGCGGGCAGATCGCGGAGGCCGCGCCCGGACCGCGCCCGCGCCGCGGACGTTGGAGTACCTTGACCGCTTCGGGCCCAGCCGGACCCCACGCATGCCGACGCCGCGCCTGGTCGCGCGGGTGGGCGCTGTGCGCGCTCTGGTGCGCCGCCCATCTGGTCGGGTCCGCCCCGGCCAGCGCTGCCGCGCCGCCCCGGTCGCGGTGCGCCGACGCTGCCTCCCGTGCCACCGCGCGCACGGCCGATGCGCTGGACCGCGACGGGAAATTCGCTCAGGCCGCCGACCTTTTTCGCAAGGCGTGGCAGGCGTGCCCGGTCAAGGCCGGCTACCTCTACCGCGCTGGTCACGCACTGTGGATGGCCGGTGACGCCGAAGCCGCGCTCGCCACCCTGCGCGCAACGGCTGCGCTCCGGCGGGTCCCCAAGGAGGTGCGCTTCCAAACCGAATTGGAGATCGCGCACTTGCAGGCGCTCGGCATTCAGGCCCCGCCGCCGTCGAAAGCCGCGCCGCCCGCCAAGCCTGAGCCCCCGTCCAAACCCGCACCGGTGGTCGTCGCCAAGCCACTGCCGCCCAAACCCCCGGTCGCGCCAAGGCCCGCGGTCGCGCCGCCGAGCCCGCCGACCCCGGTTGCCGCGCCCGCGCCGCCCACACCCGAGGCTGCACCCTCACCCATCGCGGTTGTGCCAGACCCGCCTGCCGCGGCGCCGGAGCCGTCAAGCACGCCTATGCCTCCACCGCCGCCGGAACGGCACACGCGGGTCGGGGTCGCCGCCTTCGTCGTCGCCGGCGTGGCCGCCATCGCTGCGCTGTATTTCGCGGGCAAGGCCGTGGACCGCCAGGATGCGCTGAACCAGAGCAAGCTGCCCGACTCGGACGCTTTCGACTTGACCCGCATCGGCAAGCCGGCCGCGGTGATCCGCAGCAACGCCGTGCTCGACTGGTGGAATGCGGCACTGGGCAGCGCGGTTTTTGGCATCGGCGCCGCGGCCACGGGTGCGTGGCTGGTGCGCGACCCCGACGATGCCAGCAAGGCGGTGCAACGCTCGATCGGCCGGCCAGACGGAGTGGACTGATGCGGTGGCCTTGGCCGGTGTGGGCGATGGCCGCGGCGTGTGGTCCGGTCACTGAAGCCGATCTGCGCTTCGGCTGCCCGGCCGGTCTGGTGCTGTCGAGCGACCGCTGCGTTGTCGCCGACGGCGTCGCTGGCGGGGTCGAGGCAGGCGGCGAACCGGACCAACCGGCGCCCGGCGCGGACGGCGCTGTGGCCCGGGCGCCCGAATCGGATGCCGATCCCCAACCGGCCGACAGCGCCGAGGATGGCGGCGGTCGCGCCGAATTGCCGTTGCCCGACGGCGAACCGGCACCGGACGGTGACCTCGACGCGGCCGTCGGCGATGGCCCGGCGACCCAGGATGGGGCGGCGACCCAGGATGGGGCGGCGGCCCCGGACGGCGACAAGGCGGACGGCGACGGCGGGGCCCTCGACGGCGCAGACCTGGCCGGACCGGGGGACGGGTCGACACCCGAGTTGCCCGACGTCGTCCTTGCTGGCGATGGCGCGGCCGACGCGGGGGACATCGCCGCGAAGGACGCTGCAAGCGACATCGGCGCGGCCGACGTGGGGGACATCGCCGAAAAGGACACTGCGGGCGACGTCGGCGCTTCCGATGGCGGTGACATCGACGCGGCACCCATCTGCGCGCCCTGCAACGATGGCAACCCGTGCACCTCCGGCGACTGTGCCCAGGCCGGTGCGCCGTGCGCGGGCCAACCGCTGACCGAGGGCGCGCCCTGCAACGACGGCAACGCCTGTACGACCGGCGACGTGTGCAAGATGGGGGCGTGCGCGGGCGGACCGCCTCCGCCGTGCAGCGACAACAATCCGTGCACCGACGACGCGTGCAAGGCGCCCAAGGGCTGTGCGTTCACGGCCAATGCCGCGGTGTGCGACGACGGCAGTCTGTGCACCGGCGGCGACCAGTGCGCGGCAGGCGCGTGCAAGGGCAAGACTGCGCTGGACTGCAACGACGGCAACGCGTGCACGATCGACGTGTGCAACGCGGTCGCGGGCTGCCAGCACACGGCAAAAGCGGGACCATGCGACCTTGGCAGCGTGTGCCAGCCCGGCGCCTGCAGCGGCGCGCTGTGCAAGGCGGGATCGCCGCTCGACTGCAACGACGCCAACCCGTGCACCAGCGACTCGTGCTCGGCTACCGCCGGGTGCGCGCACGCGGCCACGACCTTGCCGTGCGAAGACGGCGACAAGTGTACCAGCGGCGACACATGCGGCAGCGGCAAGTGCGTGCCGGCCGGGCCAACCGTGTGCAACGACGCCAACCCGTGCACCGACGACGGCTGCTTGGCGGCCACGGGTTGCACCTTCGCCGCCAATACTGCCAAGTGCAACGATGGCGACCCCTGCACGACCGACGATGCGTGCACCGGGGGCGCGTGCCTGGGCAAGAACGCCAAGGACTGCGCCGACGCCAACGACTGCACCGACGACGCGTGTGTGCCGTTCAAGGGTTGCGTGTACACCGCCAACACCGACCCGTGCAACGACGGCGACGCGTGTTCGGTGGGCGAGTCCTGCGACCAGTTGGCCTGCAAGCCGCTCGGCGTCGCCGTGTGCAGCGACAGCAACCCGTGCACCGACGACCTGTGCCTGCCGGCCGTGGGCTGCAAGGCGACGTTCAACAGCGCCGCGTGCGACGACGGCAACCCGTGCACCGTCGGCGATGGCTGCGCCAAGGGCAAATGCGCCCCTGGCACCCCGGCCGCGTGCGACGATGGCAACCCCTGCACGACCGACACCTGCGCGAAACCGGCCGGCTGCAAGAACCCGCCGATCGCCAACGGAACCCCGTGCGCGCCAGGCAAGGTGTGCCAGGCCGGGCAGTGCAACTGAACCTCGGCGGCGGCCGCGGACCTCCGTGCGGCGGGTCGGCCGGTTCGCCTTGACCGCCCCGCCAATCGCGTGCTACGAAGCGCGCCGCCGACGGCGGACCGGGTGAGCCGACCGGAGGCGCCGAATCGAAAAACCTCACCCGAATCCATAGGCTGCGCGCGCGCGGCCCGCGACGATTGCCGCAAACAGCCGAATCCCGGCCCCGCCAGCCGGCGCCCCCTGCGCCCACCTAGTTCGTGGAAAGGACAGCCCGGACGCCGCCCGATTCGGCCTCCGGACGCCCCGCATGAATTCCCCCAACGCGATCACCGAAACCAAGACGCTGCTGCTAGGACGCGCGCTGCGCATCCACGGCGCCTGCACGGCGTTGGTCGCTGTCGTGTGCGCATGGTCAGGCGCACACCTGCTGACGGGCCTGGCCCTGGGCGCCGCCCTGGGCGCGGCCAACCTGTGGGTGGTGGCGTGGGCGGCCGCGCGCTTGGTCGGCCGGCAACGGCCTGGGCGTGTGGTGGCGCAGGGGCTGCTCGCGATCAAGCTGGGAGCCACGTGCGCGATAGTGGCGGCCGTGCTTGTTTGGTTGCAGCCGTCGGCCGCGGGCGTCGTGCTCGGCTGGACGTCGGCCCTGGTGGCCCTGGGACTGGCCGCGATGCCCGCCCACGATTCCGCCGGCGGGTCCGGCGCAGCCTTGTCGGCGATGTGATCGGCCTGGAGGTATCAGTGGTTGACCGAACTGCGTATCTGGCCCCACGCGCTTGGCGGCGTGGAGTCCTCGGCTGGCTCGCCTTGGGCGCGGCGGGCGTCCTGTGGACCGCAGCCCCCGCGCAGGCCGCCGGCGGTGGTGCGCCAGCAGCAACGGACAGCGATCACGCCGGCGCGAGCCATGCAGGCGGCCATGCGCACCCTGAGCCCTTCACGTGGCTGTCGGTCGTGCTGGGCAAAGATGCCAGCCACGACGGCCACGTGGCGGTGCGCACCCGGGTCGAGCACGCGCTTGCCGGTACGCCGTTGGACAAGACCTTGGTCGAAAAGAAGCCGTTTTCGACCGACGGTCACTTGACCCATGTGTTCTTTGCGCTGGTCGCCTTGGCGCTGCTGTTTGGCGGGGCCGCGGCGGTGCGGCGGCGTCTGGCTGCCGATCCCGACGCAGGCGTGCTGCCCGAACGCAAGATCTCGGCGCTGCTTTTCTTCGAGGTCGTGGTCGGCGCGGTGTGGAACTTGATGAAGGGCATGATGGGCGAGGCCGAGGCGCGCCGGCACTTCCCGCTCATCTGCACGCTGGCGTTGTACATTTTCACCATGAACGCGCTGGCGCTCCTGCCGCTCGGCGCCCCCGCTACCGACAACCTGAACACCAACATCGTCATGGGTTTGACGGTGTTCTTCGTGACGCACGCCTCGGGCATCCGCGTCCAAGGACTCGGAAACTACCTCAAACATTTCGCGGGTCCGGTGCTCGGGCTGGCGCCGCTGATGATTGTGCTGGAGATCGTGGCCCATGTGGTCCGGCCGTTTTCGCTGTCGCTGCGTCTGCTCGGCAACATGTACGGCGACCACCAGGTCATGGAGAATTTTCTCAACTTCCACCTGCCGTTGGTGCCTCTGCCGGTCATGGCGTTGGGGCTGGTGGTGGTCATCGTGCAGACGGTGGTGTTCACGCTGCTGAGCACGGTGTTCATTTCGCTGGCGGTCGCCCACCACGACGATCACGGCGACGACCATGGCTCGAAGGGCCACGGCGACAAGGCACACGCGCACGCCCACTAGGGCGCGGCGCAGGGGTCGGGCGAACCCGGATTCGCCAGTCAGACCGCTCGGCCAGCCGCGGGTTTCGCGGTGCGGGCGCGCGTTCACTCAAGGGCGGCACGGACCGTCGGTTCATGTTTGGAGGAGTACGATGTTCAAGCGCAACCTTTCCATCGCGTTGGCCTGCGCGGTGTCGCTGCTGTTGGTGGCCGTCAACGCGTTCGCCGCCGATGGCGCCGCCGACAACACCAACACGGTGGCCGGCTATTTGGCGCTGGCCGCGGGCCTGGGCCTGGGCCTGGCTGCGGCCGGCGGCGCGGTCGGCCAGGGCAAGGCGGCGTCGGCCGCGCTCGAGGGCATCGGCCGCAACCCCGCAGCGGCGAAAGAGCTTTTCACGCCGATGCTGCTGTCGCTGGCGCTCATCGAGTCGCTGGTCATCTATTCTCTGGTGATCGCCTTCATCCTGTCCGGCAAGATCGACGGTTTGGCCAAGTAGGCCGCCCGCATTCGTCCGCACAGCGCCAACGTCGGCGTGCCCACTGGGCAGTGTTGAGCGGTCGCTCCAGAGCAAGGGGGCGCTGCGTTGACGTCGCGAGCAGGCCGGCCAAGCCCTCGGCGCTGGCGGCCCGACAGCCCGGCGGGAGTCGACCGCGCAGGCAGCGCCAAGGTCCCCCGGGGAATTTGACGGGCAGCCCCGTTTGCGGCTAGTTGGGGAAGGCTGGCGCGACTGCGCCACGCGCATGGATCTTCTTGGCGATGGCCGTCTCGATCAACAGCGCGCAGGTGGTCGTGGTCGCCGACGACCCGATCGAGGCCGGCATGCTGGCCCTCGACCTGGTCCAGGCGGGCGTCGCCGCCCACGCGGTACGCGACGCCGAGTCCGCGGTCCAGCAGTGGACCGACCTGCGCGCCAGCCGCCCCGGGGCCGTGGTGCTGGTCTCGGCATTCCGCGAGGTCGGCCAGACCGTCGCCCTGTGGGAAGCGCTGGCGGACCAGGCGCCGCCGCCCGCGTTCGTCGCCGTGGTGGGGCGCGCGCAACGCGAAGTGGCGCAGCGCTATGTCGAGTCGACCGGTTGGGCGGGCGTCGCCGTGCGCCCCGTCAACGCCGAAGAGTTGGTCGCCGTCGTCTCCGCGGCCACCCAGATCGGCAGCGCCGCCGTACCGCACGAGACGCGCACAGGTTCGCTCGAAGAAGAAACGCTGGTCGACCTGCTGGGCAGTCTCATCGACCGCATTCCGCGGCCAGGCGCCGGCAAGACCGCGATCCTGACGCTGCAGTCGCAGGGACGCAATGGCGTGGTGGCGCTGCTCGACGGCGACCTCGTGCACGCGGAGATCGACCACGAGACCGGCCGCCACGCCCTGGAGCGCATGGCCGCGTGGCGGCGCGGCACGTTTCGCCTCGACGCCCTGCCGTGGCGCGGTCAGCCGACGCTGAGCGGTTCAGCCCTGGCGCTGCTGGCCGTGGCGCAGGAATACGCTCGGCGCATCGAAGAGGCGCGCCAGAGCCTTCCATACAGCGACTGCGTCTGCACCGTGCGTTGGGAGCGCGTCCGCCCCCTGCCGGTAGTGGCCGAGGGGATGTTCCGCCGCATAGCCAGCGGCCAGGTATTGGGCGAGGCGATCCGCGGCGACGGCGACGACGAGTTGGAGGCGTTCGCGGCCCTCGAGGCGCGCATCAAGCGCGGCGCGGTGGTGCCCCAGGTCGAAACGTCGCCGCGCATCGCCACGGCACCGCTGACGGCCAGCGACGCACGGTCCGGCTCGGTGCCGGCGCTGGCGCCCGCGGGTTCCGCCGCGGGCCATCCCTCCTCGGGATGGTCGGCTGTGCCCATGTCGCTGGTAGACGCGCCGACCATGCCCGAGCGGCGGCGCAGCCACCCGACGACGCACCTGTACCGCATCGGGTCCGACGGCAAGGCGCTGCCCTCGGCCGATCCGGCGGAGATTGCCGCCAACCTGCTTGGCACGCCCGCGCACATCCACGCCATCAGTTCGCAGACTACCGGCAAGCCGGCGGCCAATCAGCCGGCCGCCAACGACGAGGCCCCGCCGATCCCGGACGCCGTCCGGTCGGCCACGGCAGTCGCGACGCACCGGTCGCCGACGCCGATTCATGGCGGCGCTGCACCACCCCCTGGCGCGCCGCGCCGGCCCCCTTCTTCGCTGCTGAGCGCGGGCAAGGTCGCCGGCCCGGGCGTGCGCCAGACCGATCTGGGCTTGGGCGCGGTCGGGGGCAGAAATCGCCAATTCGGCAGCACGGGCTGGTTTGGCGTGGGGCCGGCGACCGAATCGGGCGTAGTCGCCGCCGAGGTCGGCCTCGACGGTCGCCGGCCGCGCAGCAGCATGCGCATTGCCGACAGCGATCAATTGGTGGCGGGCGGCGCACTTGGCGACCGCAACGGCGCGGCCGGATCTGCGCAGACCCCACCCGATCGGGTGGCTGCGCGGCCGTATGCATGGATCCCGGTGGCACAGGTCGACGACGAACCCGAGCCCGAGCCGCCCAAGCCCATGTTGCTGCTGCGCCCGCGGGTGTGGCCGTGGGTGGTGGCCGCTGGGGCGCTGGTCGCCGTCGCCGGCTGGCTCTTGGCGCCGCGTGGCCCCGGTGCCGGGCCGATAGACCCGGCAGCGGTAGAGTTCCACGAGGCGGTCGCCTTGTTGGACGGCGGCCACGGCGACCAGGCCCGCCACAAGCTGGTGCGCCTCGCAGCGCTCCCCAATGCGCAGCCGGAGGTGCTCTTGCACCTTGCGGTGTTGGACTTGGAGGCCCGCCGCTTTGAGGCAGCGCGCAAACTGCTCGACGCCTACATCACCCACCCGCTCGCGCAACACGTGGACAAGGCCAAGAAGCTGATGGTGCACGTTTTCGGCACAGGTCAGCGGCAGGCGCACGTCGACCCATAGCCCAGTGACCAGCGCCACGCCATTGGGGCCCGTGCTGGGCTTGGAAACCTCCTGTGACGAGACGGCCGCCGCGGTCGTGGAGCGCGGCCGGGTGCTGGGCCAATCGGTAGCGACGCAGATTCCGATCCACCGGCGCTTTGGCGGCGTCGTGCCCGAGGTCGCGGCGCGCAACCACTTGATGACGGTGTTGCCGACCATCGAGGCTGCGCTCGCGCAGGCCTGCGTTGCGCCGCAGGCCCTCGGCGGCATCGCGGTCACTGCGCGGCCCGGCCTCATCGGAGCGCTGCTGGTCGGCGTGCAGACCGCCAACGCGCTGGCGTGGGCCTGGCACAAGCCCGTGATCGGCGTGGACCACACCGCGGCGCACGTGTGGTCGGCCATGCTGCGACCGCCGGGCCTGGACGCCGACGACTGGCCCCGGCCGCGCCTACCGTTCGCGGCGCTGGCGGTGTCGGGCGGGCACACCAGTCTATACCGCGTCAATGGACCGGCCGAACTGGTGCTGCTCGGCCGCACCCTCGACGACGCCGCGGGCGAAGCCTTCGACAAGTTCGGAAAGCTGATTGGCCTGCCCTACCCGGCGGGGCCTGAGGTCGATCGCCTGGCCGCGCAAGGCCGCGTCGGCCAAGTGCGGCTGCCGCGCGGCATGCTCGGGCGGAGCGATGGCGCCTACTCGTTCAGTGGACTCAAGACCGCGGTGCGCATGCACGTCGCATCGCAGTACGCGTCCGGCGCACTGCCGACAGGCGCGGAGCGGGCCAACCTGTGCGCCGACTTTCAGGCTGCGGTGGTCGAGCAACTGCTGCGCGTGACGCTGGACAGCGTGCGCCGGCACCGCCTGCGCGATCTGGTGGTCGCGGGCGGCGTGGCAGCCAATTGCGGACTGCGGGCGGGCTTCGCCGAGGCTTGTGCGCGGGCACGGGTGCGCTTCTGGCCGGTCGCGCCAGCCTACTGCGGCGACAATGGCGCCATGGTGGCGTGCCTGGGCGAGGCGTTGCTGCGCGCGGGCCATCGCGACGATCCGTTCACGCTCGACGCCCAAGCGACCGGAGAGGTGCGACGGGCGGCGACCGTCCCTGCCGCGGGTGCGCCGTGACCCGGCCCGCGCTCGCGCCCAACAAGGCGCTGGGCCAGCATTTTTTGCACGACGCCGGCGTGCTCGACCGCATCGCCGCGCTGGCCGCGCCCGAACCGGGCTCTGGCGTGGTCGAAATCGGACCCGGCACGGGCAACCTGACCGCGCACCTCATTGCGCGACTGCCGCGCGCAGTCGACAGTCCCCTGCCGCTGGTGCTCGTCGAGCTCGACCGCCGCGTCCCGGCGGCCCTGACCGCACGCTTTGCCCCATTGCAGCCGTCGGACGGCCGCCCGTTTTGCCGTATCGAACTGGCCGACGCCGCCGCGGTGGACTGGCCGGCGCTCTTGGCCGACCCCGCGCTGGGACCAACCCCGGTTGTTGCGGGCAACTTGCCCTACAACGCCGCGATGCCCATCTTGTTTTCGCTGATGGACCTGGCGACGCCGCCGCAGCGCATGGTGTTCATGGTACAGCGCGAGGTCGCCGACCGCCTCGTTGCCGGCCCTTCGCACCCGGACCGCGGCCAGATCTCGGTCAAGGTGCAGTTGCGGGCTGCCGTGCGCATCGCGCTCAAGGTCGGCCGCGGCGCGTTCCAGCCGCCGCCCAGGGTGGATTCGGCCGTCGTGGTGGTCGAACCGCCGCTGGCGCCGGTGCTGAACCTGCCCGCTTGGCCGACGATGGCGCGGATCGTGACCGCCGGGTTCGCCGTGCGACGCAAGACGCTGGCCAATGCCCTGCGCATGGGTGGGTTTGCCGGTTCGGCAATCGAGACGGCGCTGGCGGACGCCGAGGTGAGCGCGCTGGTGCGGGCCGAGGCATTGACGCTTGAGCAGTGGGCCGCGCTGGGGCGATCGCTCGCGGGCCAGGTCGAGGGATCTGCACGAGCGGGCGACGATTGCCCTGCTGCGCCACATCCGGCACACTCGCCGCCGGCCCGCCGCGGGCCACCGAGAGCGCGCACCATGACCCGGAGCAATGGCCTGTCGGTCCTCGTGGCCGAGGACGACTACGAAATCGCCGACATGCTGCGCAAGACCCTGGCGCAGGCCGGGTACACCGTGACCGTGGCGTGCGACGGCGAGGAGGCGCTGGCGGCCGCCATGGCCAACCGCCCCGATCTCGTGGTGCTCGACGTGATGATGCCCGCCATCAACGGGTGGGAGGTCTGCAAGGCGCTGCGGGCACGGCCCGAGTTCGCCGAGGTCGGCATCCTGATGTTGACGGCCATCGGCCCCAACCTCAATGAGATGACAGCGCCGCTCTACGGGGCGGACGACTTCCTGGACAAGCCGTTCCTGGTCGAAGACCTGCTCGACAAGCTGGCCAAGCTGCCGGTCGTCGCCCGCGCCGCACGTCGCCACCGTCTTGACCGCGAGGCCAAGGGGGATGGCTAAGTTCCTGCAGATATTGGGCGCCAGACGGTCGCGCTTGTTGGGCGGGTAGTCCGGCGCGCATTTTCTGCCCAGACGACGGGCGCGTCCAGGCAAGGCTTGATCTTGGATTTGGGAGCGCGTGCAAAGAACTGACCCCGTCATCTGCACGCTGCGGACGCCGACGACGGTGGCTCAGGGTGCGCGCTTGGACCGTTCTGCATGGCAGGCGCTCGCCCAAGGCTTGTCGTTTGCGTTCGCCCTCGGCGTGTCAGCCGCTGGCTGCGCCGGCCGCGATTCCGGCCCGATGTACACCGTGTATGCGGGCAGCGACGTGGACGATGCGGGGCGTGCCGCCGAGACCGGACAAGCCGATGCGTCGGCTCCGGGCAGCGAAACGGTCGGCACCGCTCCCATTGCGGCGCTACCGCCGGGCGATCCCATTGAAATTGCCAACAACGGCGCCTATTTCGGCCGGGCCCGCGACGTCATCCAGACCGCCCAGAAAAAGCTGCGGATCGTGCAGTTCGAGGTCACCCAGGGCGACGGGCCGCAACTGCTGGTGGCCGCTACCATCAAGGCCCACCAGCGCGGGGTCGACGTACGGGTCCTGCTCGACGAGGAAGTACCGTACAACGCCGACGCGCTTGCGCAGCTCAAGGCTGCGGGCGTCCAAGCCAAATACGACAGCCCCAAACTGCGCACCCACGCCAAGGTCGTGGCGAGCGAGCAAGGGTTCGTGGTGGGGTCGACCAACTGGTCCACGCCGTCGATGACCAAGAACAACGAGACGAACGTGCTTGTCCGCGATCCGGCGGCCGTGACGCAGCTGCATGCCTGGATCGACAAGCTGTGGGCGGATTCGGGCAAGAGCCAGCCCATGGTCGCGGGCAAGAGCACGGTGGCTCCGCTCTACGCCGACGGCGGCTACGCTGCGGTGGTCGGTCCGCTGGTCGACGCGGCCAAGACGCGCATTTGGCTGTGCACCTACGGCATGAACTTGGACCCGGCCAACGCGAGTTCGCCGGTGACACAGCTGGCGCAGAAGGTCGCGGCGGCCCACCAGCGCGGCGTGCAAGTGCGCATCGCCCTTGACCAATCTGGCGACTGGGCCGAACTGGGCAACGACGTCAACGCCGACTCGGCCGCGCACCTGGTCAAGATGGGTCTGGACGTGCGCAGCGACCCTAAGTCGGTGGTGACGCACGCCAAATTCGTGGTGGTCGACGACGCGGTCGTGCTCGGCAGCAACAACTGGGGCTACGGCGGCATGCAGGCGTACCACGAAATCGGCTGCAAGACGGTCCACGCGCCGGCCGTGGCCGGGCTGGCCGATTATTTCGACAAGCTGTGGACCGTGTCGACGCCCTTTGCGCCGTGACGTGCGGCTCCGCGACCAATTCGACAACCTGCCGCCGCCGGCCCACAATACCGCCGACTCCTGGGGTCGCGGCGCGTTCGCGATCGCCAAAAGGACCGCGATGAACCCATCTCGCACCTTCCCTCCGGCCGCACGCCGCGCCCGCCCGCGCTGGGTGCGCGCCGTGGCCCTGCTGAGCGCGACGCTGATGGCGTGGTTGGGTGGCGGCTCGGCGCTGGCCGAAGAGACGCTGGTCCTGACGCTGGTCGATCTGTCGCAGGAGGAAGCGGCCACCCGCGAAATCGCCGCCGACATGGTGCGGGTGCTCAAGAAGACCAAGAACGTGCGCTTCGTCGACCTCGACGGGCCGCTGAACCTGGGCGGCGAAGAAATCCAGACCTCGAGCGCCAAGGCCGGCGACCAGGCCTTCAAGGCCGCCATGGCCAAGCTGGAAGCCGGCGACCACGAAGCAGCCGCCGACGAATTCCAAAATGCGGTCGAAAACTACGCCGTGGCGTACGCGGTGCTGGCCGACCTGACCATCTACCCTCGGGCGTTGTTGATGCTCGGCGTCGCACAGCTGCTCTCGGGCGACCCCAAGGGCGCCGACAAGACCTTCGAGAAGGCGGTCCAGGCCGACCAGAAGGTGGCGGTCGAAACCGATCTGGGCAAGTACTCGCCCAAGGCGCAGGCCGCGCTGGTCAAGGCCCGCAACGCCGTGGCCGCCCGCGAGTCGGTCGAATTCGAGATCAAAACCGACCAGCCCAACGCCCGCGTGTACGTCAATGGGCGGTCGATGGGCCTGACGCCGACCTACGCCACCAGCACCAAGGGCGACCAGTTGATCGCGCTGGCCAAGCAGGGGTTCGCGCGCAAGATGCGCAAGGTCGCCGTCGACAAAAGTGGTGTCCTGGTCGAAGAGAAACTGGACCCGGCCCGCCGGGCCGCCGCCCTGGAATCGCTGCGCAAAGGCCTGGTCGCAGTCGCTGGCGGAGCGAGCAATCCCGAAGTGCTGAGCGAGGCCGAGGGCCTGCTGGGCACGCCGATGGTGCTGTTGTTGTCGGCCAGCGGCACCCGCGAGAAGATGAGGGTTTCTGTAGGGTTGGCCAACCTGAGCAGCCGCCAGGTGATCAACCAGGTCACCCGCGACATCAAGTGGGAGAGCCGCGACAAAGTCACTCGCGAGCAGATCGACAAACTGGTGGACGACGTGCTCAAGCCGCGGGTTATCGTCGCGCCAACGGGACCGGGCGTGGTCGAAGCCAAGCCGATCTATGCCAAATGGTGGTTCTGGACGCTGCTCGCCGCTGTCGCGGGCGGGTCGGTCGTGGCCTACAAGTTTGCCTCGACGACGCCCGACACGCCGCCCGCATTCCAGAAGGGCACAGGCGGCGTGCTCATCCAGTTCTGACCCTAAGGGCCCGGAAATGATTTACTCAATCATTTCTTGGGCCCGTTTGCTTACTCAGTGGGTCGCCAGCTCGCGGACCAAGGGTCCGACTCGCGGCTCCATCCTGATGTGAGAGTGATCGACTTATTGTTTTCCAGTCCCTAAGGGCCAGGAAATGATTTACTCAATCATTTCTCGGGCCCGTTTGCTTGCTCCGTGGG
>VGRO01000030.1 GCA_016875335.1 Deltaproteobacteria bacterium | reverse complement strand
CAGGGGCGACCGCGGGCACCGGCGCAGGGGCGACCGCGGCCACCGGCCCAGGGGCGACCGTCGGCGAAGTCGGACCCGCGGCCACCACGGCCCGCCGCGCATCGGCGTGCAAATCCAGGGGAGCTGCCGCCTCGTCCGAAATGACCACTGGCGCACGATGGGGCGACCGCGGGGCCAGCAACGCCGCCGCTGCGCCCGCGACCACCACCGCCAACGTCACCTGCACGCCCACACTGAGACGTCGGCCCCTGCCAAACATCGACGACCCGCGCGTCCGGCCAAAGGCCAGGGTCGACAGCCCCGAAATCGGCCGACCGGGCAGCGTGCGCTTGGCGGCGAGGTAATGCTGGGCCTGCGGATCGACGCACAAGCTGCGATCGCTGTCCTGGTTGGCCAGCCAGGCGCCGTGCACCTGCCGCATGTCCAGCCACTGCCGCAGCGGCATCTCGCCCGCCGGGCCGGCGATCGAGGTCTCCACGTGCACGCCGCTCGGGTCGTGGACCAGGGTCGGCCGCTGCAAGGCCTCGGCGTGCGAAAACAGGAAACACAACGGCCGCCGCGTGCGCGGGTGGGGCAGGATGCGCACGAGCGGCGACAACTCCAGTACCTGAGTGGCGTGCGGGTCCAGCAAGTACACGGCGTCGGTGACCAGGTGCGCGGTCCAGGTGGCCGCGACCGGATCGGGCGACTCGGCTCCGCCCGCGAAGATCTGCAACCGGCCGGCAAACCCCTTGTGGCGCAGGGTCGTCAGCTTCACCACCCGCAGCAGCCGCCACGCGCCGAGAAAACGCAGCGACTCCATCAGGTCCAGCACGCCCTGCAGCAGGTCTTCGAGGTGCTTGCTGGCCTCGAACGACTCGTCGATCTCGGTGGCCGTCAGGCCTTGCTTGCGCAGTTCGAGCACGTACGCCAGTTGCTGCAAGCCGTCGCGGTCGGCGTGCGCGTGGCGGCGGCGCCAGCCCACCAGCGGTTGCACCATGACCGTGGGGTCGGCGCGGCGCTGCAGCACGTCGCACAGCAGACCAATCAGGTCGCGCCAGTCCTCCGGTTCTGGCTTGTGCAGATGGTCGATGGCCGCTTCGATGCCGGGGTCGGGCGCACCGCGCAGGTACTCGCAAAGCAGAACGACACCGACCAGCCGCGCGACCACCTCGACTTGGGTGCGCAGCCGTGCCTGCAACTGGGTGGCGTTGCTGGCTTGCAGCACCTGCTGCCAGACTGCGGCGATGGGGTACGGAAGATGACGGCAGACCTGGGTCTGGTCGGGGCTCAAGGTGTCGAGCAGGCCGGCCATGGCAAGGGCCCTCGACCGCTACTTCTTGGCGGGGTTCGCGCCGGGCTGGCCCAGGCGTTGCAGCAACAGTTCTCCAAACGTGCCGACGCCTCCCCTGGCGGCTTGCTGGGCCTGCGCGGCCAGGAACGAGTCGGCCTCCGCCCGTTCGCGCGCCCGCTCGGCCCCGGTGCGCGACAGCCGCACGCGGCCATCGGGCCGACTGTCGATGACCACCGCCGCGAACGTGGTGCCGACGGGCAGGTGTCGCCGGATGTCCGCACCCTGGGCGAGGCCGAGTTCGCTGATGGGCACCATGCCGCGGCCCATGGCGCCGGGTTGGCCGAAACGGACCAGCACCCCGAACGACTCGGTCTTGTCCACCGTGACGTCCAGCAGTTCGCCGATCGACGGCACGCGCGGCTTTTCCTGGCGCTGGTTGGTCGGCGCGTTCGCGAGCCCCGCGGCTGCGGCCTTGTCGAGCCGGTCGCCGGCCTCCACTTTGGCCACCCCCACGAACTGGGCCGCGGTCTTGCTCTGGGGCACCGCCGCCGCCGGGTCCAGCACCACCGCCAACTTGTCGGCGTCCACGTAGGCCAGCGACAGCCGCCGCATCGCCTTGTCCACCGCCAGCACGCGCACGTGCACCTTCATCTCGGGCTGCACGACCTCGCCGGGCACGCTGATGCGCCGACCGAAGGCGCTGATGTGCACCAAGCCCTCGACACCGGGCACCAGCTCGACGAACGCGCCGAACGGTTCGACGCGGCGCACGCGGCCGATCAGGATGTGGCCGGGCTCGATTTCGTCGCCCAACACGGCAAACGGGTCGGCGGCCAGCGCCCGCATCGACAGCGAGATGCGCTCGACGGGGCGGCCCTTGTGGTCCAGGCCCGGTTCGATGCGCTGGACCTGCACGTCCACTTTCTCGCCGGGCTTGACGACGTCCTCGACCTTGACGCGGCCGTACGCCAATTCACTTGCTGGAATCATCCCTTCGACGCCGCCAAGGTCCACGAACGCGCCGAACTCGCGCACGTTGGTGATGGTGCCCGACATCTTTGCGCCCACGGCCAACCGGCTGCGCGTATCCTCGGCCTTGCGGGCCTGCTCCTCCTCCAGCGCCGCTCGCCGCGACAGCAGCACGTCCTTGTCGCCGCGCACTTCGAGCACCCGGAATTGGAAGCGCTGGCCAACCAACGACGCCGCATCCTCCACGCGGCGGACGTCGATCATCGCGTGGGGGCAGAAGCCCTGCGCACCATTGCCGAGGTCCACCACGTAGCCGCCCTTGTTGCTGGCGGTCACGGTGCCGTCGACCGGGATCTGGCTCTGCGCGGCATCTTGCAGCACCTGGGTGCTGATTTGCGACTTGCCGATCTGGCGGGCGATCTCGATGACACGGTCGCGGATGCGCAACACGTAGCCGGTCACGAAGTCGTCTTTGGCCAGCGCGAGCTTGCCGTCCTTGCCGCGCATGCCCGAAAGGTCGAGCAGCCCCTCCTGGCCGTCCGGCAGTTGCAGCGTTGCGGTCTTCTCGCCGATCAGCATCACCTGGCCGCGCACCTGATCGCCCGGCTTGTAGCGGGTGCGTCGCGCGGTGCCCGCCTCGGCCAGCAGCGCCGCAAAGTCGTCGTCGTCGGCAGGGCCGCCCGCGGGAGTTTTCGGAAAGCTGGGCATCGTCGGCCAATCCGGGTTCACGGCCCCGGGCGCGCGGGGCGGGTTGTAGTCCCGTTGGCGATCCGGAGCAAGGGGCGACGAAAAAGGCTTGCGGTTGAACTCGGTTATCGTCAACTGCACACGTCAAGGGACGCCGTGGTTGCAGACACCTGAGACCTTGTCGCAACTATCGGCCGTCGCCGGATCGCCGTCGTCGCACTTGGCCGCCGCCTTGCAGGCCGCCTGGCCGCCGCCGAGGTCGATGCACTCGTCGCCGATGGTGCACACGTCGCCGTCGTCGCACGCGGTGGACGCCGGGTCGTGGCGGCAGCTGCCGTCGGCCGGGTTGCACAGGTCGATGGTGCATTGGTTGGCGTCGGCGCAGTGCGCGGTCTTGCACACCAGGCTCGGCGCAAGGCAATGCTTCTCGATGCAGATGCCGCCGCCGCACTCGTCGCTTCCGGTGCACGACCGCGCGCAGTAGCCTTGCACGCACACGCCGTCGCCATCGCACGCACCGCTGCCCGTGCACGAGCTGGAATACCAGCGGCGCGGCGCGGCGGTCACGCACATGGCGAGCAAGAGGCCGGCCAGGCTTGCCCAGATCCAGCGGCGCTTCGGGGAGTCACTCCTCATCGGTCACCCGCAGTTTTTCCAGCACGCCAAAGTCTTCGAGCGTGGTGGTGTCGCCCGTCACTGTACCCTGGGTGGCAAGTTCGCGCAGCAGCCGGCGCATGATCTTGCCCGATCGCGTCTTGGGCAGCCCCAGGGCGAACCGGATCTCCGCCGGCCTGGCCAACCCGCCGATTTCCTTGGTGACATGCCCGCGCAGCGCCTCGCCGAGCGGCGGACCCGTGACGACGCCCGCGCGCGGGGTGACGAACGCCACGATGGCCTGCCCGGTCACCGGATCGGGCCGGCCGACCACCGCCGCCTCAGCGACGTCGGGGTGGCTGACCAGCGCCGATTCGACTTCCATGGTGCCGATGCGGTGGCCGGCGACGTTGAGCACGTCGTCGACCCGGCCGAGAATCCAGAAATTGCCGTGGCGGTCCCGGCGCGCGCCGTCGCCCGTGAAATAGATGCCGGGGACGCGGGAAAAGTACGTTTGCTTGTACCGTTCGCGGTCGCCCCAGACCGTGCGCGCCATGCCCGGCCACGGGTGGCGCACCACCAACAGGCCGCCCACGTCGGCCGGCAGCGGGTGGCCGGCGTTGTCCACGACGTCAGCGACAATGCCGGGCAACGGCACCGTGGCCGTGCCAGGCACGCAAGTCTGCACGCCGGGCAGCGGCGCGATCAGGATGCCGCCGGTCTCGGTCTGCCACCAGGTGTCGACGATCGGGCAGCGGCCGCCGCCGATGACCTCGTGGTACCAGACCCAGGCCGCAGGGTTGATGGGTTCGCCGACGGTGCCGAGCAGGCGCAGGCTCGACAGATCGTGGGCGACGATCGGCGCCTCGCCCCACGCCATGAAGGTACGCAACGCCGTCGGCGCCGTGTAGAACACCGTCACGCGGTGGCGCTGCACGATGTCCCAGAACCGGTCCTTGGCCGGAAAGGCCGGCGCGCCCTCGTACATCAGCACCGTCGCGCCATTGCTGAGCGGCCCGTAGACCACGTAGCTGTGGCCGGTGACCCAGCCGACGTCGGCGGTGCACCAGAACAGATCCTCGTCGCGCAAGTCGAACACCCACCGCGCGGTGCGGGTGACGTGGGCCGCGTAGCCGCCGGTCGTGTGCAGGATTCCCTTTGGCTTTCCTGTTGTCCCCGATGTGTACAGGATGAACAACGGGTGCTCGGCCGGCACCGGCACGGGCGCCAGGCCCGCCGGAGCCGCGGCCATGCGCTCGTGCCACCAGTGGTCGCGGCCGGGTGCCCAGGCAATCTCGTTGCCGGCGCGGCGCACCACCACCACATGTTCTACGCTCGGCGCCCCGCCGTGCTGGACCAGCGCCTGATCCACCACATCCTTGAGGCGCAGCAAGCTGCCGCGCCGGTAGCCGCCGTCGGCTGTGACGATGACCTTGGCGCCGGCGTCGTTGGTGCGGTCGCGCAACGCCTCGGCTGAGAAGCCGCCGAACACCACGGAGTGCACGGCGCCGATGCGCGCGCAGGCCAGCATGGCCACGGCCGCTTCGGGGATGAGCGGCAGGTACAGGCACACGCGATCGCCGGCAGCGACACCCAGGCTTTGCAGCACGGCGGCGAATTTCTGCACCTGTTCGAGCAGTTGCCCGTAGGTCAGCGTGCGAATCTCCGGGCCGCCGTCGCCGATGGGTTCGCCCTCCCAGATGAGGGCCGCCTTGTGTCTGCGCCAGGTTTGGCAGTGGCGGTCGAGGCAGTTGTCCGCCAGGTTCAGTTCGCCGTCTGCAAACCAGCGCGCGTGCGGGGCGTCGCTCCAGTCCAGGCCTACCGTGAAGGGCTTGGTCCAGCGAAGGTCCTGGCGGCCCACCTCGCACCAGAAATCGACCGGGTCTGCGGTGGCCCGCTCGCGCAGCGCGCGCACGGCGGCCGGATCGGCCAGGTGGGCGCGGACAGCGAAGTCGGCGGGCGGCGCAAAAGCGCGGTCTTCGACCAGGATCGAGGTGATGTCCTGGTTCGCGACAGGCCGGGTTGGGTCGGGTGCGGACATGCGAAACCTAAGAGGGTGCATTCAAGATACGAGGGTCAGGAGGCGCCCGGAAGGCGAGGCGCGGCGCGGCGACCGACTGAGGCGTGCTTCGGGCACGCCGCAGGCAGGGATCAAGGAGCAACAATGCATGCCGGGATGCATCCTGAGCCGCAGTCGGCGTTCTTTGTGAATACACCCTCCAAAGGCCCGGAAGTGGTTTCATCCATCATTTCTTGGCCCCGTTTGCTTGGTCGGTGGACCGCCGGCTCGCGGACCAGATGTCCGACTCGCGGCTCCATCTTGATGTGAGAGGGATCGAACGATTGCTTTCCAATCTCCAAGTGCTGCGGCGGACAAAGAGGCCTACATCGGCTCTGTATCGCCCGGTTCGTTGGCGGAAGGCAAGCCGCTGACCACGTTGCCGCCGCGCATGGGGATGGTCTTGCGCCACACCTTCTTGGGCTTGGGGGCGGCCGTGGCGGGTTCGCGCACCGGGCTGATGTGCAGGGCCTTGTGGCGATCGGTGTCGCCGTCCGCGACCTTGTCGGCGCGCAACGGCGCCGAGGCCAGCGTCACCTTGCGGATGAGCCCAGGATCCTCTTGTTCGAGGGCCAACCCCAACCGCAGGCCGGGGCGGTCGGGCAGGCGGACGGGCTGCGACACCGGCCGCGGCCCGGGCGGCTCCGCCGGCCCGGGCGCAGGCGCCCGCGACAAGCGCAGCGAATCGTCGCTCGGTGGCCACTCGGGCTCCACGGGCGGCCGCGGACGCAAGCGCACGGGCCGCGCGGGCGAAAGCGGCGTCTCCACCGACGCGGCGGGCGGCTTGGCGGCCTGCGGTGGCGCGGCGGCGACAGGGGCGCTCGACGGCGGCGGGTTCGGCACGGTGATTTCCAGTTGCACCTTGGCCGGCCGCACGAGCGGCTGCAGGTCGCTGCGCGGCCGGTCCACCGCCTGCAACGGCCGCGACGGTGAGTTGCGCGGCCGGTTGCGCGCGGGCGGCGCCTTGCCGTCGAGGCGAAACGCCTGCATGTCCATGGCCGTGCGGCTCATCTCGCCGCTCGCCGCCTCCAAGGCGTCGCGCATGTCGTTGGGCTGCTGGTAGCGCGCGTCCTTGTCCTTGCGCAGCGCCTTGAGCAACACGTCGACGAATGGTTGGGTCAGCGGCGTGCGCGCCCGGCGCCAGATGTCCGGCAGCGGTCGCGACAGGTGCGCCTGCATCAGCTTGACCGGGTTGGCGTCGGCGAACGGCACGTCGCCGGTCACGCATCGCCACAGCACGATGCCCATCGAATACAGGTCGCTGCGGCCGTCGAGCTCCAGGCCCTGGCACTGCTCCGGGCTCATGTAGGCCGGAGTGCCCAGCGCCATGCCGGTGGTGGTCAACGTCGAACCGCGGGTCTGGGCGATGCCGAAGTCGAGCACCTTGACGATGGTCTCGCCAGCCACCTTGGCGAGCACGATGTTGGCTGGCTTGAGATCGCGGTGCACCAGCAACTGGCCGTGCGCTTCGTGCAGGCTGCGCAGCACCGGGATGGCGAATTCGATGCACTCGGCCTGGGTCAGCACCTCGCCCGGACCCACGCGGTCGGGCGGCTTGCCATTGGCACGCTCTTGCAGCACCTGCTCCAGGCTCGGCCCGTGCAAAAGCTCCATCGCCAGCCAGAAGGCGCCTGCCTCGGTCTGGCCGACGTCGAACACCCGCACGGTGTTGGGGTGCGCGAGCCCGGCCGTCACCCGCGCCTCGCGGTAGAAGCGCCGCACCGCCTGCTCGTCGGGCCCCGGCCAGGCGGCCTTGAGCACTTTGATCGCGGTCTCCTGGCCCGTGATCACGTGTTGGGCGGCAAAGACCGACGAGTAGCCGCCCTCGCCCAGGGGCTTGACGATCTTGTAGCGTTCGCCCACCACGTCGCCCGGCCGGATTTCAGTGCCCGCCGCGAACTTCTTGAGCACCACCGTGAAGGTTCCGTCCGCCGGACAGGTCTGCGCCAGCGCGTAGGCGCCGCACGCTGGGCAAAAGCGCTGGTTCGGGTCGGGTGCGGCCATGGGCGACGTCCACCGGGGCGCGCCAAGGCGCGGCGGATGCGGGTCCGGCAAAGGTGCCACGGCGACCGGCGAAAGGCAATCGGCGGCACAGCCTGCCGAAGAAGCGCGCAGGCGCCCGGCAGCGCCAGCGCAGCTACTGGGCGATGCACACGCCGGCCACGCACTTGGCCGTCTGCGGGTCCGGGCACGCGCAGGTGACTTCGCTGGTGCAGGTCTTGGCCTTGTAGGCCTTGACCAGCATGGTCATGTACAAGAACAGCGGCTTGCCCGGACCCATGGCGTTGACGTTGACGAAGGTCGGACACCCGCAGCCGAGCGTGTTGGACACCTTGAACTTGCAGTCGGCATCCGCAGTGCACTTGGCGCCGGCCGCCAACGCCTTGGCCGCGGCGTCGTCGAGTTCCTTGCACGACAGCGCTTTGGTCTCGCACTGACCGCCGGTGCATACCCCAACGTGGGCGACGGTGTCGCCACAGGGCCCGCCGCACGCCTTGGCGCAACCCGACTTCTTCCATTCGGCCGTGTAGTCGTTCAGGTTTTGGGTGTCGGCCGACAGGCCGTTGTGCCACGACAGGCAGTCCGGGCAGTTGGCCGCCGCCGTCGCCAGCTTGTGGCACTCAAAAAACTCCTTGCAGACCAGCGAACTCTGCGCCAGCTTGGTGAACTGGGCGAGCTTGGTCGCGCACGGGTCGGCGATTTCGGCGACGGTCTCGGCCTTGATGTCGGGTGTCGCGACCTCAGCGACCGTCTCCGCGGCGACTTCCGCGGCGACGTCGGCCACTTCGCCGCTGGGTTCGGCCGCGGACTCGACCGCCGAGGCCTCCTCAACTTGGGTCTCCAACTGCGCCTGGGTGGCGTCGAGGGTGCCGTCCGCTGCCGAGTCGGCGGTGTCGGCGCCGCCCACGGTCAACTCGCCGCCGATCGCGTCGGCGTTGCTGGTGCCGGTGAGTGCGCCAGGGTCGCCCTCTTCGCACGCGGCGACACAGGCAACGGCGAGCGCGGCGATGGCGCGCGCCAGGGTCGTCTTGCAGGTGGTCATGGGCTGTGGCTCCGCGCTCGAGCGCGCCGCCCAGGGGGAGGGCGATTGCGCCGCCCGGCCAGCCTAGCAGACGGAAACGCCGCGGGCCAAAGCACGGCGTCGCTGGCCCGCGCAACGTGGTCGAGATCACGATTTTTCACCTTGGTGGCCCCGGTTGCCGCGTGCCGTCATTGCGCATACCCTAGGCGCAGCGCACCCGCGCCTTGGCCCGCCATGTCGCTTGCCGACGAACTGCACGCCCATGCCGCGTCGCTGCGATCCGCCCGGCGGCCGGCCGACGTTTTCGGTCCGCTGGACGGCGCCGACCTCGACGCCCGCCTTGAGGTGCTCGGCGCGTCGTTTCGCAGTTGGGCGGCCAAGGTCCACCCCGATCGCTACGTCCACAGCGTCGACCTGACCGAGACTGCGACCGAGGCGTTCCAGATGCTCAACGCCTGGCGCGACCTCGCCGAGCGGCACCTGCGTCGGTCGGCGCGCCACGGTGGCCAGGCCGTGCACGTCGGTCGCCGCGACTACGGCGTGGTCCGCGACCTGCCGGGTGGCGACCTGTGCGACCTCTTCGCGGTGGTGGACGAGGATGGCAGCGCCGACGACGAGTTGGTCCTCAAGGTCACACGCGATCCGGCCCACAACGACCTGCTCGACAACGAAGCCCGCGTGCTCAACCACCTGTGGTCGCGGCCCCAGGAGCAGGTCGAGGTGTTCTGCCGCTACGTGCCCCGGTTGCGCGGTGCCTTGGACTTGGACGACGGTCGCCGCGCCAACCTCCTTTCGATCGCCGCCGACCACGTCACGCTGGCCGATGTACAGCGCGCCTATCCCAAGGGCGTCGAAGGCCGCACCGTGGCCTGGATGGGCAACCGCGTTTTCGAGTTCCTGGCCTGGCTGCACCGGCAGGGCGTGGTGCATGGCGCAGTGCTGGCCGACCACGTGCTCATCCACCCGGTCACCCACGGCGCAGTGATCGTGGACTGGTGCTACGCGGTCCGCGACTGGCGCTACCCCGACGGCCCGCACCTGGGCGCGCTGCCGACCGCGCAGAAAAACCGCTACCCGCAAGAGGTTTTTCGCCGGGAGGCCGCCTCGCCTCGGCTCGACCTGTACCTCGCCGCCGGCACCTTGCTGCAGACCGCGGGCGTGGATCTGTGGACGGGCAAGCGCCCGACCGATCTCGGCGACCCGTTGGCGACACCGATCCCCGAGGGTATGACCGAGATCCTGCGCGGTTGCCGGTTGGAGCGACCGGCCGAGCGCTTTGCCGACGCCTTCGAAGTGTGGGAGCGCTGGAAGATGGCCCAGCGCCGCGCCTACGGGCCGCGCAAGTTCCACCCGTTCGCCATGCCATCGGTCTGACCTGTACGGCCCGCCCGCGGCCGCTTGGAGCACCCCATGGGCTACACCAGTTGGAGCGACGACGCCTACAGCCAGTTGTCGAATGCGCGCACCACCCAGACCCGCGACCAGATCTTTGGCAACCGCCAGGTCGACCCGACCATGAACCCGCACGGCCTGGCCTTTCGCGAGAGCTGCGACTCGCCCCAGCATCCCGACAGCGTGCCGGTCATCGTGGCGTTCGACGTCACGGGGTCGATGGGCACCATCCCCGAGCGGTTCGCTCGCGAGGAACTGGGCGGCCTGATGCGCATGCTGGTCGATCGTGGCTACGTGGCTGATCCCCAGGTGCTTTTTGCGGCGATCGGTGACGCCTACACCGACGGCGGCCCTTTTCAGGTCGGTCAGTTCGAGTCGGGCCTGGAGATGGACATGTGGCTGACGCGCATCTGGATCGAGGGCGGCGGCGGCGGCCAGCGCCACGAGTCCTACGCCCTCGCCCACTGGTTCGCGGCGCACCACACCCGCACCGATGCGTGGCAGAAGCGCGCCAAGAAGGGGTACCTCTTCACGATGGGCGACGAGATGACCTGGGACCTGCCGCGCGACCAGTTGAAAAAGGTGTTCGGCGACACGGCCGAGAAGGACAGCAAGGCCAAGGATGCCATTGCCAAGGCCGCAGAAACCTGGGAGGTCTTCCACATCGTGGTCGCCGAGGGCTACCACGGCAAGGAGCCCGAGATCCTGCAGCAGTGGCAGGGCCTGCTCGGCGAACGGGCCTTGGTCCTGCCCGACGCGCACGGCATTTGCGCACTCATCGCCCAGACCATCGGGCTGCACGAAGGGACGCTGGATGCGCAATCGGCGCGCCAGGACCTGGACGCCATGAACCTGGGCGGCACCACCGCGGCGGCCGTCAGCACCGCTCTCGCCACGCTGGCCGGTTCGCATCTGGCGCGGCGGCCCGCCAAGGCCCATCTGCCCGCCGCGAAGACCGCGGGGGGCGTGGACCGCTTGTAGGCAGCGCCTGGAACCGATGAACGCACCTCTGCACGCCGTCCAACTGGTGTTCCTGCACGGCCTCGAGTCGGGTCCACACGGCAGCAAATTCCAAGCCTTGTATGACCTGGACCCGGCCGTTCACGCCCCCGATTTCGAGGGTGTCTTCGACCTGGATGCGCGCATGGCCATCGCAGAGCGCGATCTGGCCGACCGCGGTCGCCTGGTGCTGGTCGGGTCCAGTTTTGGCGGGCTGGTCGCCGCGCTCTACGCGGACCGCCACCCCGACCGCGTGGCGGCCTGTGTGCTGTGCGCCCCCGCGCTCATCGCCGACCGCTGGCCGGCCGTGGCGGCGATTGCCCGCGTGCCCGGTCACACGGTGTTGCTGCATGCGCGCGGCGACGACGTGGTCGACATCGCCTGGTCGCGGGCATTCGCCGTCCGCCACGGCCTGCGCCTGGTCGAGGTCGACGACGACCACCGCTTGAGCGCGAGCCGGCCGCTGTTGGTTCGCCTGGCGTCCGAGGCAATGGCAGCGGCGCGCGCCGGGGCCCCCTGACCCCGCCCGGGCCAGGGGTCACATGGCATTGTCGATGCAAAGGCGCTGAAAACAGGGAGATCGACGGCGATCCGCACGGCTGGCACGGCCCTTGCACGGTGGCGACACCGAGCGCGCCGCGGTGGCGCGCGTCCCGGTCCAGCCCCGTTCGCGAGGTCGCCATGTGTGCCCCCTTGTCCTTGCCGCGCGCCGAGCGCACTGCCCCCTACCCCACGGCGGAGGGCGAGTTGGATGTCGCGCTCAAGCTCGCCACGGCGCTCGCGCGCCGCGTGCCCGCGCATGTCCGCGACGATGCTCGCAGCGAGGCCCTGCTGACCTGGACAACGATGCGCGACCGCCACGACGGCGCGCGCGGCAGTTTGTCGACGTTCGCGTTCCCGCGGATGCGCGGCAGCACCCTCGACCTGGCGCGGCGCCACAACCAGCCCGTGCACCGCCACGCCCGACCCGTGGTCAGCGCCGATCTGGTGGCGTCCGGCACCCTGACCGCCCAGGTGGCCTTGCGCCAAGCCCTCCTGCGCCTCGACCCCGTGCTCGAATCCACCGAGCGCTCGGTGCTGGACTTGGTGTACCGCCAGGGCATGAACCTGGCCGAGGCGGGCCAGGCCTGCGGGCGCACCGCCGACGCCATGGAGCGCGCCAACCGGCGCCTCATCGATCGGCTGCGGGCGTGGATGCAGGTCCAGGGCGCCCTGTGACGCCCGGTCATTCCCGATCGCGACGTCCGGCTTTGGGGCGATCGCGGTGATCGCCCTTGTCCGGGCGGCCGCCTTCGTGCCGGGCCGGCCGATCGGCTTTCTTGTCGGCCGCGCCATTGGCGCCATGGGCCTTGATCGCAGCCTTGTCGGAACCGCCCTTGCCGTCCTTGTGCTTGTCGGCGTGGTCGCCGCGGTCCTTGTGGCGGGCCTGCCATCGGGCGCGCAGGTCGTCGCGGCTGCGCAAGCCCTTTTTGCCAATTTCAGCGGCAAGGTGGTGGTGCTTGGCGCGATCGCGCCCGAAAGCCGCCTTGTCGAAGCGGCCGGGCTTGCCGATGCCGGTCTTGTCGGCGCGCAAGCGATCCGCCGGCCCGAGGCGCACGCCGCGACCCAAGTGCAGGTCGTCGTCGCTCCTGGCCACCTCGACCCGGCCGTGCAGCGTGTGCACCTTGGTGCCGGCGGCATCGTCGTGATCGACCACGAATTCGGTGCCGCGCACCCCCATCACCGCCGCGTTGGTCTTGATGTAGAAGCGCAGGTCCGCGGCAGCGCTGGGTTTGACCGCTACGGGCGTCGGCGGCTTGGCCACGGTGGCGGAAAGGTTGCCCCTGTGCAGCACCAAGCCTGAGGCGCCGGCGAGCGGCCTGGCGACTTCGGCGTCGCAGCCGCCCGACAGCGTGACATGGGTGCCGTCGCCAAAAAGGATGCGCGCGGCGGCCTTGGCGCCGACCTGGAGGCGATCGCCGGCCTGCAGTTCGTCGCCCTCGTCTGCCACCTCGGCCTTGCCGCCGCGCACGAACTTGACGCCGTCGCCCCCGGTGACGGCTTCCAGGACCGGCGGACCGGCCGCCCATGCACAGGCGCCGGCAAGGGAAACGCCGAGGCACATACCCACAATCGCCGCCGTTTTCATTTGCTCTCCATGGTCCACGCCCCCGACCAGTTGTGGCCCGGCGGGTGATCGATCCAATGCTGACACCGATCGGCCATCAAGGTGTACAGCGCATGGGGATGATCGGTCGCAAGCTGCGCAAACCCGGAGCGCGCCTCGGCAAATCGCTCGCCAAGGTAATGTGCGCGGGCCGTGGTCCACTCCGTCAGTTCGGCAGGATCGAAGGGCTCGGCCCGCAGTTCGACCAGCTCCACGGGTTCCTTCTTGCCCTTGACCCGCACGAAATCGACGGTGCGTGCGTGGTAGCGGCCTCCGCCGGCCTGCGCGGCCTGCAAGGTGTCGGCAGTGGTCAGGATCGCTGCGCCGTAGGTCTTGGTCAGCGATTCCAGGCGGGCGGCGAGGTTGACGCGGTCGCCGAGCGCGGTGTAGGCCAGATTGCGCTCGCTGCCCATGTTGCCGACGCTGACCACGCCGGTGGCGACGCCGATGCCGATGTGCAAAGCGAGGTCCCAACGTGCCTGGACGCCGGGCCGCAACGCGTCCACCGCCGCGATCATCGCGACGGCGGCGTCGAGCGCTCCGCGCGGGTGGTTGGGGTCGTCCAGCGGCGCGCCCCAGAACGCCATCACCGCATCGCCGATGTATTTGTCCAGCGTTCCCTTGTGGTCAAAGACGATCTCGGTCATGCGGCCGAGGTAGTGGTTGAGGAAGGCCACCAGTTCGCGCGGGTCGAGGCGCTCGGAGACCGTGGTGAAGCTGCGGATGTCGCTGAACAGGATGGTCAGGTCCTTCTTCTCGCCGCCCAGGCGCAGCCCGGCCGGGTCGGCCACCATGCGATCGACCAGCGCAGGCGACACGTAGCGCGAGAACGCGCTCTTGATGAAGGCCCGCGATCGTTGCTCCTGGAAATAGCGCACGCCCACCAACGTGGCCACCGTCAGCCACAGCCCCAGGTGCACAGCGCCGCTGTCAAACCACACGCCCCTGGCGAAAAGCCACACGTCGGCTGCGCCGAGGCCCCCAAGACCCACGGCCGCCGCAATCAGGCCGCGCACCGCATCGAGGCGCTGCAGGGCCAGCGCGACCAGCAACCCCGCCGACAGCACCACCAGCGACAGCCACCAGGCGTCCCTGACCCGATCGCGCGCTGCGAACGCCGACCCGTCGAGCAGGTTGCCGAGCAGGGTGGCGTGGCCCTCGACGCCGGGCACGTTGGCATCGAACGGGAACGCCCGCATGTCGTGGGCGCCCAGCGCCGTCAACCCGACCAGCACGTGGGCACCGCGCACCGACGCCAGCGCAGCCGCCTCGCCGGCCAAGATCGCCGAGGCTGACACGTAGCGAAACGATCGGCCGGGACCGTAGAAATTCAGGCGCAATTGGCCCGACTCGTCGACGGGCAGGGCGGCGCCATCCGGTCGGCCCAGGGCCAGCAACCGGCCATCGTCGGCCACGGCCGGTCGGACCTTGCCACCCCACGCCACCTGCGCCATCGCCAGACCGAGCGCAGGGTGCAGCCGGCCGGCCACCGCCATGACCACGTAGCTGGTGCGCACCACGCCGTCGGGATCCAGGAATGCGTTGAAGAACCCGGCGCGGCGCGCCTGTTCGCCAAAGAGGTCCTGGTTGGCGACCACGGTGACCGCGTGAACCAACGGCGATCGCGCCACGACGATCGCGCTGCCCTTGGGCTTGGGCAGTGCGAAAAGCCCGAGGCTCGGCGGCACCGTCCGCGCGAATTGGTCTTCGTCCGCCGGGCAACCGGAGGGCCCATCGCGCAAGGGGATGCACGGCGAGTCGGTCTGCCAACCAAGGGCCACCTTGTCGGCGTGTTTGGCGAGGGCGCCGGCCAGCAGCGGATCGGTCTCGTGTTCGTCGGCAAGGGCGCCCAGGCCGCGCTCCGTCAGTGCCTTGCGCAAACCGTCGGTCGCGCGCGGGTCGGCCTCTGAGAACACCATGTCCAGGCCGATGCTGCGCGCACCCGCCGAGCCGATGCCGTCGACCAGCGCCGCCAGCACGTCGCGGTGCCACGGCCAGCGCCCGTAGCGGGCCAACGCCTCGCTGTCGATGGCGACCACGGCGATGTCCGCGGGTGCTGGTCGCGGCCCATGCAGCGCAAACCGAGCGTCGGTGGCGGCGTTCGAGATGCCGAGCAGGGCACGCTGCCAGGGCGGCGAACCGCCGGCAGGTGCGTGGCGGTCCAGATGCGCCGTCGCGTGGACCGCCGCGCAACACAGCGTCAGCAGGGCCAAGGCGAAGGCGATTCGTTTCATGCAGTTGGCGTCGGGGTGCGATCGGATGCCGGTCGAGGCGCGGCCGACCCAGCCCGCTACGACCCAGCGACCTTGCCCGCCTTGTCCAGGCCGTTGATCAGGTCCAGGAGGGTCGCGGCCTGCGCGGCAAACGGCTTGCGTGCGCGCGCGGAAAGCCCAGGCTGCGCCACCGTGCCGGTCGAGGTCGGGTCGAGGTACTTGCCATTGCGCTTGACGCCAAAGTGCAGGTGCGGTCCGGTCGACCGGCCGCTGCTGCCGACAAAACCAATGACGTCGCCCTTTTCCAGGCGGTCGCCAGCGGCGAGGCCGGCCGCAAAGCGATGCAAGTGCATGTACTCGGTGGTGTAGCCGTCGCCGTGGCGCAACCGCACGAGGTTGCCGGCCGCCCCGGCCCTGTGGGCCGACACCAGCACGCCGTCGGCCGCCGCGTACACCGGCGTGCCGGTGGGGGCCGCGAAGTCGACGCCATAGTGCGCTTTCATCTGGTGCAGAATCGGGTGCAGGCGCATGCCAAAGCCGCTGGTCGTGCGGCCCGATCGCAGGGGCTGGCGCAGGAACATCGCCTCTTGCGAACTGCCGTCGGCCGCGTAGTAGCCCTCGCCCTCGCCGTCGCGGTAGCGCAGGGCGGTGATGGTGGTGCCGACCACCGGCCGCACCTGCACCGCGGCGATGCCCAGGTGCCGCACCAGTGCGTCGCCGTCCATCAGGTTGTCGAACACCAGACGCACTTCGTCGCCCGGGTGCAGCTCGACCGGTGGATGCAGGCGATCGGCGAGCAGCAGCCCCACGTGGGCGGCGAGCGCCTCGTCACCGCCGCAGCGGCGGATCGCCTGGTCCAGACTGCCGGAAACCGGACAACGCAACGCCTGGCGCACCACCGTTCCGGGCAAACCGCCCTCGGCTGCGGCAAAGCCCGACGGTGAACCCTCGTTGCGCGCAACCGTCACGCCTTCGCCATGGTTGGGTGCCACCACGACCGCCAACAACGTCGAACCATCGGCCAGCGCCGACTCGCCCTGCACGGCAAAGCGGGCCCACAACCGCCACCCGGCCTGCAATCGCTCGGGCTTGCGCAGCCGGGTGTAGGCGTCGATCACCTGCCGTTGGGTGGCGCCCTGGATGTAGAGGTGTCCGAGCGCGGCGCCCAGGCTTTCCCCGGGCTGTACGGTGCAACTTCGCGTCAGTTCGCGCGTTTTTCCCGACGTCGTCGCGGGCGCTGTCACGTGCACGGCGGAACGGGCGCCCGCGCTGGTCGGTGCGGCGTCCAGCGTCCCCGCCAAGGCATCGGCGGCGCTGGCTTCGGCGCTGGCGGGCAGCAGGGCGCGGTTGTCGTGTTGCAGGGCCGTCAGCCGCTGCAAGGCGTCCAGGCTCGCCGGTTCGGGTTCGGCGTGCCAGATCGACCACAGGTTGGCGCCGACCACTGCACCGACGACCGCCACCGCCAAAAGCGACGACCACATGGCGCTGCGGTAGTGGGCACGACGCAAACCCAAAGGGCCTCCCGATCGCGAGGGGTCGGACGCGGGCGACGATAAATGGGGGGCCGCTTTTTGTCAATCGCTTGTTGCGGCGTTGGATCTGCTGGGGTGCTGCGACGACGCGGCCGGTGCCGAATCGCGGAACGCCGATCGCCGCGCCAGCCGCTGCAGGCCGTCGTAAGCCGCATACTTGAAGAGTTCGGACAGCGTCGGGTAGTTGTACACCGCGTCGATGAAGGTATCGAGCGTGCCGCCGTGCTGCAGCACCGTCATGCCGATGTGCACCAGTTCGCTGGCGCGCTCGCCGACGATGTGCACGCCGAGCAGCCGCCGGGTCGAAGGGTCGAAGATGATCTTGACCAGGCCGCGATCGGCGCCGACCAGTTGCGCGCGCGCGTTGCCCGAATAGTTGGCTCGTCCGATCTCGTAGGCCGTGCCGGCCGCTTCCAACTCCTGCTCCGTAGCGCCGACCAAGCTGCACTCGGGGATCGTGTAGATACCGTACGGCAGCCAGCGGCCGACCTGCTTCTTGTAGTCGAACCCGAACGCGTGGCAGACCGCGACACGGCCCTGGTCCATCGACGTCGAGGCCAGCGCCGGAAAGCCGATGACGTCGCCTGCCGCGTAGATGCGGCCCACGCCTGTCCAGAAGTTGTCGTCCACCCGGACCAGCCCGCGGTTGCTGACCTGCACGCCGATGCGGTCGAGGCCCAGGCCGGCGACGTTGCCGGTGCGCCCTGCGGCATACAGCAATCGATCGGCGCGCAGGGCCTTGTCTCCGCACCACAGCGTGACGCCAGCGTCGCCCACGTCGGCCCGGTCGTACTTGAACTGCGTGTGGATGGCGATGCCGAGGTCGGCGAACGCCGCCAGCAACTCGCGGCTGATGTCGCGATCGACGAACGGCAGGACCGCGTCGCGCGGTTCGACCAACGAAACCTGCACGCCGAGCGCCGCAAACATCGTTGCGTATTCGCAGCCGATGACGCCGGCCCCATAGACCAGGAGCGTTCGCGGAATCGAGTCCATCTGCACGACTTCGTCGCTGTCCCAGACATTTGCGTGCTCGAACGGCAAATCGGCCGGCCGGTGAGGTGAGGTGCCGGTGGCGATCAGCACCATGTCCGTCGGCAGATCCAGCGGCTCGCGACCCGGTCGATGCACGCGAACCAGCCCCGGGTCGACGATCTCGGCGCTGCCGGCAAAAAGGGTGCAATTGTGGCGCCGCAGGTTGCGCAGGATGCGGTCCACCTCGGTTGCGCACACCTGGTCCTTGTGGGCCAGCAGCTCGTCGACGCGCACGTCCTCGGCGAGCGAGCAGGTCATGCCCTTGAGGCCGAGGTTCTTGAGCCGCACCATCGCCAGCGCCGATTCGCGCAGCCCCTTGCTCGGCAAGGTGCCGGTGTGCACGCACGCGCCACCCGGCGTGGCCCGGTCGATGACGGCGACCTTCTTGCCGAAATATGCAGCCTGTGCAGCGGCCTTTTCGCCAGCCGGTCCGCATCCGATGACCACCAGGTCGTAGTGCGGCAGTTCGGGGTCTCGCGGCATGACGGCCTCATTCGGCGCGGCACGGCGGCCGGTTGGCGCAGACCTAGCGCAACGGGCTGCGGTTTGGCAAGCTCGCCAGCCCGGTGGGCCGCGCGCGCCGTCGGGTCACCCTGCGGGACCGCCATGCGCCTTTTCATCGGCCTGCCCATCCCAGCGGACCACGTCGACGCCCTGTGGCCGCTGCAAGACGGCGTGCCCGGGGCCGACTGGACCGACCCGGAGGACCACCACCTGACCCTGGTGTTCCTGGGCGAGGTCGCGCCCGACCGCGTGCGCGACCTCGGCCGTGCCCTCGATGCCGTGCGTTTTGCTCCGTTCGACCTGGCGATGGCCGGCCTCGGCCATTTTCCGCCGCGCGGCAAGCCGCGGACGCTGTGGGCGGGTGTCCAGCCGTGCGACGCCTTGCAGCGGCTGCAGGCCAAAGTCGCGCGCACCTGCGCTGGCCTCGGGATCCCGTTGGAAGTGCGACAGTTCTTGCCCCACGTCACGCTGGCCCGCCTGCGCGACAGCCCGCCGCACCGGGTGGCCCAGTGGCTGGGCGGCCACGTCGGGTTTTCCAGTCCGCCGTGGACGGTGGACCAGTTCGTGCTGTACCGCAGCAGCCGCCAGCCGGGCGTGCAGCACTACGATCCGCTGCACCGCGTGTGGGCGGCAGGCTGCGGCGGCGTGGCGTACGAATTCGGGCCGGACGGGGACTGATCCTCGCGGGCCGCGCCCACCGAAACCAGCCGTTCGCGTCCGTTGGCTGCAGTGCGCGCTGGCAAGGGTCAGTAGGTCAGCGGTTCCATCGTCGGCCGCCCGAACACCGGGTCGAGCGGCCCCAACGTCGGCAGCGCCGCGCCCGTCCACACATTCTGGTCGTTGTCAGAGACGGCTGTCAGTTGGGTGCTGACCTTGCCGCCGTTCTGCACCGACCAGCCAAAGCCGTTGCCGGCGATGCGCGTCTCGACCAGCTTGGCCGACGCGGCGTCCACCACCACCGCCGCGCGCTTGGCCTTGCTCACCACGGCTTGCGCCAACTCCAACTGCCCACCGGCCGCCACGTGCACACCGTCCGCGGCCTCGCCGACGACCGCCCCGCCCGGCGCGACGATCAGGGCCACGGCGGTGTCATGCAGGCTCGCGCGCACGACCTGGGCCCGGCTTGCCTGTCCGATCACCGCCAGCGCCGCGCCGCGATTGCCAACCGCGCGGACACCGAAGGCGTCGATCGTGCCGCCGGCCTGCACCGCCGCGCCCCAGCCTGCCGCGCCGCTGGCATCGCCATGACCGCCCGCCAGCCAGACCCCGCCCAGCAGCGCCTTGCCAGCGTGGACCAATAGGCCTGCTTCGCGGTTGCCGATCACCCGCGCGCCGGCCAGCACCAGCGCGCCCCCCTCGCCCACGTCGATGCCGCGCCCACGGCGACCGGTCGCTGCGTCCCCCTTGGTGTCGAACACCGCAACATTGCCGGCGTGAAGCCGGGCGCCCGGCCCCGCCACGACCAGCCCCGACCCGGTGTTGCCGGCGACAACCAAGCCGATGACGGTGGCGGTCGCCCCCGCGCTCAGATCCAGTGCCCGACCAGCCTCCAGGGTCACCGACTCGGGCAGCGTGGCGTCGACGACCACATCGCGCAGGTCCAGGACCGTCGCGGCCTTGGCGCTGGCCGCCGCGGCGATGCCCACCTCGCGCGCCGCAGCGATCCGCAGCCGGGTCAAGTGGGCCGAGGCGCCGCCCTGCACCACCAGCCCGCGGCCGCGCAGGCCCTTGGCGCCGGCCAGGTGCCCGATCGTCCAGTCCTGGCCCTGCAACGTGCCATCATGGCTGAACACCCCCGCATCGCCGCAGCCGGCGACCACCAGGCCGTCCGCGGCAAAGGTCGCCTTGTCCTCGACGACCACGCCGCGGCCCAAGGTGCCGTCCTTGGCGCGCGGTTCGACTGCGGTGACCCACAGCCCTTTGGCGTCGATGCGCGTGCCCGTTCCGGTCGCCACCACGCCGGCCTCGCGCGCCGCCGTCACGTGGGCATGCAGCAGCATCACCTGGGCGCCCTTGCGGGCGTGGACTCCCTGGCCGGCCCAGCCATCGGGCCGCGGCGAGGTCTGGGCGACGATCACCGGGTTCTTGCCGTCGCCCAGGGTCAGTTGCGTGGCCGCGCCTTCGGCCAGCACCGCGTAGTCGCGGTTGTCGAGCAGGATCACCGCCCCGGAGACCAGCACCTGCGCGCCGCCCGCCACATGCATGCCGCGGCCTCCGAAGCCGTCGGACTGCGGCAAGGTGTGCAGGGCCTTGAACCCCCCCAATTGCACCGTGGTCTTGGCATCGCTGACCCAGGCGGCAGCGGTGCGCGCGCCGTGGACGTGCAGGCTCGCGGCGGTCAGGCGACCGCCCTCGACGACCTGCACGCCAAAGCCCTTCTGGCCGTCGGAAGTTTGCGGTTGCATGTTGCTGACGACCAGCACGCCGCCGTCGACGGTGGACCCTTCGCCAGCGACGACCAAGCCCACCGATCGGTTGCCGTCCAGGCGCAGTTCGCCGAGTTTGGCCGCGCAGCCCGACTCGATGCGCAGCCCTTCGCCGCGCTGGCCATCCTTGGCTTGCGCAAGCGTGCCGATGACCAAGCCGGCCGCGATGGTCAGCTTGCTGGCCGCACCGGTGCACAGGGCGCCGTAGTTGCGGTTGCCGACGGCCCAAAGGCCCGTGACCGAAAGCGATGCCCCATTCTGCACGCGCGCGCCATCGCCCAGTGCGTCGTCGGCCGCCTGCGGTTGGGTGTCCTTGACGGTCCAATTGGCGCCCTGCAGCACGCTGCCTGCGCCGTAGGCCAAGGCTCCGATCGCGCGATTGGCCACCAAGATGGCGTGGTGCATGCTGGCCTTGGCGCCGCCCGACACCAGCACACCGTGACCGGCCGACTTGTCGGCGGCCGCGGCCACGGTCGCGGCAATCGACGCGTAGCTCAGTTGCAGGTGGCTGCCGGGGTCGAACGCCGCCACGCCGGCCGTGGCATTGCCGTGGGCGCGCAGACCGACGATCTGGGCCTTGGCTCCCTCGGCCACCAAGACGCCGTAGCCCCCCTTGCCGTCGGCGGCCGGTCCGGTGCCGGTCACCACGACCTTGTTCAGGCTGGCCGAAAACCCGCCCGCGACCACCACCCCGCGATCCTTGGCGTCGCTGATGCGCACACCAAACAGGGCGCCCGCGCCGCCCTTGCCGTCGACCAGGATTCCCCGGCCCAGGCCCTGCACCACGACGTGGTTGATCGCGCCGCCGAGCATCCGGATGCCGGCGTAGGTCCCGCCCTGCACGCGGACCCGCGACAGCGTGCCCTGGGCCAGCAAGATGACCGGGATTTGGCCGTCGACCACGCTCAGGCGCTCGACTGCGCCGCCGACCTCGACCCACGCGCCGGCTCCGGCAACAGACCCGAGCAGGACCGTGCTTGCGGCACAACGGCCGCGCAAAACGATGCCGGGCGGCACGACCGTGGGTCCGGGCGGCAGCACGTAGCTGCCGGTCGCCAGCGCGATGGTGCCCAAGGCCGCGTTGGTCTTGACCTTGGCGAGCGCGTCACCAATTGCCGTATAGGGTGCAGCCTTGCTGCCCTCGGGCTTGGCCTGACCGGCATACGCCTTGTCGACGAACACCGTCTTGCCGTTGTCGGGCGCCCCGCCCCACGGGTCGCTGCCGCATTCGCTGGGGTCGGGCGCGCACGCCGGCACCGTCGCGCCGTCTGCGACGAACCCCTGCGGACACCAGGGCGGCAGGGTGCTGTCCAGCGGCACGCACGAGGCCTTGGCGACCGGATCCACCACCGTGCCGACTGCGCACGAACCGCCATAGGCAGGGCACGCGGTGGCGGGGTCGGCGGACGGGAAGCACCAGGCCGGCGCCGTGGCATTGGCGAGCGGCACGTCGGCGGCCACCAGCGCCAGCGGCACCAACTGGGCGGTGGGCGGCAACGGCGCCACCTTGCCGTCGGCGGCCACGATGGCGCCGCCCGGCAGTTGTACGTCGGTGCCCGCCGGCACGCAGCCGGCAGGTTGGGCCTTGGTGGACGGCCACTCGCCGGCCGGGCAGGCGCTGCCGGTCAATTCCGCGGCCGCGCAGGCGCGCGGGGCGATGTGGCAGCCGGGGCCGCCAGCCACACAGGCCTTGCCCGAGAGGTCGCGCCAGTCGCCGCACCAACGAGGCTTGCAGGTGGCGGGGTCGGGGCACTCGGCGATCGCGACCGATACGCAGTCCACGGCCGCGGGACTCCACGCCGTGCCCACCGGGCAGCATGTGTTGTCGGGCTTGGGCGTGCTGCCGCCGCACGGCAACGGTTGCGCGGGTGTGCTGGTGCTGGCTGCGCCGTCCGCGCGCATCGGCTTGCCGGCAAAGCCGCCAGCGATGGTGTCCCACGAGGGCGCAGGGCCGACTTCGGTGTCGCCGTCGCCGTAGTACTTGCCAGCGCCGACCAGGTAGGCGTCGCCCTCTTGGCTGCCGCTGGCAAACCGCCGCGCACCGTCGCAGGCCGATGCTCCGGTCGCGGCCAACACGGCCGCCCCGATCGCCAGGACGTCGCGCCAAGCTGGGGCGGAATCGGACTCGACAAATGGCATCGCGGCGTTCCCCAGGCAGATGGGCGTGGTAATTTCGCCGTTGCCGCACGTGGGCGCAAGTCACTTGGCGAGGGCAGGCAGAGGTCGGCATGGCCAGGACCCACTGGGAGAGCGAAGCGGCCGCCGCAGGGGCGTCGGTCGAAGGGGCAGGCCTGGTGCGCTTGGCGCTGGCGACCCCGACGCTGCCGCCCGCGACCGCGACCAACCACTATTTCGTCGGCTGGCGGCCGATGGTGATCGTCGATCCCAGCGCGCCCGCGGCCCGCGATCAGCGCCGACTGGGCGCGGCCATCGACGCAGCGCGGGCCTGCGGCGCCGAACCGGCTGCGCTCCTGTTGACACACCACCACCGCGATCACGCTGGCGCCGCCGCGCTCTTGCGCCGCGCGACGGGTCTGCCGGTCTGGGCGCACGCCGAAACGGCGCGGTGGCTACAGGCCGAGGTTGTGGTCGACCGGACCGTCGTCGACGGCGACGATGTGGCGCACAACGCCGACGGCGCACCGTGGCTGGCCCTTTTCACGCCTGGCCATGCCCCGGGCCACCTCGCGCTGCACCAACCCGGCAGCGGGCAGGTGGTCGCGGGCGATCTCGTCGCTGGCGAGGGCACGATCCTCGTGGACCCGAGCGACGGCGACATGGGGCTGTATTTGCAAAGTCTTGCGCGCTTGGAAGCGCTCGCGCCGCGCAGCCTCGCCCCGGCACACGGGCCCGTCCAACGCGACGCCTTGGCGCTCTTGCAGCACTACCAAGCGCACCGGCGGGCACGCGAGGCGCGGGTTCTCGAGGCGCTCGCAACGACGCCGCGACCGGCTGCCGACCTCTTGCCCACGGCCTATGGCGACGTGTCGCGACTGGCGTGGCCGCTGGCGCTGCGGTCGATGACCTCGCACCTGCTGCACCTGCAAAGGCAGGGGCTGGCCCGGCCGGTCGATGGCGGGTGGTCGCTGGCTTGACCGCGCCTACTTGCCGTGATCGATGCGCCAGCGTACGCTTGGTTGTTCGCCCGACACGCCGCTCTTGAGCATCGCCCAGGCATGGTAACGGCCGACCTGCGCAGCGCGACCCGGCGGTTCGGGCACGGCCGCCGTCAGCAGCAACAGCCAGGCGAGCACCGCGGCGACCGCGCTCAGCACCACGGGCCAGTTCACCGGCCCGGATGTTCGCGGCAGCGCCAGCCACCACGCGCCGCCCAGAAGGGCGCAGAACGCGGCGAAACTCGCGTAGTTGTCCAGACCCGCCCAGTGGCCCAGGCTCGGCGAGAAGCCGTCGCGCAAGAGCAGCGGCACCGCCAGTTCGAGCACCGGCCGCTCGACGCGGTCGAAGTGGTAGGGAAAGGTGGCAACCGTCGGTGCGTGCAGCACGACGCCGACGGCCAGCGCGCCCGCGGTGCATGCCCGCAGCCACCACGGCCAAGGGCTGGCGACAGTCGCGGGCGGCGCCCACGCGACAGCGATGCCAAACGCGAGCAGGGGCACGGCCGGCAGCAGGTGGCGCGCCCCTGGGCTGTCGCCCGCGGGCCAGTCGGCGAACCCAGCCACAAACAGCGTGTAGAGCACCCCGAGCGCCAAGGCCGACGCCGCGTCCAACCGCAGCGCCTGGGGCAGATCGCGCCGACGTGCCGCCCACGCTGCTCCGGCCATCGCCATCGCCAGCCACGGGGCGTGATAGATCAGGCCGCGCCGCGAACCCACCAGCAAGCCCGCCAACGCATCGGGCTGCGGCAGCCGGAAACCGAGCAGGCCGGTATCCATGATCGCCGCCAGGTTGCGGTCGCCCTTGAACTGGTAGGTGAACCGCAGCGGGTGGCCGAGCACCCAGGTGTTGTAGAGCAATTGCGCCGCGATGCCCACCGCCAGGCCCGCCAGCACCGGCCAAACCGCCCGCAGCCGCGCAGCAACCTGCCAGCCCGGCCACGGCAGCGCGCGCACGGCGGCATAGGCCGCGACCCAAGCCGCCAACACGAACACCGGCGTGTCGGTCAGACCGGCCCAGCCGAGCAGCGCGCCCGCCGCCCAGCCGTGCCTGCGCGACAGCCCCTGGGACCCACCGGCCGCGATGATCGCGTACGCGCCGAGGACGCAGGCAGCCGCAAGGGCGTGGCCGAAGAAAAGCGTCGCATAGATCAGCAGCGGGCTTGCAGTGGCCAGGCCGAGCACCGCGATCCAAATGCCCGCCGCACCCAGGCCGTGGCGGCGCAGCGCCCGCGCCAGCAGGACCAACGCGCCGAGCAGGGGCAACGCCATGGCGACCACCGTGGCCACATAGCCAAATGCCCACAACCGCGGTCCGGCCACGGCGCCATCGACGGCACGCCACACCGGGTAGATCGGCAGCACCAGCAGACTGGCCCCCGGGGCCTTGTCCATGTACACGTGGCCGCCGTATTCGCTGCGGTCCACTGGCACCTTGCCCTGGCGCGCGGCGACGGCATCGAGCTCCGGCCGGCCGGTCTCGGCCACGGCTTGCACGAAATACAGGCGCATCGCCTCGTTTGCGGTCTTGAGGTGCGGCCAGTGGTGGCAGTACCACGCCCACGCCACCAGGAGGACCCCCCAAGCCCAGCGTTGGCGCCACGGGCTGGCCTGCGCAGGGGTCGGATGGGGGGTAGCGTCGAGATCGGTCATGTCGCAACGGTAGCCGCAGCCGCCGCAAAAGGCGATCGCACGGCGAAACGGCGCGGACCACAACATTGCGCAAAACCGCCGCCACGCCTATCCTACCGCCCGTTTTTCGTGCGCCCGATCGGCGCTCGACCCGCCGCCAGACCGAGGTCCCGATGTCGCAGAACCGCTTCGATTTTCGTCCGTTGGGCCGCGCCGCGCTGCTGTGCGCCGCACTTGCCTTCGCACTTGCCGCCGCATCCGCGTGCCGCCGGCCGGCAGGCCAGCAGATCGTGCTGACCAAAGACCAGGAGCAGCAGATCGCCGCGAACGTGCTGACCGCACCGCCCGCCGCGATGCAGGTCAAGGCCGACACCAGGTTCGAAGACAAGGTCGTGCTGCTCGGCTACGACATCGTGGGCAAGCCCAAGAAGGGCGCCAACTTCGACCTGGTCATGTATTTCCGCGTCGATCAGCCCATCGCGGGCGACTGGAAGGTGTTCGTGCACTTCGAGGCCCCGGGCAAGCGCCGCCAGCCGTTCGACCACTATGGGGTCAACGGCCTGTACCCCGTGGGCCAGTGGAAGAAGGGCGAGATCATCAAAGACGTGGTGCCGATCGCCGTGCCGGGCGATTGGGCCGAAAACGACGCGCAGTTGCTCATCGGCTTCTTCGACTGGGGCCTGTACAACAGCACCCAAGGCGACCGCCGCCTCAAGGTCGAGAGCCCCGGTAGTCTGTCGGTGGACAAGGACGGCCGCGTGCTGCTGACCACCGTCGCGCTCGAGGGAGGCGCCGCACCGGGTGGCGCCGCGGCCGAACCGACGCCGGGCGGGCGCGGCCTTTTCGGGCTCGCCGACGCCCTCAAGCAGGTGCAAGTTCACAAGGTCGCGCAGGCGCCAGCGCTCGACGGCAAAGACGACGACGCGGCGTGGCAGGCAGCGCTGCCGATCCTGGTCGCCCGCCAGCCCGATGGCCGGCCGCTCGACCGCGCGATCCAGGCCAGCGCCAAGGTCGCCTGGGACGACGAATTCCTGTACGTCTTCGCACGCGCCAGCGACGCCGATGTGCGCAACCCCAACCAGGGCAACGACAGCACCTTGTGGGAAGGCGACGTGATCGAGCTCTTCTTGCGCGCCCCGGGCCAGCAGGGCCACTACATCGAGTTGCAGTGGGCGCCCAACGGCAGCCGCTTCGATGCCCTGTTTTCTGCGCCACGCACGCCCAAGTGGGAGGAAGCGGCCAAGCACGAGACTGGCATGGAGTACAAGGTGGTCGTGGACGGCGACGTCAACGCCGACGGCGCGGACCGCGGGTTCGCGGTCGAAGCCCGGATCCCGTGGAAGGGCTTGGGCCTGTCCGGAGCCCCTGCCGCCGACAGCGCGTTCGACGCCAACTTCTACCGCATCGACGACAAAGGCACCCACGACATTGCCCACATGGGCGCGTGGGTGCCGATGGGCGGCGATTTCCACAAGCTGGACGGCGCCGGCAAGCTCACCTTCGTCGCGGCCACGGCTGCGGGCGAACCTGCCGCGCCCGCCGCGCCCGCTGCGTCCGCGAATTAGCCAAGATTGCCCTCAAGGTGGCCGCGCCAGCGCCCGACGCCGTGCTGCCGGTGCAGCGCATGAATGGCTTTGACCGCCTGGTCGCGGTCATGGCAGCCCTGCGCGCGTCGGACGGCTGCCCGTGGGACCGCGAGCAGTCGCTGGCCAGCCTGCGCGCCTACCTCGTCGAAGAGTGCCACGAACTGATCGACGCCATCGCGGCCCTTGGCCCCGCCGCCAACGCGACGGCGATCGAGGTGCCGGTCGCCGCCAATCCGGCCGCTGTGGCGCAGTTGCGCGAAGAACTGGGCGACGTCTTGCTGCAGGTCGCGTTCCAGTCACAGATCGCCCACGAGAACGGCTGGTTCGACCTCGACGCGGTTGCGGCCGGTATCGCCGACAAGATGGTCCGCCGCCATCCCCACGTGTTCGACCCCGACACGCGGCTGTCGTCGGCCGGCGAAGTGCGCGACCGCTGGGAACAACAGAAGCGCCAAGAAGGCAAGGGGGCGCTCGACGGCGTGCCGCGGGCGCTGCCGGCGCTGTTGCGGGCGCAACGCGTGGCCGACAAGGCGGCGCGTATTGGCTTCGATTGGCCGGACGCCGAGGCGGTGTGGCCCAAGGTCCACGAAGAGCTGGCGGAACTCCGGCTGGCCGCGCAGGGCGGCGACAAGGCCGCCATGCACGACGAGTTGGGCGACGTGTTGTTCGCCGTCGCCAACCTCGCCCGGCACCTGGGCCTGGACGCCGAGCACGCCCTGCGCGACGGGCTGGACAAGTTCAGCCGGCGTTTCGCCCACGTCGAACGCGCGGTGCACCAACGCCACGGTCTGCAACAGCGGGCGTCGGCCGAGGAACTGGACGAACTGTGGACGGCCGCCAAGGCCCTGGAGCGGCATCGCAGCCCTGGTTGACGCGATCGCGCGTCCGGCCCACTCTTGCGGCAACCGGCGCGCCCCTTGCTTGATCGCGCGCCTGCGGAGGCGGCCATGGCCCGCTTGCTGATTGCCGACGACGACCTGTCGCTGCGCGAGTTCTTGACGATCTTCTTGCGCCGCGAGGGCCACGACGTCGAGGTCGCCGCCAATGGCATGAAAGCCTTGGAGCTCTTGGAGACGTCGCAGTTCGACCTGGCGCTGACCGACATCCGCATGCCGCGCATGGACGGCCTGGAACTGCTCGACGCCGTCCGCGAACGTGGCATCGAGACCCAGATCGTGGTGATGACCGCGTTCAGTTCGACCGACACCGCGCTGGACGCCATGCGCAAGGGCGCCTACGACTACATCGTCAAACCGTTCAAGCTCGAAGAGGTCAAGCTGGTCATCGGCAAGTGCCTGGAGAAAAGCCAGCTCGTCGCCGAGAACCAGCAGCTCAAGAAGAAGCTCGCCCAGCGAGCGCCGGTCCAACCGCAGTTCGTATGGGTTTCCAAGGCGATGGAAGGCGTGGTGACGCTGGTGCGCCGGGTGGCGCCGACGCCGTCGTCGATCCTGATTCTGGGCGAGTCCGGCACCGGCAAGGAACTCATCGCCAAGATGTTGCACGACGGCAGCGACCGAAAGGACAAGCCGTTCGTGCCGCTCAATTGTGGCGCGATTCCCGAGCAACTGATGGAGTCGGAGCTTTTCGGCCACCTCATGGGCAGCTTTACCGGCGCGACCAAGGACAAGAAGGGTCTGTTCGAGGCGGCCGGCGGCGGCACGATCTTCTTGGACGAGATCGGCGAGTTGACCATCGGCCTGCAAGTCAAGCTGTTGCGCGTGCTGCAAGAGCGCAAGGTCACACCCGTCGGTGCCACCCGCGAGGTGCCCGTCGACGTGCGGGTGGTCGCCGCTACCCACCGCAACCTGCGCGAGTCGGTGCAAGACGGCCGGTTCCGTGCCGATTTGTTCTTTCGGCTCAACGTCATCGAAATCCGTCTGCCGCCGTTGCGCGAACGCCGCGCCGACATCTTGCCGCTGGCCCACCACTTCTTGGGTCAGTTCGCCCAGCGTATCGGCCGCGAGTTCAAGGGGTTCGATCCAGAGGCCGAGGTCGTGCTGCAGGCGCTGCCCTATCCGGGCAACGTGCGCGAACTGGAAAATCTCATCGAACGCGCCGTCGCGCTGGAGACCGACGATCGCATCACGCCGGCGTGGCTGCCGGACCCGGGTCAGCCGGCGTGGCTCGGCCGGTCGGCCAAGGTCGTGACGCTGTCGCCTGACGCGGAAATCCAGCGCGTGCTGAGCGCCATGGAGGCATGGATCCTCAACGAGGGCGAGACCGTGGAGTCCGAGCGCCTGCTCGACCAATTCGAGCGCGGCCTTCTTGAACTGGCGCTGCGGCGCACCGACGGCAACAAGACGGAGGCCGCGCGCATCCTCGGCCTGAGCGTGCGCTCGATGCGCTACAAGCTCGAAAAACACGGGCAGCTCGACTCTGCGCCGTGAACCGAGCGCGTGCCCGATCGCGAAAACTGCCGAAAATTGTCAGTCACATGCCGAAGATTGTCGGTCGCGCCCCCTGCGGATGTATTTCCATCGACGACAACAGCTTGGGTTTGCGACAAATTATTTGTCGTGACAACTTTGGCACGCCCCTTGCATGGGCCCCTGGTGCGGTCGTTTCGCGGGCCGCGCGCGAGCAACACCCGGCGTGCGCCGTCGGGTTCGCCAGCCTGGATCCGATGGACGTCGGCTCCTCCAGCGCCCGGCCTCGTTCTCGAACCTGCGGACGGCGATTCGGCCTCCAGACGGTGTCACCGGAGCGACCCACTGCACCCACGCAGTCTGTCGCAGCCGGTGGCCGTCCCGCTTCTTGCCCTCACACGCACGCCCGGCACGGTGTCGGACGGCGCGCGCGGGCCGGGACGGGGCGGTCCACTGCACTGCGCCGCAATCTACCGAAGTGCCCGAGGTTTTCCCCGCCCGGTGTTCGCATTCGGGCCCATCGCCGGCATCCCGTTTTCGGGCCGGCTCACCGCGGAGGCGCAGTCCTCCTGGAGGCAGTCATGCTCAAGCAGATTCGCAAAGGCTTCACGCTCATCGAGCTCATGATCGTGGTCGCGATCATCGCGATCCTCGCAGTCGTCGCCGTGCCGCAGTTCACCAAGTACATGCGCTCGGCCAAGGCGGCGGAAGCGAACGAGATGTTGGACCTGCTCAAGAAGGGTTCGGCGACGTACTACACCACGCCGCGCGTCAAGGCGGGCACCATGACCAAGCTCGCGTGCCAGTTCCCGGGCAACGTCGGCGTCACCCCGACCGGCGCCTCGTGCTGCGTCGACGCCAACGACTCGGACAACGACGAGCGTTGCGACGCCAAGCCGGGCAACTGGAACCACGCGACCTGGTCGGCCCTCAAGTTCGCCATCACCGACCAGCACTTCTTCCAGTACAGCTACACCTCGGCCGGCGTGTACGGCGCCTCGTTCTTCACCGCCCAGGCCAATGCTGACCTGGACTGCGACACCATCATGTCCACCTTCCAGCTGACCGGCCGTGGCGACGTCAAGGCGACCGGCGCCGAGTGCGACATGGAAGGCACGCCGGCCATCTTCCGCGACAACGAGACCGAATAAGTCCGCGTCGCGCTGGGCAGCCAGCAACACCGCCCCGGGGGCTCGGATCGGCAACGGTCCGGGCCTTCGGGCTTTTTGGGCCCCCTGCATGGTGCTGGGCTACTGCCCGGTTCGGAGTTCCAGACTGGCGCTGGGCCCCTGCTTGGCGCTTGGGCCCCTGTTTGGCGCTGGGGCCACTGTCTGGCGTTGGGTCACTGCCTGGCGTTGGGTCACTGCCTGGCGTTGGGTCACTGCCTGGCGGTCGAAATCGCGCGCCTGCTGCCGGGTCAGGCTCGCAACCGCCGAGTCGCCCGCCTTTGGGCTGCCATGCGGTGCTGTCGCTGGCGGTCGGTCGGATGCGGCGCGCCCACAGTTGCGCCTGGCGAGGTGGCCACGGCACCGTCGGGGCGCGGGACAGCGCGACGCGCTGGCGGCTACGCCTCGAACGAGGTCATGCGCTGGCGGCGCTTCTCGTACATCTTCTCGACGTGCTCCTGCTTCTCTTTGCACTGGATGCACAGGTCGGTTTCGGGCCGCGCGATCAACCGTTGGGCGCCGATGACGGCCTCGCACTCTTCGCAGTAGTTGTACGCGCCGGCGTCGATGCGGCGGATGGCCTTGTCGATCTTCTTGATGAGCGTGGCGTCGCGGTCGCGCAGCCGATACTCGAAGGCCTGGTCGTAGCCCACGCTCGACAGGTCCATCTCGTCGGCCACCCGCAGTTCGTCGGGGTCGGAGTTCTGCTCTGCGCTGCGCATCATCCCGAGGATGCGGTCGCGCTTTTCGAGCAGCACCACGCGCTGGCGCTCCAGTTGAGCGTCGTCGAGTTCGATGGGCTCCAGGGTGTCGTTGACGGCCATCTTGTCCTCCTGTGCCGCTGAGCTGGCGGGGTTCGGTTGGTGCGGCTGCGGCCAGATGTGTCGCTGTGCTCGGTGGGAGCCGTGGGTGCGATGAACGCGTTCGAATCCTCGCCCGCGGCCGGCCGCACCGCACCGGGCGAGCGACCGGCGTCGGGCCGGCGGCTGCGAACCGGCGACCGATTCGCGCTTGCCGGTGGGGGCGGCCGCAAGCTGCCCCCTATCCTACGCCATGGCGCAGGTTGCTGGCCACCTGGGTCGCCGCGTCTGCAGCGGCCGCCTGCCGAGCTCGTCGTGCGCGCTCGGCGCCCTGACCGTGCGGCCGGTGTGGTCGCGCGGACCCACCGGTGCGCCCGCGGCGCGTCGTCAACCCCGAGAGGCTGGCGAAAGGGGCCGCAAGATAGGCACACGGCCCCTGCTGTCAAGGCCCGGTTGTCAGGTGCAGTGGCCGTTGCGTACCATCGCGCCGCCCGCCGCCGGGCGCCCCGCAAAGGACCGCCGTGACACCCAGCCTCGACCCGACCACCGATTGCCGCGCCCTCGCCCTGGCCCTGAGCGGAAAACATTTGATCAACGGGGCTTTGGTCGATCCAGTGGGCGGCCGCACCTTCGACGTGGTGCACCCGGCGACGCTGGAGGTCATCGGGCGGGCCGCAGACGGCGATGCGGCGGACGTCGACCGCGCGGTGCAAGCCGCCCATGCGGCCCAAGCGGCGTGGGCCAGGGTGCCGGCCCGCCAGCGCGGCAAGCTGGTGATGCAGGTCGCCCGCCGGCTGGAGGACCACGCCGAGGAACTGGCGCGGCTCATCACCTTGGAGACCGGCAAGGCCATCGCCACCGAGAGCCGAGTCGAAGCAGGGGTGCACGCCGATCTCTACACGTTCTTCGGCGGCCTCGGCAGCGAACTCAAGGGCGAAACGATTCCGTTCCACCCCGACATGTTGGTGTTCACGCTGCGCCATCCCGTCGGTGTGGTCGGCGCGATCGTGGCCTGGAACGTGCCGTTGATGCTGATGGCGCTCAAGGTCGCGCCGGCGCTGGTGGCCGGCAACACGGTGGTGGTCAAGACCGCCGAGGAGGCGCCCTTCGCGTGCCTGCGTGTGGCACAGATCTTCAACGAGGTGTTGCCGCCCGGCGTGTTCAACGTGTTGTCGGGCGATGGTCCGGGCTGCGGCGCCCCGCTGGCCGACCACCCGCTGGTTGCCAAGGTGACGCTGACCGGTTCGGTGGCGGCCGGCAAATCGGTCGCCCTCGCGGCGGCCCGCAAACTGGTGCCGGTCACCCTGGAACTGGGCGGCAAGTCGCCGATGATCGTGCTCGAAGACGCCGATCTCGACCAAGTGGTGCAGGGCGCGCTGCAGTCGATGCGCTTCACCCGCCAAGGCCAATCGTGCACGGCGGCGAGCCGGATGCTGGTCCACCGCAGCCTGCACGACACCTACGTCGCCCGCGTCAAGGCCCGCGTCGACCAGTTGCGCATGGGGGACCCGTTTGACGAGGCCACCCACATCGGAAGCGTCATCTCGCCCGGCCAGTTCGCGACCGTGCAGCGCTACCTGGCGATCGGTGACGCGACCCCCGGCGCGACGGGTCACAGGTGTTCGGCTTTGCCCTCGGACCCGCGCCTCGCCCGCGGGCTTTTCGTGCAGCCGACGATTTTCACGGGCCTGCCGATCGACAGCCCCGTGATTCGCGAAGAGATTTTTGGTCCGGTGACCGCGGTGATTCCTTTCGACACCTACGAGGAGGCGATCGCCATCGCCAACCGCACCGACTATGGCCTGGCGGCGACGATCTGGACCTGCGACGTGCGGCGGGCGCTCGACGCCGTGCACCGGCTGGAGGCCGGCTTTGTGCAGGTCAACCAGAACCTGGTGGTGCAAAGCGCGCTGGCCTACGGCGGCATCAAGCAATCGGGCCTGGGCAAGGAGGCGTCGCTGGGCGCGATGTTGACGCACTTCACCCATGAAAAGACCGTGTTGATGAACTTGCGGTAGCAGCGCGCAGTGCGCGGCGGCTTTTGGACCGCGTTGGGCACACCGTCGCCAGGGCACCCTTGACCTCGCCCATAGCTTCCCCGTAAAATTTCGCCCCCTTGGCCGACCCCCGGTCGGCGCGGCTTGGTCCGCAAGCCCATGAAAAACTTCAGCGATCCACCGGCAGGTCGCCGGCCGGACGCCCGGAGAGCCGCAAGACAAGGAAGCAAGGAAACCCTATGGCCATCACCGACTTTGCCCTCGATCCCGAATTCGAGGCCGAATTCCTCGAGTGGGAGAAAACCCAGAACGTCATCGAGGGCGAAATCGTCCGCGGCACCGTGCTGTCGGTCAACAAAGACTTCGTCATCGTCGACATCAAGTACAAGAGCGAGGGTCAGATCCCCGTCGCCGAGTTTGCCGAGCACGACGGCACCCTGTCGGTGCACCCGGGCGACGAGATCGATGTCTACGTCGAGAACCGCGAGAACGAAAACGGCCTCGTCGAACTCAGCAAGGAAAAGGCCGACCGTCTCAAGATCTGGGACGAGATCGCCGACGCCTGCGAAAAGGAAGAACTCGTCGAGGGCGTCATCACCGGCCGCGTCAAGGGCGGCTTGACCGTGGACATCGGCGTCAAGGCGTTCCTGCCCGGCAGCCAGGTGGACCTGCGTCCGGTGCGCAACCTCGAGAAGTACATCGGCCAGCGCTTCCACTTCAAGGTCATCAAGTTCAACAAGAAGCGCGGCAACATCGTGCTCAGCCGGCGGGCGTTGCTCGAGAAGCAGCGCGAGGCGCTCAAGTCGCAGACGCTCGGCAAGCTCGAGGTCGGCATGGTGGTCGACGGCATCGTCAAGAACATCACCGACTACGGCGCCTTCATCGATCTGGGCGGCATCGACGGGCTCTTGCACATCACCGACATGAGCTACGCACGGGTCAACCACCCGTCCGAGCTTTTCGAGGTGGGTCAAGAGGTCAAGGTCAAGGTGCTCAAGTACGACGCCGACCGCGAGCGCGTCAGCTTGGGTCTCAAACAGAACTTCGAAGACCCGTGGATGTCGATCGAGGTCAAGTACCACATCGGCCAGCGCGTCAAGGGCAAGGTCGTCAGCCTGGCCGACTACGGCGCCTTCATCGAGTTGGAGGGCGGCGTCGAGGGCCTGATCCACATCAGCGAGATGAGCTGGACCAAGCGCGTCAAGCACCCGAGCAAGGTGCTGAGCATCGGCGACGACGTCGAAGCGGTGATCCTCGAAATCGACAGCAAGGGCAAGCGCATCTCGCTTGGCATGAAGCAGATCGAGCAGAACCCGTGGGACGTGCTGATGCACACCTACCCGGTCGGCAGCAAGGTCAAGGGCACCGTGCGCAACATCACCAACTTCGGCGTCTTCATCGGCATCGAAGACGGCATCGACGGCCTGTGCCACGTCACCGATCTCAGCTGGTCGAGCAAGGTCAAGCACCCGCAGGACATTTTCAAGAAGGGCGACGAAGTCGAGGCCGTGGTGCTGGCCATCGACCCGGAGAAGGAGCGCTTCAGCTTGGGTATCAAGCAGTTGCAGACCGATCCGTGGTCCGAAGTCGGTCGCCGCTACGGCCGCGGTTCGACCCACGAGGGCAAGGTCGCCAAGCTGCTGGACTTCGGCGCCATCGTCGAACTGGACGACTGCATCGAAGGCTTCCTGCACATCAGCGAGATCGCCGAGGAGAAGGTGGAGAACATCCACAACGCGCTCAAGGAAGGCCAGACGGTCAAGGTCAAGATCATCAGCGTCATCCCCGAAGAGCGCAAACTCGGCCTGTCGATCAAGCGCGTCGGCAACGATGACGACGACTCGAGCTTCGAGAACCCGGTCGCCGGACCGACCACCATCGGCGATTTGGTCAAGGAGAAGTTCGGCAACCTGCGCCTGAACTGACCCGCAAGAACTGCGGCAAGGCCGCGCACTGGCATTGGAATTTGCACTGGTGCGCGGCCCTGTCCGCCATGGTACACTGCCGCCTTGCGTCGCGCGGTCGTCGCGCCCCTGCCGGTCGTGCTGCCCCCAAACGCCGTCCATGCAGCGCTGCGCCGTGCGTCCCGATCGGGGCGGTGGGCCGCGGCATGGCTGGCGGGCTTGGCCGCGTGTGCCGGCCCCGATCCACCACCTTCGGCCCCCAAGGTCGATGCGGCCGATGCCGCGCTGCCGGCAGATGCGACCGCCGCGGCAGGCCCCGAAACCACGGTTGGCCCGGACGGCGCCACCTTGTGCCGGGCCGCCGGTTGTCCGTGCACCGCCCACAGTACTTGCGCCACCGCCTGCGTCGAGCGTCGCGACGGGCAGCAGTTGTGCGGCGTCGCATGTGGCACCAGCAAGGACTGCCCCTATGGCGAGATCTGCGAATTGGTGGCGGGCGCCAAGGTCTGCGTCGATGCCACGCTGACGTTGTGCGACCCGTGCAACACCCAGAACGATTGCAAGGCCCCCGGTGCACCGGGCGCCGCGTGCGTGGCCGCGGCCGACGGCGGAGGGCGCTGTGGGGTCAAGTGCCTCAGTTCGACCGACTGTCCGCCCGAGTTCGCCTGCGAGGAGGTCACCACGACCGGCGGCGCGCCGACCCGGCAGTGCGTCCCGGCCGGCGGAGCGTGCGCTTGTTCGCCGCGCGCCATCGCCAAGCAGCTTTCGAGCGCCTGCGCGGTCGCCAACAGCGCCGGCAAGTGCCTGGGCAAGCGCACCTGCGTCCCGGGCGGGCTGACGCCGTGCGACGGTCCGGAGCCGAAAGCGGAACTGTGCAATGGCTTGGACGACAACTGCAACAACGCGACCGACGAGGGCGCCTCGTGCGATGACAACAACCCGTGCAGCAACGACGTGTGCCAGGGCAAGGCCGGTTGTGAGCACAGCGACGCCATCGAGGCATGCGACGACGACAACCCGTGCACCCTGGACACCTGCGACAAGGCGACGGGATGCGCCCATGTTGACCAACCGGACTGCGTGGTCAAACTGCCCTACAAGCAGCCGTTTGCTTGTGGCAGCAAGGCGGCGTGGGAGGTGTCGTCCGCGCCGCCCGGGTCGCCGCGCTGGACGCTCGACGCCACGCCGGGTCTCGGCGTGTTCACGCCGGGGTACAGGTCGCCTTTCTGTTCCTTGAACTTCAACCTCGGGCCGTCGCTGCAATGCGCGCCCGACGGTGCCGACGCCCTGGGCATGGCGACCAGTCCCTGGTTCTCGACCGCCGGCATGGGCGCGCAACCTGCGTTGGCCGTGCACTATTGGCTCGCCGGCACGTGGCGCACCCAGGACGTCCTGTCGCTGCAACTGCAGGCCAAGGGCCAGACCGGCTGGCAGACCGTGCAGGCCCACGAGGGCGGCGCGCTCGGCGGGGCGTGGCAGCGCCACACGGTCAAGCTGCCAGCCCCGGCGCCCACGGCGTTCCGCCTGCGCTGGCACATGGCTGCGCCCGACTGCGCCAAAGCCGCCAACCTGACCGGTCCGTTCGTGGACGACGTCGAGGTCAAGGACGCCTACTGCAAGAAGGCCAGCGATTGCGACGACGACAACCCCTGCACCGACGACGTGTGTGTGCCCTCGAACAAGCTGTGCAACCACAAGGCGCTGAGTTCCGGCGCGTGCAGCGACGGCAACCCCTGCACGCTGCAGGACGCGTGCAAGCTCGGCGCTTGCCAGGGCAAGGCGGCGCTCGGCGGTGTGTGCGACGACAACAACCCCTGCACGGTCGGTGAGAAGTGCAGCGGCGGCGAGTGCAGCGGCAGCGACTGGACCGGCGCCTGCGACGACGGCAACCCGTGCACCCAGGGCGACACCTGCAAGGCCGGCGTGTGTGGCGGCGCCACGGCCACCGCGTGTGACGACAAGAATCCGTGCACCTACGACGTGTGCGACCTGTACTCCGGCAAGTGCGCGGCAGCCCCCGCGGGCGAAGGCGGCCCCTGCGACGATGGCGACCCGTGCAGCGATCTGAGCCTGTGCCACGCCGGCACGTGCGTGCCGCGCTTTGCGTGCGACGACCACAACCCCTGCACCCAAGACTACTGCGCCGGATCGACCTGCTCGCATTTCAAGATGTTGGCCGGCACGCCGTGCAGCGATGGCAGCGCGTGCACCGACCCGGACCTGTGCACGGCGGCCGGCAAGTGCGAAGGCCCGACGGTGGCATGCGCTACCGTGCAGCAGGCTGCGATCGCGTGTTCAGGCCCACTGGAAGGGTGGTCGCTGCCCGAAGCGGCGACGGGCGAGGCGGCGTGGCGCATCGTGGCCGTTCCAGCGACGGCTGGCCTGGGCTGCGCGCTGGGCTTCAGCGACGGCCAGGGCCTGTCGTGCGGCGGCAAGCCCAAGATCGCCGGCGTTGCCGCGTGGACGGTGGACCTCGGCGGCCAGGAACGGCCCACGCTGCGCCTCAAGAGCCTGAACGCCGTCGGCAAGGACCCCAAGGTGCACTTGCGCTGGATCGACGTGGCCGCGCCGAGCCCCTCTGGGATTGCAGTCACTCCTCTTGCACTGTTGACCAATGACGACGACCCGCCGGGCGTGTGGCGACCGCTGCGCTTCGACCTCAAGCCCTGGAAAGACAAACAGATCCAGGTGCGGTTGGTGTTCGACTCGGTCGGCTGTCCCGAAACGCCCGGCCTCGGTTGGCTGGTGCGCGACCTCGCCATCGAGTCGGGGTCCGGTCAGCCGTGCGCCGCCGCCAAGGACTGCGACGACGCCAACAACTGCACCGCCGACATCTGCCTGCAGAGCGGGTCCTGCGCCCACCAGCCGCAGGACGGATCCTGCAACGACGGCACGGCGTGCACCTCCGGCGACAGTTGCACGGTGGCCAGCGACTGCGCGCCAGGCAAGCCCACGATCTGTGACGACAAGGACGCGTGTACGCTCGACGCTTGCCTGGCCGCGGTGGGCTGCGTGTTCGCGCCGCGGCCCGACGGTGACCCGTGCCCCGATGGCAACGCCTGCACCATCGGCGATTTCTGCATCAATGGCGTGTGTGCGACCCGCGACAAGTGCGACGACGGCAACCCCTGCACCAAGGACAGTTGCGTGGCTGGCGGCACGTGCCTGTGGGACAAGGTCAACGGCGGCGCCCCGTGCGACGACGGCAGCCCTTGCACCAGTTCAGACCACTGCTCCATGGGCACGTGCGTGGGCAAACCGGCACCGTGCGCCATCACCTGGCAGAACCCGGTCCAATGTGGCGACGCGTGGCAGTTGGCCCCGTTGCCTGCGCCGGGCACGGTGGCGTTCGCCGTGGACGCCACGCCAGCGCCCCCCGGCTACAAGAGCGCCGGTTGCTCGCTCAACGTCAACGACGGCGTTTCGCTGCCGTGCACGGACGGCGTCGCGGGCAAGGCCAGCGCCACCAGCACGCCGATCTCGCTCGCCGGCTTGGCCAACCCGGCGCTGTGGTTGTGGAGTTGGCACGACGTCGGCACCGGCGCGAGCCAGAACCTGCGGGTGCTGGAATTGAGCGCCGACGGCTTCCAGACCGTGCCGGTCGCGTTGTGGCAAGACAACGCCGTCGGCTCGAAAACCTGGCGTCGTGTGCGGGTCAACCTGGGCAAGCTCGGCGGAAAGACCGTGCAGGTCCGCTTGCGGTGGGCCGGACTGAACTGCACGGCCCAGTCGGGCAAGGGGTGGTTCGTCGACGACCTGCAGGTGGTCTCGTCCAAGCCAGAGCTGTGCAAGACCGCCGACCAGTGCGACGACGGTGAGCCCTGCACCGACGGCGTGTGCGAGTTCGGCATGTGCCTGCACCATCCCAGCCAGGCGACGTGCAACGACGGCGACGCGTGCACGGTGTCCGACCAGTGCTGGAAAGGCCAATGCCAGGGCAAGGCCAAGGAGTGCAGCGACGGCAACCCCTGCACGCTCGACAGCTGCGACCCGGCGGCCGGCTGTTCGTCCGTTGTCAAGGTCGACGGCAGCAAATGCGACGACGGCAACTCGTGCAGCGGCCCCGACAGCTGTACTGGCGGCGTCTGCGGCGGCCCGACCGTGGTCGCCGACGGCGCCCCGTGCACGAGCAGCGCGGCGTGTACCAAGAACCAGACCTGCTTCAAGGGCAAGTGCCAAGCCGGCACCATGACGCCCGACGGCACCGCATGCGACGACGGCAACCCGTGCTCGCCGACCAGCGCCTGCGACAACAGTCTGTGCAAGAGCGGCACGCAGGGCGCGTGCGACGACGGCGAACCCTGTACGCTCGATTCGTGTGCGCCCACCGCCGAGGGACTTGCCGCCTGCGCCCACACCGACCTGCCCAACGCCGTGACCTGCGACGACGGGGACCCGTGCACTGCCAACACTGCGTGCCTGCACGGCGTGTGCGAAGGCCCGCAGGTCGACAGTTGTGTCCTGCTGGCCGGCAGCCCCTTCGACGGGTGCGCGCTGCCGCCGACGTGGGACACCGACCCGATCGTCAGTGGCATCGGCTGGAAGGTCGACGCGCTGCCCGCGGCCCCGACGCCGCACTCGGCGCCCTGCAGCCTGAACTACAACAACGACAGCAACGTGGACGTCGGCGTGCCGATCAAGGGCGCGGTGACGCTGCCGACCTTGCAGGTTCCGCTACAGGGCATGGCGCAGTTGGCGCTGTTTTCGTGGCACGATGGCGAGGTGACCGCGCTCAAGGACAAGCGCACCGTCGAGGTGTTCCTGCAAGGCTCATCGATTGTGCAGGACCTGGTGCAGTTGCCCAACCACTTGCGCCGCGGCCGCTGGACCAAGGTCCGGGTGCCACTGCACAAGTTCGCCGGCAAGGCGATCGTCGTCAAGCTGCGCTACGACACCGTGGACCAGTTCGACAACGAGACGCCAGGCTGGTTCGTGGACGACGTGCGCGTGCAGGTGGCGCAGCCGGCGTCCTGTGCCAACGCAGCGTCGTGCGCCCAAGCGACCGATCCTTGCAAGCCGACCCAATGCATCGCCAGCGTGTGCGTACCGGCACCCCTGCAAGGCGCGTGTGACGACGGCGACGCCTGCACGGTGGGTACCACCTGCCAGAAGGGCCAGTGCCTCGGCGGCGCCAAAGACTGCGACGACGGCTATGCCTGCAGCGCCGACCTGTGCGACCCCGGCCTGGGGTGCTACCACAAGCTCATCGACAACTGCGGCGAAGTGACGTTGCCCTACGAGGCGACGTTCAGTTGCGGACAAGCCGGCAACACCTATTGGCTGCGCGACGGACCGGTCAGCGAGGGGGCGCCGGCGTGGGCCATGGATGCCTCGCCTGCGGTGCCGCCGCCGCTGTCGCCGGACTGCTCACTGAACTGCAACGACGGTGCCCATGCGGTGTGCCCGGCTGGTGTCGCCAAGATCGACCAAAGCGCGGTGTCGCCGCTGGTTTCGCTGCAAGGGCTCAAGTTCGGCGCCCCCGTCAAGGCGCGCGTACACAGCGCTGGCACCTGGCAGCCGGCGCAGGGCGAGGTCGCCACGGTCGAGCTGCAACCCCTCGGCAACACCAAGTGGACCCTGCTCGGCACCTTGCAGCCCAGCACGGCCTGGACCACGCACGAGTTCGACCTGTCGCCTTGGGGCGGGCTCAAAGTCAAGCTGCGCGCGCGGTTCGTCACCGCCTGTACGCCCGGAGCAGGCCAGGGCAGCGGCCCGTTCATCGACGACGTGCAGGTGTTCGACGCCTCGTGCAAATCGAGCGCCGTCTGCAACGACAACAACCCCTGCACCGCCGACATCTGCGACCTCGCCAGCGGCCAGTGCAAGGCCGAGGGCCAAAGCGGCGCGACCTGCGACGACAGCAACCCGTGCACCGTCAGCGACGCCTGTGTCAGCGGCCAGTGCCTGGGCAGCCCCAAACCCTGCGACGACGGCCAACCTTGCACCGCCGACGCGTGCGACGCTGCCAATGGCGCGTGCATCGCCCCGGCCCTGCCCGACGGCAGCGCGTGCAGCGACGGCCAATCGTGCACCACCGGCGACCAGTGCACGGCCAAGGTCTGCGGCGGCAAGGCCAAGGTCGATGGCAGCCCGTGCAGCGACGGCAATCCCTGCACCTTGGACGACGGCTGCGCCGCAGGCAAGTGCGCGGGCGGCGGCCAGGAGCCCGACGGCAGCCCCTGCACCGACGGCAACCCCTGCACGGCCGGCGATGTCTGCGGCAAGGGCTTGTGCGTCGGCGGCAAGAACGCCTGCGACGACGGCGACCCGTGCACGGACGACGTGTGCACGCCAGTCGGGTCGGTCGGCAAGAAGTGCGAGAGCAAGAAGGCCTGTCCGTAGCCGCCCTCTTGCCATGATCCACCGGCAAAAAAGGTCCTGAATCCTTGGCGATCGAATTAACTCAGGTTTCCCGGGGAAACCGGCGCAAACCTGCACCTTCAGGGTGACAGGTTTGCGCCGGCGGTTAATTCGACACGCCGAGTGGGCCTCTCAGCCACAGGCAAACAGCCACAGGCTTCAGGCTTCAGCCACAGACGCAGCGGCAGCGGCAGTCGC
>VGRO01000029.1 GCA_016875335.1 Deltaproteobacteria bacterium | reverse complement strand
GCGCGCTCACCCCCGCAGCCGGCCGCAGCCGCGGCCGGAAGTACCTCAGCCCTGTTGCGCGCCGGAACCCGGCGCGAATTTCGGGCCTGAGGTACTAGCCGTCCTCGCCGGAACCGCCCCCGTGCCCTGGCTCTACACTTGCCGTCACGGCTGCGAGGCGACGCTGCGCCGCGAACTGGCGCGCGCGGGTGTGCCAACGGCCCGCACCGAGACGCTGCTGCCCGGGCTGGTCCGGGCCGGCGTCGACGAACCTTGCACCGTCGAGGCGCTCGACCACTGGAACCCGGCATACGCGCTGCAGGTGCTGCCCGACGCCCGATCCATCCGCGGGCAAACCGTGCGCGAGATGTGTGATGCGGCACTGGCTCTTTTGCCGGCGCAGTGGGATGCGTGGCCCGGGCGGTGGGACGTGCATGCCCTGGTGCCCGGGCAACTCAAAGGCCAGCCGCGACCCGCGGGCGCACAGCGGGCTCAACTGGTCCGCGACGGACTGCACAAGGCCCTGGCGCGACGTCGGACTGTCCAGGACCACGCGGGGCCGGGCAAACTGATGCAACTGCTGCTGCTGGGACCCGATACAGCATGGTTCTCTGCCTCACCGATCGTCCACGCTTGCGGAGCGCTGCGCTGGCCGAGTCCGTTCCCGGCCGGTCTGGCCGATCCTGCGGACGACCCAGCCGCGCCGAACAGCGCCTTTCGCAAGCTGCGCGAGGCCTTGGCGTGGCTTGGCGAGCCTGCTCGGCCAGGCGATACAGTGGTGGACCTCGGCGCGAGCCCGGGTGGCTGGACCCACGTCCTGCGTCAACTGGGGTGCGCAGTGACCGCCGTCGACCGTGCGCCGCTTGCACCCAATTGGGTCGCGGACCTGCAGGTGACGGCTGTCGTCGGCGACGCCTTCTCCTGGCAACCCGCCGGTCCGGTGGCAGGACTGGTTTGCGACGTCATCGCCACGCCAGACCGGTGTTGCGCGCTGTTGGAGACCTGGTGTACGCAGCGCTGGATGCGCTGGTTCGTGGTCCACCTCAAGTTCAAGGGCGAGCCCGACTGGTTGGCCATCGCACGGGCCACCTCGACCGCCAGGGCGGCTGGGTACGCGAGCAGGGCGCGCCATTTCTTCAACGACAAGAACGAGGTCACGGTGGTCGGCCTCGCACGGGAGTAGCAGATGAGTCAGGCCTTGCGTATCGGCGTGTTCGGGCCTCACGGCCGCATGGGGCGCGCAGTGACGGAACTGGTCTGGGCAGCGGACGATCTGGTGCTGGCCGCGCGCATCGTCGAGCCGGGCCAGCCCGATGGCCACGAGTTGGCGTCGGTCGATCCCACGGCGTTGGACGTGGTCGTCGACTTCACTGCCCGCGAGGCGATTGCCGCCAACGCCGGTTGGTGCGCGCTGCACGGTGTGGCCTGGGTCCTCGGCACCACGGGCCTGACGACGGCCGATCAGCTGGCGGTGCGCGCGGCCGCCGAACGCACCTGTGTTTTCCAAGCCAGCAACTTCTCCATCGGCGTGGCGCTGATGGCCGACCTGGCGGCGCGGGCGGCCCGGGTGCTCGGCCTCGACGCCGACGTTGAAGTCATCGAAGCGCACCACCACCACAAACGCGACGCCCCCTCGGGCACTGCGCTGACGCTGGCCCAGGCTGTCGCACATGCGCGCGGCCAGGATCTCGCCCAGGTGCGTCGCGACGGCAGGTCAGGGCTCCTCGGAGAACGGCCGCGCGGCGAGATTGGCGTGCACGCGCTGCGGCTGGGCGATGTGGTCGGCGAGCACGAGGTGCAGTTCGCGTGGCCGGCCGAGCGCATCGCCTTACGCCACGAGGCGCGCGACCGCAAGGTTTTCGCGCTCGGCGCCCTGCGCGCGGCACGCTGGCTCGTCGCGGAAAAGGCCCGGAGAACCCATGGACTTTTTGGCATGTCGCACCTCATCGGGTCGTAGCCACGCGACCAATTGACAATGGTCAATTGCACGCGGTTTGACGCGAGTCCGCCCGCGACGCACACTAGTCGTCTGCCGCGCGCGCGACCACGCTGCCTTGGAGGGTTCACGCGTGCGGCGAATCCTGCTGTGCCGCGCGCGGCCGCCCAACGACGATTTTGGGCGACCGGGGAGTTCTCGTGACCCAGTCTCTTCCTGCCGTCCGCGCAGAGCCGGTGCGCCTGGGCCTGATGGCGCCCTTGACCGGCCTTGCCAGCTTGTACGCGCGCGACATCGTCCACGCCGCCCAGGTCGCATGCGCAGCCGTCAATGCGGCGGGCGGCGTGCTTGGCCGGCCCCTCGAACTGGTGGTCGCCGACGATGGCACCCACCCGCAGACAGCCGTTCCCGCAGCCCTCGATCTCGCGGCGCGCGGCTGTGTGGCGCTCATCGGCAACCTGATGTCCAACGCGCGCATCGCTGTCGCCACCCAGGTTGCAGAGCCACTGGGCATCCCGCTGCTCAACTTCTCGTTTTACGAAGGCAGCATCTCGGGCCGCCATTTTTTCCACTTCGCAGCGCTGCCAAACCAGCAAATCGACCGCATGATCCCGTACATGGCGCGGCGCTTTGGCGGCAAGATGTTCTTTGCCGGCCACAACTACGAGTGGCCGCGCGGATCGATGGCCGCGGCCAAGGCCTCGCTCGCACGGGCGGGCGGCGAAGCGGTCGGCGAGGCGTACCTGGGCTGGGAATTCAGCGATGTCGAGTTGGACCGGCTGCTCGGCCAGCTCGATCGCATCGGAACCGACGTGTTCGTGCCGTACTTTGCGGGCGCCGACCAGGTCCGCATCCTCACTCGATTGCACGAACTGGGCCTGTCGGGCACGTTGGCCGTGGTCATGGGCCACTTCGACGAGGTGATGGCTGGCCAGTTGCGTCCCGAAGTGCGCGACGGGCTGTTTTCGTGCAACACCTATTTCATGAGCCTGCCATGCCCCGAGAATCAGGCGTTCTTGCGCGAACTGCAACGCCTGCCCGAGGTGGACGGCTTGTGGCCAGGGGGCAATGGCGTGGCCACCAATTTCGGCGCGGGCGTCTACGTGTGCGTGCAGGCCTTTGTGCAAGCGGTCGAGCGCGCGTGCGCAACCGACGCCACCGGGTTGGTCGCGGCGCTCGAGCGATCGCGGGTGCTCGGGCCGTACGGGTGGGTGACCATGGACGCGGCAACGCACCATGCCCACGTCAACACCTGGCTCGCGCGGTGCCGGCGCGACGGTTCCTTTGAGTTGCTCGAACATTTCGGCTGCCAAGCCCCCGAGATTCCGCGGCGTTATGCCGAGCGCGCCAAGACCCCACGCCAACTGATGCACACGGGCCGGTTGCCTGCGCAACCGCATGGTCTGGGTGCGGAGGAACTGTCCCACGCGATGGCGCGGCTCAGCCACACCGCGCTCGTTGCCTGCGACGAATGGGGGCGCATCGCGGCAGCCAATTCGGCCGCCCACGCGCTGTTCGGCTACCCGGATGGCGAGCTGCCCAACCTGCCACTGCTCGAACTGGTGCCACCGCACCTGCGCGGCACTCAGATTGAACACGCAACGCGCCTGCTTGCCGACCACGCCGCAGGACATGCGGCCGAGATCAGCGGCATGGATGCCCTTGGCTATCGCCGCGACGGGTCGTTCGTACCGCTGCTGATGAGCATGCGCGTGGCGAGCGTCGGTGTCACGCGGGCAGTCATCCACACCCTGGTCGACATGACCGATCGCAAGCGCCTGGAGGACGAACTGCGCCGCCGCGCCAGCCACGATGCGCTGACCGGCCTGCCCAACCGTACGCTGCTTTTCGATCGCCTCGGCCGAGCGTTGCAAAGGGCCCAGGCCTCCGGGTCTCCCGTTGCCGTGCTGTTCATCGACCTGGACGGCTTCAAGCTCGTCAACGATGTGCACGGCCACGCGACGGGAGACCTGGTCTTGCGCACCGTCGCCGATCGGCTCGTCGCGTGCGCCCAACGCGGCCAGACGGTGGCACGCCTCGCGGGCGATGAGTTCGTCGTCATCATCGAGCACGCGCTGGACACCGAAGCGCTAGGCGAGCAAGCCGGCCGCATCCTTGCCGAGTTGCGCGAACCGGTCTACACCGACGAGGCGACGGTCGCGCTCAGTGCCTGCGTGGGCATCGCTTGGGGGCGCCGCGGCCACACCGACGCCGAGGCCGTGATGCAGCAGGCCGACGCCGCGATGTACGCCGCCAAGCAGCGCGGCCGCGATCGCTGGCAAGCCTACTCGGCCCCCTTGCGCGACGCCGCGCAGCACCGCTTGCGCATCGCGCGCGACTTGCGCGGCGCCCTCGACCGCAGCGAACTCAGCCTGCTCGTGCAGCCTATCGTGACCATGGCCGACGGTCGCATCATCGGCGGTGAGTTGCTGTTGCGGTGGGCGCGCGCCATCGGCGAGGTGGGGCCGGCCGAGTTCGTGCCCGTGGCCGAGAGCACCGGCGAGATCGTGCCCATCGGCGCCTGGGTGTTGCGGCAGGCGTGCGGGGCGCAAGCGCGGTGGCGGCAGGCGTGGGGCGAGCGAGCGCCGTACCTCGCCGTCAACGTTTCGGCGCGGCAATTGGCTGCCGCGGGGCTGGCCGCGGAACTGCGCGGGTGGGTGTCTGCCGCTGGCGCCGATCCGCGCCAGATGGTCGTCGAAGTCACCGAAACGGCACTGATGCGCGACTACGAACAGGCCATGTTCGTCGTCAAGGACTTGGCAGAACAGGGCATGCGCATCGCGGTGGACGATTTTGGCACCGGCTGCTCGTCGCTGGCTCGCCTCATTGAGATGCCGGTGACCATGGTCAAGGTGGACCGGCGCTTCGTGCGCGACATCGCCGCCAGCGAGGCGTGCCGGACCGTGACGACTGCGGTCCTGGGCATGGCCCGCACCCTCGGCTTGGAGGCCGTCGCCGAGGGCGTCGAGTCCGAAGCGCAGCGCGACCACTTGGTGGCCAACGGCTGTACCATGGCGCAAGGCTACCTTTTCGGCCGACCCATGGACCCAGATGCATTTGTCGACACGGTCGCCGCGCAGATCGCGGCTGCACAGCCGTGACGCCATGAGGCCTGCTGGACACAACGCACTGGCCCCAAAAGGCGTTCTGCCGGGTATGCCCGGGTCGCGCGCGTGCCTTGTGCCGTTGCGCCACCCTCGAATCTTGACAATGCCATGGAATAATGCGGTTTTGCGGCGCATGGCCAACGCATCTTCGTGCGCCGACACGGCCGAAGGCTGCCGGCAACCTTGCCGTACCGACGACGAACCGGCACAATGGACCTGCCCGTCCGTTGAGTGGCGGGCGCGGCGACCACGCCGATGCACCTGCCCCAGACCGCCGAGTATGCGCTGCGCGCAATGACCTACATCGCCAACCTGCGCGAAGGCGACTCGGTGCGCGCCCGCGACCTGGGTCGCGCCATCGGCGTGCCGGCACCCTACCTGTCCAAGCTGTTGCGGCGCATGGTCGTGGCCAATCTGCTGACCTCGCGCAAGGGCCATGGGGGCGGCTTTGCGTTGGCCCAACCGCCGACGTTCATCCGGTTTCTCGACGTGCTGGCCGCTTCGGACTACGACATCAACCCCAAGCACTGCGCGTTCGGCTGGGGGTCGTGCAATCCGACGAGCCCGTGCCCCATGCATCCGACCTGGACCAAGCTCAACGATGCCTTGTGCACCTGGGCCGCGACCACCACGCTCGCCGACGTGATGAACAGCCACGGCCTGCCGGCGCCGGCCGACGTCCTTCCGGGAAGAGTGCCACCCGCCGAGGCCACCGCCGGCCGCGACGGCCCCCTGGCAGCCACCCGCCGCGGACGCCGGCCCTTGCAGCGTGGCGATGCCGATGCCCGATTCCGGCCCTGATACGTTGGGGCACCGCCTGTCGATTCCGGCCAAGGCCTGTCGGCTGATGCGCTGCCGTTGCCCCGCCTGCTGGCGCGGGGAAATGTTCGAACATCCGCTGCGCATGCGACCGCAGTGTCCGCTGTGCGCCTACCGATTCGACCGCGGCAACGGCTATTTCGTGGGCGCGATGTACGCGAGCTACGCGCTGTCGCTTGGATTGGGCATCGCCGTCGCGATCGCAGCGTGGCTGGCAAGCGCATCTGTCGGCGTGACGGTCAGCGTCGCGTGCGCTGCGGTTGGGCTGGTCGGACCGCTGGCCATCTTCCCGATTTCGCGAGCTGTGTGGGTGTGGGTCGAGCGCGAAGGCTGGCTTCACGACGGCGAGGAGGACCGCGAGGTGCTGCTGCGCAACCACCGCCGACGTTGACGCGGGCCCGGTCACCCGACCTGCACGCGCACCAGTTCGACCAGCCGCTTGAGCGCCGATTCGACCACCCGGGTATCCGGGTGGCGCACGATCGCAAAGCCGTCGCCTTCGTAGGAGCTCGACGGCGACGCGCCAGCGCGCGGCAGTTTGGACTCGACCACGAGCTTGCCCAATTCGCGCTGGGCCTTCTCGATGCCGTGGACGGCCTTGATGCGACCGCGACCTTGCGCGCGAAAGAACGCGGCGCCCACGGCGTAGCTGCGGCGCAACGCCGGCCATTGTTCGCGCACCATCAGGTGGGCCCACGCCTGGTAGAAGTCGACGTCGTTGGCGTAGCCCATCAGGCTGCAGATTTGCGCCCCCGGCGGACGGGCGGCGATTTCGCTCACCGCAACCGACCCATCGGGCCTCCGGAACCACTCCATGTGGGTCAGGCCCGTGGTCTGTCCCAGCGCGCGCACCGTGGCGAACCCGACCTTGCGGATGTCGTCGAAGGCCGGCGCGTCGATTTCGCGTGGCAGCAGCACGCACCACTGGATCCACGGGTTGCGCACGGCGTCGAGCGGGTTCGGCAGGTAGCGGGTCAGCGAGTGCCACACGGGTTCGCCGCGAATGCACACGGTCTCAAAGCTGTACTCCTGGCCGACGACGAACTGCTCGACGATGGCCGGATTGTGGTCGCCCGGTCGAGCCTGCAGCAGCGCCTCGGCCAGTTGGCGGTCGTCGTCCACCCGAAAGGTGGTCTTGGATCCCGCCCCGGCCAGCGGCTTGAGGACCAACGGATAGCCGAATTTCTGTGCAAACGCCCAGGCGTCGGCGCTCGACCGCAGCTCTTGGTGGCGCGCGCACGGCAGCCCCGCGGCGCCGAGCACGTCTTTCATGCGCGCCTTGTCGCGAAAGTTCCGTGCCGCCTCGGCGGGCAGACCCGGCAAGCCCATGACCTCGCGCGCTTCGGCCAGTTGCACCTGGATGTGCTCCAGGGCCCCGAAAAGACGCGAAACGTGGCCGTGCTTCTGTTCCAGTGCCTTGGCGCCGAGAACGATCTGCCGGGTGTCGAGCGCGTTGTCGACTTGCGCGAAGCCGAGCAGCGCGCGCCGCAGATCGTCCGGCACCTTGTAGGCCGGCTCCTGGGTCAACAGGCTGCACGACACGCCGGGTTCGTTGGCGACGGCGCGCACAAAGCGCAGGGTGGTGTCCATGAAGAACGGGGCAACGAAGACCACGTGCATCGAATCCTCTCGCTGGCAACGTCGCGCGGCGCTCAGTTTTGGGGCGCGGTCAACTCATCGAGGTACCGCGGCAGCATCTCGCGCCAGGTCACCCAATCGTGGTGGCTGTCGCGACCCCAGGGATCTACGCGGTTTGGCACGCCTTTCTTGCCAAGCAGGTTGGCGACCTGCCACGACTCCCAAGGCGCCTCCCACTTGCCCTCGCCGGTGGCCAGCAGCACGAAGCGCTGCCGCAGCGTCGTCAGCAGTTCCGACTCGCCAAGGTACGCCAGGAAGTGCAAAGGCGACACCAGGTGCAAGTCTTGGTTGTGAAAGCCCTGGAAGAACCGGCCGAGGTCGTAGGTGCCGCTCATGCAAATGGCGTACTCGAACACGTCCGGGTGGCTGCAGATGGCCAGCAGCGCGTTGTAGGCGCCGACCGACGCGCCAGCGCACACCAGCGCGGCCTTGGGGTCATTGCAGTCGGTGCGCACGGCGGGTACCAGTTCGTGGCGCACGTAGGCCAGGAACTGCTTCTGCACGTAGGCCTTCTGCGCCGGCTTTTCGCCCGGGTCGAGCAGGGTCTTGCCGCCCACCGAGTCGCACGAATACACGCGCACCCGGCGGGCATCGATGAGCGGTTGCAGCGCCTTGATCATCTCGAAGCGCTCGCATTCGTCGGCGTCGCCGCCTGCCGTGGGGAAAAGCAACACTGGTCGGCCGCCGGAACCCCACCGCGCCACGTTGACGTCCTGGCGCAGGCGCGGCGACCACCATTTGGCGTGGGTTTTCATCAGCCGGCGGCCTTGGCCTTGGGCGCCTTCTTCTTGCGGCCTGCTCCGGCATCGGCGTCGTCGCCGGTCGTTGGCGCGCCTCCGGCGGCGCGGGCCGCGTTGCGCTCCTCGCGTTGCACCTGGGCGGCCTTGATGCGTTCGACCTCGGTCTTGCGCCAGAACTGCACCAGGCCGTAGAAATGCTCGGTGAACTGCTCGACCTCGTGTGCGGGGAAAAGCGCGGCCACCTTCTGGCGGATGATCTCCTTGGCGCGCTCGGTGCCGAAGAACTCCCACGCCAATTCGTCGAGGTGCGGCAGGTGCGTGTCGCAGAACTCGACAAAGCGGTCAGTTTCGAAGCGCTGGTGCGCGACTTGCGCGTACGCCTTCAGACGGTCCTCGAACGACAGGTCCTTCTTGGCGATGGCGTAGTACGGGTCCCAGTCCAGCGTCTTGCGCATGGGCCGCTTGGTCGCTGCGCAATAGATCGACCACTTGATCATGTTCTTGACCATGACCGGGAAGTGGAAGTGCAGCGACGTCACCTGGAAGTCGGGGCACGCGTTGGCGAAGTCGATGGGGTAGAAGACGCCGTCCTTGCGCAGGCTCTCACAACTGTTGAACTCCCAGCCAAAGAAGCTGTTGATGGTCAGGCACATGTCGGTCAGGCGCTGCCACTCGTCGCCGGTCAGGTAGTTGAAGGCCACCTCGTAGCGGGCGTGCAGCGGCGCGTCGGGGTTGTAGCGCACGCACCACACCTGCGGCCCGATGCCGATGGCTCGCACGAACAGGTCGAAGGGATGCACGGCCTTCTGCACGTGCATCACGCGCTGGCCCGACTGCTCGTACGCGGACCGCAATTGCTGGGCGTTGTCGATCTTGGTGACACCCACCCAGGCGCCGCCGTCGTACGGCTTCATGAACACGGGATAGCCCAGTGCGTCGCCGACCTTGGTCAGGTCGAAGAGGCGGCCGTAGCGCTGCAGCGTGGGCTTGATGTCGTTCAGGTCCGGGCTGTAGTCCTTGGGGGGCACCATCCACGTTTCGGGCACCGGCAACCCCAGGTGGGTCATCGCGGCGTACGAGGTGTGCTTCTCCATCGACTGCAACGACCACGGATTGTTGAGCACGTACAGGCCGTCCATGATCACGGCCTTCTTGATCCACTCGCGCGTCGTGTGGTACCAGTGGGTCAAGCGGTCGATGACCACGTCGTATTTGACCGGCTGGCGCAGGTGGAACGGTTCGATGGTCACGCGCTCGACCTCGAACGAGACTTGGTCGCCGTCCAACGGCAGCGTCAGTTTCAGGCGCTTGACGATTTCTTCGTAGCACCCCGGCCAGCAGATGTCGGCGCCGAGCGATAGCCCGATTTTGCGGGTGACGTTGGCCATGGTGCGGGGCTCCTAGCTGCGGGTTCGGGTCGGGCGGCGGCCGGTGCGAAGGCCAGCGCGGTTGAGGCGCGCAGTGTAGGACAGGACGCGGTCGCGAGGGAAGGCGGTCGGCAACTGACGGTCGAACTCATTGCAACCGCACATGATTCGTCGCACGTGCCGCCAGTGGCCGGCCGGCCCCGGTGTCGCTACAATCCCGCCGCCCGCGGCGGCCGGCGGGAGGGGGTAGGGCAATGTCAGGAAAACTCGCCGGTTGCCTGGCAGCTGCAGCCGCAGTGGCGACCGGCTGCATGGATTTCGACGAACCGTCGGACTACCCGTGCCCGCCGCAGGGGACAGCGCTGACCTGGGACAATTTCGGCAGTGGGTTCATGGCCCAGTGGTGCGTGCGCTGTCACGGCGGACCGAACGGCTACAGCTCGCGCGCGCTCAACAACCGCGAAGCTGTGCAGGCCAACCTGCAGCGGGTGTTCGTCAACGCTGCCGCCGGCAATACGACCATGCCCCCAGGGCCGGACGATCCGCCGCGGGCTGAGCGCGACAAGCTGGCGCAATGGTTGGCCTGCGGGGCCAAATGAACGGCCGGAGCAGCCTATTGGGTACAGGTTCGGAACTGGTCGAACACCGCACCCGCGCCGTTGTTGAACTTGCCGTCGCCCGTCCGGAAGAACAAGTAGATCGTATGTGCGCCCGGTGACAGAGCAACGCCGAGCGGCACCGATTTGGTGTGCCAGCCACCGCTGACGGGCTTGGTGGTCGGGTTCACGTCGAGCAGCTTGAGCGCCGTCGTGTCAAGCCGAATCGCATACCGATCCGTGCTGCCCACGTTTTCGAAAGCGTCGGGCAGGTACCGATAGCGGAACTCGAGTTTGGTGCTCGCCGTGGCGACGTTGAACGATTTGCGCGCCACATACCATTTGGTGCCGGTGTCTGGATACTCGGGCAGCTTGGTGGTCGCGGCGGGTTCGTCCGGTTGGCCAAAGCACATCCCCAGTTGTTTGGTGCTGACGAAGTTGGCGTCGGCCCAGCCGGTCGCTTTCCAGGCCGTATTGGTGCCGACAGGCGCACCCGACCCGATGTTGGGCACGGCCGTGTCGGGGTCGGCGTCTGCGGTGAACTCCTCCCAGCCGCTCGCAGCGTCGATGTCGTCGATCGGCGAGCACACGGTGCTGCAATTGTCGAAGCCGCTGCAATCCTCATCCTTGCCGTTGCACCCTGTGTCGTACACCGACCCCGGCCTGAACATCGCGTCGTCGTCGTTGCAATCCGTCCCCCATCCGCGGGTCAGCCAGCGGGCGGCGGTGCGCGGGATCTGATTCATCTTGGCAATGGCGTTGACGCTCAAGGCGTTGATCACCACGATGCGCCCAAGACCCAGTTGCCGGTGGGCAAGGAAGGGCAATGCGCCGCCGACCGACACCCAGGCGTGCCCAGTCCAGTTTGCCGCGAGGCTGACACCGAAGGTGTACTTGAGCGTGCCGAGCGAGTCGCCGCCTACCAAGCTGCTGGTGGGGCTGTTGCCGTCCTGGCACAGCGCCGAACCAGTGGGCGAGGATGTGCTGCCGGTGGACAGCGTCAGCCCGTCGTTGGCCACGGTGCCATTGCCTGTCAGCGGCAGGCCAGCGGTCGCAAGGGCCCCGGCGACGACGTAGCCGGCCTGCGGAAACTGGCCGTACAGCAGCAGGCCGCCCCCCTCTTGGACGAACGCATGCAGCAGGTCGCCCAAGGCGGCGGGGTCCTCGTAGGCCGCGCTGCCGTCGTTGACCAGCACGACCGTCGACCAGCGCCGCAGGTCGTTCAAGCTTGGCAGGCCGTTGCCGGCCGTGACGTAGCGGATGTCCACGCCCTCGAAGACATAGTGTCGGTTGATCATCGTCCGCAAACTGCTCGGCAATGAGGAAGTGGCGCTCGCGCCCGCCATGATCAGGACGCGGCCCAGATCGCCGGCGCCAAACTCGCCGGGCTTGATGGACTCCTTGCACAGCGCGTCGGCGGTCATCGGCTTGGTCGCGTCGCAGTGGCCGTCTCCGTCGTCATCGCAGTTTTCGTCCGCCGCGCCGCTGCAGTTGTTGTCCTGGCCGTCGCAGACCTCTGGTTGATTGGGGGCCTTGCCCCAGTTGGCGTCGTCGCAGTCGCCTGAAAAGCTGGCCTTGGCGCTGTACTTGCCGCTCGGGGCGCACCAGCACTGCGATTGCGTGTTGCCAGCGGCGCCGGAATAGAAGCCATCTTGATCGCCGTCGAGAAAGTAGGTCGTGCAACCGGTGGCGTCCTTGCCATTGATGCTGCCGTTGCAGTCGTCGTCGAAGGGGGTCTTGCAGTCCTCGGGGCGGTCCGGGCTGGCGTCGGCGTTTTTGTCGTCGCAGTCGCCCGGCTTGACCCCGGTGTAGCCGTTGCCCGCGGAACACTGACACTGGCTCGCCGCCCCAACAGCGTAGTAGCCATCGGAGTCATTGTCCTGGTAGAACTGCTGGCAATTCTTGGCTCCGACGCTGTTGGCAATGCCGTTGCAGTCGTCGTCTTGTGGTGTCGCGCAGTCCTCGGTGGCGCCTGGGTTCACGGCCTTGTTGCCGTCGTCGCAGTCGGACTTCTTGGCCGTAGAGGCGCTGAACGCGGTACCGGTGGGCGGCAAGCACCAGCATTGGGAATTCCAGGCGCCGCTCGCCGACTGTTGCCCGAAGCCGTCGCCGTCGCCGTCGAAGGCGAAGGCCGTGCAGTTCTGGGCATTCTGCTCGTTGGTGCCATTGATGCAGTTGTCGTCCGCCGGGGTCGCGCAGTCTTCCTTTGCCCCAGGGTTGACGAGCTTGTCGTTGTCGTTGCAGTCGTTGCCTCCAGAGCACGCGGCCGTCTTGTAGCCATCGCCGTCGACATCGGGCGCCCCTGGCGTGCCTGCGCATTTGCCGTTGCTGCATTTGTCTTGCAGCGTACACGGTTGCCCGTCGTCGCAGGGCACGACGTTGGGGGCGGAGGTGCAACCTGCCGACGGGGTGCAGATGTCGTCGGTACACGGGTTGCCGTCGTTGCAAACCACCTTCGCGCCCGGGGTGCACTGGCCCTGGGCTGAGCAGGCATCCGGGGCCGCGCTGTTGCCCGTGCACTTGTCGCCGTCCTCGCAGGGGGCACCGGCCTTGGGCGCGTACTGGCAGCCGCCCTTGGATGCGTCGCAAGTATCGTTGGTGCAGGCGTTCTTGTCGTCGCAGACAGTGGGACCAGTGGTCTGGCACATCGCCGACTTGCACCCGTCGCCCGCCGTGCAGGGGTTGTTGTCGGTGCACAGTGAGCCGTCCGGATGGCCCGTGGCGAAGCAACCGGAGGCAGGATCGCAGCCGTCGCTGGTGCACGGGTTGCCATCGTTGCACGCGACAGCGTTGCCGGACCCGCACTTGCCGCCCGAGCAGAATTCGTTGGCAGTGCAGGCGCTTCCGTCGTTGCACGGGCTGGTGTTGGCAGTGCTCTTGCAGCCGGTGGTCTTATCGCACAGGTCGGTGGTGCAGGCGTTCTTGTCGTCGCAGGTGACCTGTGTCCCCGCGAAACACGACCCGGTCTTGCACGCATCGCCGACCGTGCAGGCGTTGTTGTCGGTGCACGCTGCCGTGTTCGCCACGTACGTGCACCCCACCTTGGGATCGCAGGCATCGGTTGTACAGATCTGGTTGTCATCGCACGCCACGGCAGCCGCCGGCTTGCAGGCGCCGGCCGTGCACGTCTCGCCTGTGGTGCAGGCGCTGCCGTCGTCGCAGGCCTTGCTGTTGTTGGTCGCCTGCATGTTGCACTTGCCCGTCGGCGCGTCGCACGAGTTGACGGCGCACGCGGTGTCATTGGCAGTGGAGCAGCTCACCGGTGTTCCGGGTTTTGTCTTGCACGCGAATGGGGGCGCCGCCTTGTCGCAATACGGTGTCCCATTGCACTTGTTGCCGTCATCGGGGCAATCAGTGTCGCTCTGGCAGCTGCACTGCGATGCGCCTGCGACGCACTTGCCGCTCGCGCAGACGTCGCCGGTGGTACACACGTTGCCATCCTCGCACGCTGCCGTGTTGTTGGCGTACGCACAGCCTTTGGCCGGGTCGCACGTGTCGGTGGTGCAGCCGTTCTTGTCGTCGCACAGCACCGCCACGTTGACGGCGCTGCCGCTGCACTTGCCTTGAGCGCACTGGTCGCCGCTGGTGCATGCGTTGCCGTCGTCGCAAGGGGCGGTGCTCGGCACGTTTTGGCATCCGGCCTTGGCGTCGCAACTGTCGGTAGTGCAGGCGTTGTTGTCGTTGCAGTTTTTCAGGGGGCCAGCGGTGCACTTGCCCGCGGTGCACTTGTCGCCGTCGGTGCACGCCGAACTGTCGGCGTTGCACGCCTGTCCTTCCTGGCCGCCGCCTGCAAAGACGCAACTGCCGGTCTTGGGGTCGCAACTGTCGGCGGTGCAAACTTCGTTGTCGTCGCACACCTTCTTGCCGCCCGCGAGGCACACCTTGTCCTGGCATTTGTCGCCAGCAGTGCAGGCGTCGCCGTCCGCGTCGCACGCAGCGGTGTTGGCGGTGAACGCACAGCCCTTGGCCGAGTCGCAGGCGTCGGTCGTGCACGGGTTCTTGTCGTCGCATTGCAACACCGCACCGGGCTTGCACAGGCCGGCGGCGCAGCTGTCGAATTGGGTGCAAACGCTGCCGTCGGCGTCACAGGCCTTGCCCTCGGCCGCCGCAACCGCGGCGCATTTGCCCGACTTGGCGTCACACTTGGCGATGCTGCACGGCGTGTTGGCCTTGGCGTCGCACACGACCACCGATTTCTCCAGCACTTTGCACTTGGGGCTCGCCTCGGACTTGTCGCAGTAGAGCGTGCCGTTGCACAGGTCGCCGTCCTCCTCTTTGGCGCAATCGGCGTCCACCTGGCACGAACAGGTGTTGGCGCCCGCGGTGCACTTGCCTTGCTTGCACGCGTCACCATCGGTGCAGGGGTTGCCGTCGTTGCACGGTCCGCTCGCCGCGCCGTGGGTGCAGCCCGATTTGGGGTCGCAGCCGTCCGCCGTGCACGGGTTGGCGTCGTCGCAGGTGGCGGAGGCTTCGGCAGGGGCGCCCGCGCATTGGCCATTGGCGCATGCGTCCTTGGTGGTGCACGGGTTCAAGTCGTCGCAGGGACCGGCAGCCGGCGCCGCAACGCAACCAGCCTTGGCGTCGCAACTGTCAGAAGTGCATGGGTTCTTGTCGTCGCACCCGATGACGGCCCCCTTGCAGTTGCCGCCCTTGCACACGTCCTTTTCGGTGCATTGGTTGCCGTCATTGCAGCCCTCGCCCTCGGCGATCTCAGTCAACTTGCAACCCCCGGTGGCGAGGCTGCACTTGCTGCTGTAGCACGGGTCGGGGCTGATGCACTCTTTCGCCTTGCCCTCCTTGCAGGCGCCGTCACTGCAGGCGTCGCCGAGGGTGCACGGGTTGTCGTCGTCGCACGGCTTGCCGTCGGCCTTGGCGAACACGCAGCCCTTGACCGCGTCGCAGGCATCCGTCGTGCACGGGTTGTCGTCCTTGCATGCCAACGGCGTGCCCTTGCAGGCGCCGCCCTTGCACTTGTCGGACTCGCTGCACGCGCTTTGGTCGTTGCAAGCAGTGCCGTCATCGGCCTCGGTCAACTTGCACTTGCCGGCCTGGGTCGGGTCGCACTTGCTGACCAGGCACGGATCCTCCGAGGTGCAGTCCTTGGGCTTGCCGGCCACGCACCCCCCCGCCGCGCAACTGTCGCCCACCGTGCACGCGTTGCCGTCGTCGCAGGCGCCCCCGGCGCTGGGGGTGTGCGCGCACTGACCGGGGCCCGTGCATTCGTCGACGGTGCATGGGTTCAGGTCGTCGCAGCCGGCCGGGCACGGCGCGCTGGCTGTATCGGTGGGCGCGCCGTCGCCAGCAACCTCGCCGTCCGCCGTTTCAACGGCCGCGTCTTCGCCGGCTGCGGCATCGGAGTCGGCCGCCGCGAACTGGTCGGCATCGAGGACCTTGACCTCGCATGCACACAGCAAGAGCGCACATAGGGCCGCGGAGCGAGCGAGCGGGGAAATCAGCATGGCATGGTCCATTTGGGGCAAGCGGGCCGTTGGCGCCCCGCAGTCCGCGCGCAGTGGCAGCGGACCGCCTTTCATCGGGTCGGTTGGAGCGGGCCGCGGAAGGCAAACATGGCCGGCAGTCTACGAATCGGAGCGCGGTTTGACAACGACCGGAGGCGGACCGGGGTGCGGATCCACAAAAGGGGTCCGAGCGAATGCGGAAGCCCTATGGCCCAGCCGCGCCCGTGCTTGCCTGTAGATTTCCAGCCCTGCGCAGGCAAGGCATTGTAATTGTTACCTGCGCGTCCACGCTGCTGGAGCACCAGGCGTCGCAGGGTCGCAAGCCGGGGCCAGACCCCGTTTCAGGAACCCACCCGGGGGACGCCCGGGGTTGGGCCGTCGCGATCGCCAATTTGCGGCCTTGCGTTCGCCGTTCTATCCTTGCGCCGCCTTGCGCCCGCGTGTCGTAGTCGCCATGCGGGGCCGCACACGGTCGCGGGGGAGTTCGGACATGTCGAGCGACGGCGCAAAGGCATCGGCCAGCGGGCGCAACATCGGCGACGTGGTGGTCGGCCGATACCGCATCACCGGTGTGGTCGGCAAGGGTGCCATGGGCGCGGTGTACGCCGCGGAGCACACCGCGACCGGGCAGAAAGTCGCGCTCAAATTCATGATCGTCGGCGACGACGAGGACAAGGAGTTCATCGCGCGCTTCGAGCAGGAGGCCAAGGTGATGGCCGGCTTGCGCAGCACCAACACCATTCGCATCTACGACTTCGGCCGGGCCGACGACGGTGCGCTTTTCATGGCCATGGAGTTGCTGGTCGGCAAGCCGTTGGACAAACACGTGCGCGATCTGGCCCGCGAGGGCAAGGCCATGACGGAGCAGGAAGCCGGTCGCCTGACCGTGCAAATCCTGCGCAGCCTGACCGAGGCCCACGGGCTCGGACTGGTCCACCGCGACATGAAGCCGGGCAACGTGTTCCTCAACGACGACGGCGGCGACGACGTCATCGCCAAGGTGCTCGATTTCGGCCTCGCCCGCGTCGGCAACTCGGCGCTGACCAATGTCGGCCGCATCATGGGGACGCCGGCGTACATGGCCCCCGAGCAGTGGCAGGGCGCCGCAGTCACGCCGCCCGCCGACCTGTATGCCGTTGGCTGCATGATGCACGCCATGGTGACCGGCGATCCGCCGTACCAGGCCGGCGACAACGTGTTGTCGCTGATGCACAAGCACTGCACCGAAGACATCCCGGACCCGCGGCTGACCGCGCGCGTGCGCCTGAGCGAGGGCTACGTGGCGGTGATGACCAAGGCGATGGCCAAGAAGGCCGCCGACCGCTACCAGGACGCCAAGGCGATGCGCCAGGCCATCGAGGCCGTGCTCGGCGGGTCGTGGACCAGCCACACCAACCTTGGCACGGCCCCGAAGGGCGACGTCACTTCGCCCTACTTGGCCGACAGCCAACCGAAACTGACGGAGAGCCAACGCGGGGTTGTGCGCTCGCCCAGTGGTGCGGCGACCTCGGACGCCGAAACCCTGGCCGGTGCGGCCGTCGACGCCCTGCGTGCACGCGCGGGCCAGGCCAACGCTGGGCACGACAGCAGCGCCGACGCCACGATCGCCGCGCCGCCGCCGGGCCACAAGTCCAATGTCGCGCTGGGGCACAATTCGGACGTCGCTGTGGGCCAGCACAGTGCGACGTACATGGCAGGATCCGCAACCGCCGAAGCCATCGCAGCCCCGAAAGCCAAGGCCGGCCTGATCGCCGGCGCCACCGCTGCCGTTGTGGCGCTCGCCGCTGTTGGCTGGTGGGCCACCCGACCGTCCCCGCCAGCGCCGAGCCCAGCACCGCCTGCCGCTGCGCCGGCGCCGTCCGCCAGTGCTCCGGCGGCTGCACCACCGGCGGCGGAAGGGCCGGCGCAACCCGCTGTCGCGCCGCAACCGGCCGTCGCACAGCCGCAGCCAGCGCCCGCGACGCCAGTGATCCACCAAGCGGCCGACGCGGCCAGCGGACCTGGTCCGGCGCCGACAGCGCCTGCGCCGGATGCCGGGGCCACAGTCGCCGCACCCGCTGAGCCCGCGAAGCCGACGGCCCCGTCCAAACCCAAGGCGCCCAAGCCGTCCGCGCCCAAGAAGAAGGCCCAAGGCTATGAAACTGTGGATTGATCGTTGCCGACGACGCGCGCCGTTCGTCGCCGCGGCGCTCGCGGCGACGCTGGTGATTGCGCCCGTGGCCCGGCCCTTGCTCGCTGCCCCGGGCGGCAAGAGCAAGGTGGTCCTGGCGCTGATCTCGGCGGCGCAAAAGGAGTTCGATGCCGGCAATTTCGAGAGGGCCGGCGAGCTTTTCCTTGAGATCTGGCGCCAGGACCCAGAAGCACGGCCCATCCTCTACAACGCCGCCCGGGCCTTCCAACTGGCGGGCAAGGTCGAAAAGGCCGACGAGCTTTTCCGCGAATTGCTGGCGATCGCCGACCTCGACCCCGTGCTCAAGGGCAAGGCGCAGAACCAACTCGAGGGGCTGCAGGTCAAGCGCGCTGAACTCAAGGCCGACGAAGCAGGTCGCGCCGAAAAGGCCGGGCAGTATGCGCTGGCAGCGGGACTGTGGGCCGAGGCCATCAAGTTGCAGCCCAAGAAGATCGCGTGGCTCATCAAGCAGGCCCGTGCCTATCACCTTGCGGGACAATTGCCCCAGGCCCTGGCAGCCTACGACAGGTACTTGGCCGCCGCACCGGCCCACGCCGAGGACCGCGCCCAGGTCCAGACGTGGCGCGACGAGTGCGTGGCACGCCCTCCCGTGGTGGTTGAGCCTCCGGTCGAAAAGCCGGTCGAAACGACGCCGGAACGGCCGGCCGAGAAACCAACGGAGCGCCCCGCCGAGCCGCCCGCCGTCGCGACGCCCAGTGTCGCGCCAACGCCACCCGCGCCGAGCCCGTCGCCGAAACCTGCTCCAGCACCCGCGCCACCTGAGCGCAGCAAGACGCCGCTCGTGGTCCTCGGCGTCGGGGCGGCCGTCCTGGCCGGCGGCGGCGTCGTGTTGTGGCAGTCGCGCAGCGACCAGCAGAACCTGGACTACGCCCAGACGCAGAAAGACGCGCACGGCAAGGTCATCGGCTTGACCCACCAGCAGGCCGTCGACGAGGCCAACCGCATCCAGACCAACTATGTCGTGGGTTGGGCCATGACCGGCCTGGGCCTGGTGGGCGCGGGCGTCGGCACCTGGATGTGGATGCACCAGAGCAAAGCGACCGTTGCCGTGGCGCCGACGCCCGACGGGCTGGTGGTGGTCGGCAGGTTCTGAACGACAGCGAGGCCCTTGCACGGTGGCCTGAACCGCGGGCGGCGCAAGCCATCGGCTGACGCGACGGACGCCATCGACGGCCGGCGGCCCCGCACGACAGCCTACGGCGACCGCGGTGGCTCCCACCCGTCCAAGAGGCGCGCCACGACGTCGAGGCGGTCATTGCCCCACACCAGGTGGCCGCGGACGAAGAACGTCGGCGCCCCACACGCACCGCGGGCGAAGGCCTCGGCCGTGTTGTCGATGAGCTTTTGCTTGACGGCCGGGTTGTCGGTGCCGGCGAGCAGCGCGGCAGCGTCCAGGCCGTGCGCGGACAGCACTTCACCGAGCACGGTCGGTTCAGCGATGGCCTCGCCCGCGCCCCAGTAGCGCCGAAAGAGGTCGCTGGCCACGGCGACGTGCTGTGCGCCCTGCAACTGGCACAGCACCCGCAGCGGGCGCACGGCGTTGAGCGGGAACTGCGCCGGCCACGCAAAGGGCAAGTCGCGCAGCGCGGCCCAGCGGTACATGTCGTCGAGCAGAATGCGCTGCTTGTTGGGCGACGACCCCAGAATCGGCGCCTTGTCGATGCCGAAGTTCTTGAAAAGACCACCGAGCAACAGCGGGCGCCAGACCACGCCGGCCCCGCCCACCGCAGCGACCCTGCCAATCTCCTCGTGGGCGAGGTAGGCGTAGGGCGACGACAGATCGTAGAAGAACTCGACCATTGGCTCTGACATGGAGACCCTGCCCTTGACGTCGGCCCGACCAGGCCCGCGTCGTCAAAACTGGAAAAGACGCAACTCGGGCCGCACCTGCCACCCCTTGGCGGCAGCGACCACGAGCGGCAGTCGATCCTGGCCCCAGAAAAGCTCTCCGTCCACTACAAAGGCTGGGGCGCCGAACACGCCTGCGGCAAGGGCGGCGTCGGTCCGGACCCGCAATTCGGCCTTGACGGCCTCGCCCTGCGACCGCGCGATGACCGCGTTCGCATCCAAACCCAGTCCGTGGACGAGGTCCGCAATCACGGCGCGATCCGCCAGGTTGCGCTGGTGGACCCAATACGCGGCGAAGCACGCATCGACCATCGCCGACCAAGCCTCGGGCGGGCACGCGAGCAGTGCGCGCAGGGCATCGACCGTGCGGTTCGGGTGGATGCGGGGGGTGGCGATCGGCACCTCGAACCAACTGGCCCACCGCACCACATCGTTGCGGTTGTGGCGGGCCTTGGGCGGCGACAGGGTCGCCGACAGGTTCTGGGCCTGGCCCAAAGCCGCGAAGACGCCGCCAAGCAAGAAGGGGCGCAACGCCACCTCCCGCCCGCTTTCTGCCGCCAACCGGCGGCGCTGTGTCGAGGCGAGGTAGGCGTATGGGCATGAAAAATCGAACCAGAACTCGATAGGTGCTCGATCAGTCGTCATGCATCACCTGCAAACTCGACGGTCAGTCTGGTGATTCCAAGAGCCATGTGGGAGGTGCCGCGCAATTGCAGCCACAGGTCCGCCACGCCGTCCTGCCCAACGGCGAGGTGGGCCACGGCGTACTGTGCGCGCCGCGGCTGCAGGCCCTGACGGAACCGGGCGATCTCGGTCCAAGCCCCCGCCTGCGACCGAAGCCACACATGGACCGCCCGATCCCGTTCGTTGGCGCCGCCCTCGCAGCCGGTCGTCAGGCCCACGCAGCCGCCGGACAGCGCGCCGATGCCGTGGACCGGAGCCGCCACGCATTGCTCTGCGCGCACCTGGCCGTCCGATCGGTCCCAGCGCACCGCGACATTGGCGAAATGGGCGGCGTCCCGGCCCGCGTCGGTGCCCCACACCACCGCATCGGGCAAGAATGCGAGGCCAATCGCCCGCCACGCCTGCGCACCGCCGCCGACCCGGGTCCATTGCTGCCCGTCGGTGCTGCGCCAGATGGCCGACTCGCGGTCGGTGTCGCCACTGCCGAGCCAAAGGCTGCCATCGAACGGGTCCGCCTGGATGAAATGCAGGTGGCGCACCTCGCTGGGCGCGAACACCCGGGCTGGGACAAACGTCTGGCCGTCGTCGTCGGACCGATACAAGGTGATCGGCAGGTCCCGTCGCGGATTCAGGGCGTACTGCGCCACCCAGGCCCGGCCCCGGTCATCGACGGCGACGCCGAAACGCGCCGGCTTGCGGAAGCCGTCGTAGCGCAGCGCGACCGACCACGCCCCTTCGGCCGACCAGCGCAGCAAGCTGCCGCTGACTCCGACCAACCGCGTACCGGAAGGCAGTGTGACCAAGTGGTGGACGCCGGTGCGGGCGGCGTTGGCCAGGTGGTCACCGATCGGTTGCAGCGCCGGGAGGTCGGAACCTCGGACAAGGGCCAGTGCGCGATCGGCAGGAGGCAGGAAACGGCTGGGCACCGTCGCGGCGATGCGCCAGTCCACGTGGCCGCCGCTCTCCGCGATGGACGCGCACAGCAGCGTCGTACCGCGCGACGCCCACGCGAGCTGCGCTCCGTCCGCCGAAGGGCGAATCTCGTGCAGCACCAAGCCCGGCCATCGCCCGGTCGACGCGACACCGGGCGCCAGCCAGGGATCGGCCGGTCGAAGCGAGGCAGCGGCCACCGAGAGGGCGGCGTGCACCGTGCGCAGCGCGGTGCCAGGACGCAGGGGCGACCGAGCGGTGCCCAACTAGCCCTTTTGGGTGGCCAGGAACGCGCGCACGCCGATGTGCTTTTCCTTGCGGGCGCGGCGCAGCTTGGTGCGCTGTTCCAGCGTCAAGCCCGATTCGACCGCCTTGAGTTTCTTGCGGGCTGCGCGCTTGAGTGCCTTGCGGAGGTTGCCGTCGAGGTTCTTGGTATTCGCCATGGTGCTTTGCGCTCGGATGCGGCGAGCCGGGGTCCGACCGCCAAAGGGGCGGTAGTTTAGACGTGTTCGCGGCGACGTGCAAGGTTGACAGGGGCGGCGAATGAGGGTGCAATCGGCGGCCATCCGTCCGGCAAAGGCCATGAAAGACAAGCACCTGCGTATCCGACTCGAACAGTGCCTCGCACTGGCCAAGGCCAGCAACTGCCCGCGCCGCAAGTTCGGCGCCTTGCTGCTCGACCCGCGCCGCAACGTCATCCTCATGGATGGCTACAACGGCGGCCCGCGCGGCGGCGGCGACCTGTGCGGCGGCGGTGTCTGTCTGCGCGACACGTTGGGCGTGCCGTCGGGCGAGCGCATGGAAATCGGCTGTCACCACGCAGAGATGAACGTCATCTGCAACGCTGCGGCATCCGGCGTCGCGACGGCGGGCGCGTGGCTCATCGTCACCGGAGAACCGTGCACGATGTGCGCCAAACTGCTCCACCACGCTGGCATCGCCCGGGTCATCGTCGTCGACGGGGGCTATGGCGGCGCCAATGGTTGCGCCTACTTGCTGGACCACGGCGTCGAGGTGCAGCGCGTCGACGGTCCGCGCGATCCGCGCGTCGTGGTCGAGACTCCACAGTCGGGCCAGAGGTAATCCATGCAGACCGCGCCGTTGATCCACACGCCGCTCGTCCCTGCCGACCAGCATCCGCCAGAACTGACCGCCCGGGCACTGCTGGTGGGGACGCTGCTCGGCATGGTGTTCGGTGGTTCGTCGCTGTACCTTGTGCTCAAGGTCGGCATGACCGTCAGCGCGTCGATTCCCGTCGCCGTCATCAGCATCACGCTGTTTCGACTGCTGGCGAGGGTCGGGTTGCGCCCGGCGTCGGTCCTTGAGCACAACATCGTCCAGACCGCCGGGTCGGCCGGCGAGTCCATTGCGTTTGGCGTCGGGGTGACCATGCCGGCCATCCTGATCCTCGGATTCGGCCTGGAGTTGTCCCGCGTCGCGTTGGTGGCCGTGCTCGGTGGCCTGCTCGGCATCTTGATGATGATTCCGCTGCGGCGCGCGCTCATCGTGCAGCAGCACGGCATCCTCAAGTACCCGGAAGGCACGGCGTGCGCCCAGGTGCTGCGCGCCTCTGAGGGCAAGGACACGGGCGGGGCGCGCACCATCTTCGGCGCGTTTTCGCTGGCGTTTCTCTATGCCGTGGTATGGAAGGCGCTCAAGGGCTGGCGCGAGGTGCCGGGCACCGAATTCGGCAAGCCCTTGCAAGCGGGGTCGGTCGCCGTCGAGGTCGCGCCAGAGTTGCTGGGCGTCGGCTACATCATCGGCCCGCAGATTGCCATGACCATGGCCGGTGGCGGCGTCCTGGCCTACCTCGTCCTGATTCCGCTCATCAAGTTTTTTGGTTCGACGCTTCCCGGGCCGTTGGAACCGGGTACGGTGCCCATCGCCGAGATGGGGCCCGGCCAAATCCGCTCTGCCTACGTGCTGTACATCGGCGCAGGCGCGGTTGCGGCTGGTGGCCTGGTCAGCCTGATGCGGTCGCTGCCGACCATCGTGCACGGCATGCGCTCTGGGCTTGCGGACTTGCGGTCGGGCGCAGGGGCGGCGGCGGCGGTGTTGCGCACCGATCGCGACTTGTCGATGAAATTCGTCCTCTTTGGCGTATGCGGTTTGGTAGGGGCGATCTTGTCGGCGGGGACGCTGCACATGAACTGGCTCGGCGCCGTGCTCATCGTCGTGTTGGGCTTTCTGTTCGTCACGGTATCCTCTCGATTGACCGGAGAAATCGGCTCATCGAGCAATCCCATCTCAGGCATGACCGTGGCCACGCTGCTGCTGACCTGCCTCGCGTTCCTGGCCGTCGGCTGGACCGGGCCGACGTACTACGTCACTGCGCTGTCGGTCGGGGCCATCGTGTGCATCGCGTCGAGCAACGGCGGCACCACTTCGCAGGACTTGAAGACCGGGTTCCTGATCGGCGCCACGCCGCGCTTGCAGCAAATCGCCATTCTGGTCGGTGCTGGCGCGTCTGCGCTGGTCATCGGCCCGATCCTCCTGGAACTCAATGATTCCGCGACGGTCTACGTGCCGCGCGCCGAACTCTTGCAGCGCCACGAGATCAGCGACGGCCTCGCCGCGCCCAAAGGCGAAATCGAGCCGGCGGGGACGCTGGGTGGCCCGCAGGTGTCGCGCGATCCCAAGGCGTTCGAGAAACTGGCGGTGTGGCACAAGCGCGCCAAGGACGGCAACGGGATCGCCGGCCAGTACCTCGTGGACGCGGCAGGTGTGCCACAGTTCTTCGTCGATCCCGGCATCAACGGCGACGCCAGCCACAAGCGGCCCGATCCGGCCCACCGGGACGGCATTGAGGTGCGCAAGTTCGACGCGCCCAAGGCGACGCTGATGAGCTACATCATCAAGGGCATCCTGGACCGCAAGCTGCCGTGGGACCTGGTGATTTTGGGTGCGATGATCGCGCTCGTGCTCGAACTCGCAGGCGTGCCGTCGCTGGCTTTCGCCGTTGGCGTGTACTTGCCGCTGTCGTCGTCGACGCCGATCATGGCCGGCGGCTTGGTTCGCCAGTTTGTGGACCGGCGCCGGCGCAAAGTCCACGCGGACTGCACCGAGGAGGAATTCGCCGCCGAATCCGACAAGAGCCCCGGAGTGATGGCGGCGAGCGGCCTGATTGCCGGCGGGGCCATCGCCGGAATTGTCATCGCGCTGATGGCCGGGGTGCTGGGCGACGTCGACGTTGCGCTGGACCACTGGTCCAAGGCCAACAACCCGTTCTTCTCCGGCGACCACAGCAATGGCCTGAGCATGCTGCCATTCCTGGCCATGACGGCGTGGTTGGGCTGGGTGGGGTTGCGCCCGGTCCGCCAAGCTGCCGAAGGTAGGGACCGCCACGCCGACGGCCAGCAGGCAGGCTGAGGCCGGGCCGCCGCTCCCGCATCAACGCAGTGTGACGACCCGCCGCAGGTCTGCCGCGATGTTCTTCTGGTGGGCTTCCAGCGTGCCACCGCCGATCTCGAGCAGCTTGGCGTCGCGCCACAGCCGCTCGACGTGGTACTCGCCGACGTAGCCGTAGCCGCCCAACACCTGGATGGCGCGGTCTGCCACATTCTTGGCCATGGTGCTGCAATAGAGCTTGACGCCGTCGCTGTCGAGCCGGTTGCCCGCATGGCGCAGGTCGCTCATCGCCGCCGCGGTCGCATACACATAGGCGCGGCCCGCCATGTATTCGGCGTAGCTGTCGCCGAGGTACCGCTGGATTTGCCCGAAGTTGCGGATGGATTGGCCGAACGCGTGCCGCTCGGTGGCGTATTGGTTCATGATGTCGATGCACTTGCGGGCGATGCCGAGCGACATGGCCGCCAGGGTCAGGCGTTCGATTTCGAGGTTGCGCATCATGTGCAGCGACGACTCGCCTTCCTCGCCGATGCGGTTGGCGACGGGAACGCGACAATCCTCGAACACCAATTCGGCGGTCGGCGACGCGCGCATGCCGAGCTTGTCCTTGATGCGCTGGCCCAATCGGAAGCCGGCCATGCCTTTTTCGAGCAGGAAGCTCGACAGCGCCTTGCCCTTCGCCGCGCCCGTGCGCGCATAGACCAGAAAGCAGTCGCCCAGTTCGCTGTCGCTGACCGCGCCGTTGGTGATCCACATCTTGGCGCCGTTGAGCACGTACTCATCGCCGTCGCGCCGCGCCGTCGTCTTCATCGCCAGGGCATCGGTGCCGGCGTGCGGTTCGGTCATCGCCATGCCGGCGATCCACTGGCCCGATACCACCTTGGGCAGCACCCTGCGCCGCAGGCCGTCATCGGCGTTGACCATGAAATTATTGACGAAAAGCATCGCGTGTGCGAGGTAGGCGAGGCAGAACCCAGGGTCGGCCGCCGACAGCTCTTCGTGGACAATGGTCGCCGCCACCGCGTCCATGCCCGCGCCGCCCCACCTCTCAGGCACGGTGATGCCCAGCAGCCCGAGGTCGCCGGCTTTGCGGAAAAGCGCGCGGTTGAACCTCTCGTCGCGGTCGTGGGCCTGTGCCTGGGGCCAGACCTCCTTTTCGGCAAACTGGCGCACCATGTCGCGCAGCGCCAGGTGCTCTTCGCTCGGGTTGTACAGGTCGACGCGGGCCATGGGCGATGCTCCTGCCGGGGCGGTCAGTCGATGGCGATGCCGCGACGGGCCGACGCAGCCAGCGCGCAGTTGCGCATCAGTTGCGCGATGGTCATGGGACCCACGCCGCCCGGAACCGGCGAGATTGCCGCGGCCCGCAATCGCGCCGCATCGAACTCGACATCGCCGCACAGGCCGCCGTCGGCCATGCGGTGGATGCCAACGTCGATGACCACCGCGCCGACCTTGATCCATGCGCCCTTGACCAACTGCGGCACTCCGGCCGCGGCGACCACCAGGTCGGCCTCGCCGATGCGTCCCGCCAGGTCGGGCGTGCGCGAGTGGCATACGGTCACGGTGGCATCGGCGTTGGTCAGCAACAGGCTCATGGGCCGACCCACAGTGATCGAGCGACCGATGACCACCGCGCGCTTGCCAGCCGGTGTCCAGCCGTAGGCCTTGCCATACACCGACAGCATCCGCATCACGCCAGCGGGTGTGCAGGCCACCAGGCCGGGCCGGCCCGATGCAAGCAGGCCCAGGTTGTGCGGGTGGAAGCCGTCGACGTCCTTGGTGGGCGCAATGCGGTCGATGACCGCGCGCTGGTCGATGCCCTTGGGCAGGGGCAACTGCACCAGAATGCCGTCGACAGCGGGGTCGGCGTTCCAGGCGTCGACCAGGCCCAGCAGCTCGTCTTGGGTCGTGGTGTCCGGCAGTTTTCGCAGCGTCGAGGCAATGCCCACCTCTTCGCAGGCTTTGACCTTGCCCTTGACGTAGACCTGCGACGCTGGGTCGTCGCCCACCAGCGCCACAGCCAACCCTGGCGTCGCGCCGCCGACGGCCAGCCTGCCGATTTGCTGCTTGACCTCGGCGCGCAGCAGGGCTGCCATGGCCTTGCCATCGAGATTGACTGCGAAGACGCGCGCAGCGCCCAGGTCCATGTCGGCCAGTGCGGTCATCGGGGACTCCCAGGTGCCGCGGCGGCGGCGGGGCCGGCAGGATCGCGCGGATGGTGGGTTTGGGCAAGCGCCTTGCGGGTGCGGATCGCAAATCGGGCTTCGCCGCGACAACCCGCGCCGGGTTGCACTCGGTGCCGCACGAACTGTCCAGCAGGATGCTGACGCTGCTGGCCTCGGCCAACACCGCGCGCCTGCTCGACGGCGACCGCAAGTTGGCTGCGTCGAGGCCGCCCCCGGGGCTCTTAGAGGGTGTAGCCAAAACCCCGTCCCGGTACGGCCGAAGATCCTGGGCATCTCGCGGCTTACGTCCTCGCTTCCTCGGTCGGCGCACTGCAAGTGCGCCTCGGTCGGTCGCTGCGGGCGCGCTCGCGATCTGCCGGCATGCTCTTCGACCTCGCAACAGACCAGATTTGGCTACACCCTCTTAGGGCCAGGAAATGATTTACTCAATCATTTCTCGGGCCCGTTTGCTTGCTCCGTGGGTCGCCAGCTCGCGGACCAAAGGTCCGACTCGCGGCTCCGTCCTGATGTGAGAGTGATCGACTTATTATTTTCCAGTCCCTTACGCCGGCCGCCAGTACGCAAGCGCCGTCGGCAACACCGGCCGGCCCGCATCGCCGCCGCCAAAGGCCGCTGCCAAGCGTCGCCGCGCAGTCCCGCGGCAGATGCCGTCGGCGCCAGCGTCGGCGACAAACCCTTCGCCGACTTTGCCGCTGTTGTCGGTCACGAGGATGCAGCGGCGGCGCCCGCGGTCTTCGGCATTCAGGGCCGCCACGGCGTGCCCAGTGGTGCCGGTCCCTGCAAAGAAGTCGACCACGATGGCATCTTTGCGGTCCCAAGTCGCAGCGCGAACCAGGTACTGCACCAAACTCACTGGCTTGGGATACACGAACGGCAGCCAGCCGAGCAGCGCCTCGACTTCGGCGCTGGCCTCCTCGTAGGTGCCGATGCCGCTGCGGTCGTCCAGCAAGGTCGGCGGGGCCTTGTGGCCATCGGAACGGAAGAACACGATGCGAAACTTGCCTTTGCGCAGCGAGAACCGCATGCCGCCCGTGAGTTCTTCATCCAGCGTGGACTGTTGCCACCGAAACCGACCATGCAGTTGGAGTGTGGTCGAAATACGGCCACCGCGCACCGAAAACGGCGCCAGCACGCGCACAGAGAGCGAATCTTCTGGGTCGCCATAGACGCCCGCGGCGTAATCGCCGCTCGCCATGTTCGTTTCGATGCTGCCCGGCGGGAACACGATGTCGCGCGGACGGTTGGGCCGATGAAAGAACGGATTGGGCAGTTCGGCATCGGCGGCACTGCCCCACAGGCCGCGCTTGGTCAGCAGATCTCGGTCCCTGGTGTAGCAGACGACGTATTCCGTCACCAACCGCGCGGTGCGGCACAGCGCCTTGCCTTTGCGCGTCTTGTGCCAGATGAACTGGGCGACGAAGGCGTCTTCGCCAAAAACCTGGTCGCACAACAGACGCAAGCGGGGTTGCTCGTTGTCGTCGATGGAAACGAACAGCACACCGTCGTCGCACAGGAGGTCGCGGGCGACCGTCAGGCGTTCGCGCATAAAGGCTACCCAGGAACTGTGCCGTTCGGCGGCGCCGCGACCCGTGGTGCGATCGGCGTAGGCAAAGCCTAGCGACCCGGTGTTGTAGGGCGGGTCGATGTAGATGGCCGCCACTCGGCCGCGCAGTGTGGGCAACAACCGGCGCAGCGCGACGAGGTTTTCGCTCTCGATAAGGTCGCATGTCGGGGAGCCTGGAAGCGGCCGAGACAACTCCGCGTCCAAGGCAAAGGCGGGTGCCAGGCCAACGGCGGGATCGACGACAACAGGTTCAGCAACAACGGGTTCTGCCGCGGTCGGCAAGGGCACCGAGCCTGGCGGGACACCGGCGGCGATGCCACCGCGCAGATTGGCCGGGGCCGGGCCGGGGGTGGACCAGCCAAACAGGCCCGGCTGGGCGCGTACGGCGGCGTTTCTCACGCGAGGCGCTCCGTGCGCGACAGCGCGGCCAGCAGTTGCCGGCGCGAAACCAGTCGCGGATCGGTCGTCGACAGCAAGGCCAACACGTCGGCAACCGGCAGGATGAAATAGCGAAACGGCACGGCCAAACCAAACTGCGCCGTGTTGGTGTACACATAGTAGTCATTGTGGCCGTAGCCGGCGTCCATGCAAATGCGCAAAGCCCCCTTGTAATCGCCTGCGCGGACCAATCTGTTGATGGTGGGCCCATGGTTGTTCGGGCCAAAGGTCGAGGACGCCGCAGTGTGAAACAAGTCGTCGCGGGCGGCGCTGTGCAAGAGCGGGTCCTTGTACGACTTGACCTCAAATGCGTGGCCGGCATCGTCTCGCAAGTCTGCCTTGCCGCCCTCGCTGTTGCCGATAAGGCCCGTGAAGTGGGCGACCAAGGCCTGAAACATGATGTAGTTGGCGCGCCCCGTGGTCAGGGCAAACGTGAAGTCCAACGTGGTGCCGTTTGCGAATTGCAGGACCAGCGCGGCAAGCTCGATTTCGTAGAGGACATGGGTTTGGCGACCGCGGTGCATGGGCGCGACGGTAGCATGGGGGCAGAACGCCGACAATGGCCAGTTGAGCGAGAGGGCGCGGATCGCCAGACGGGTTCCGCAGGCGCGCCTGTCTGTGCCGGTCGATACCCAGCCTTGCGCAGTCAAGGCTCTGTAATTGTTGCCTGCGGGTTCACCCGACGGGAGCCTCAGGCTGTCGCCGGGACGCAAGCCGGAGCCGGACCCCATTGCAGGAACCGCACCCGCGTCCACGGGGCGAGGATCCGAAATAGGGGGGGTCCGGCTCTTTCACAACGACGCCCCTTTGCCGCCCTGGATGAGCCGCAAATGCCGACCGGGCTTGGCATTTTTCACCTCTGGCGGCTTGCCGCCCTGGTAGCGTAGGTCATGGTTGCGCTGGCGCTCCGACAGTTCGTGGTATTGCCAGTAGGGCTCAAAGTCGCCGTTGGCGACCAGCGCGCGCAGTTGCATCACCGCCTCGGCCCGTTGCAGCGACCAGCGCGCGCCCGAAACCTCCAGCCGGTCGCAAATCAGGTGCCGGCACGCCCCTTCGATGACACCGCTTGCGATTGGCGTGCCGGCCGCCAGCAGTTCGCCGTACGGCATCATGTCCTTGCGTTTCGTCAGGTAGGCCACCGCCTTGTCGACAGGCAGGCGCTGCTTTTCTGTCAGCTTGCGAAGCGTCGCCGAGTGCGCCATGCCCGCCGCGACGTCGCTGACGTTGCCGTGCAGGACCTTGGTCAGGCGTTCCAGGACCCACTTTTCGCGCTGCGCATCTCCTTCGTCGTGAAAGGCGGTGGACGCCCGCCACAAGTATTCGACCGCGTGGATGAAATCCAGGACAACGGTAACCTTGCGACCGCGCAGTTTGGCCTCGGCGTTGATGTGTTTTTCCAGACCGGACTCGCCGTCGACCATTGCATAGCACGTTTTGGTCCTTTCAGGGTCGCGCAAGTCGGCTTCGTCAAAGAGGTCGCGCACCACTTCCTCGACCGACTTGTCCAGCGTCGCCCAAACCCGCTTGTGTTCGGGCTTTGGCGGCCGCGTGCGAGTCGCGTCCCGCACATGCCGCAAGCCTGCAACCACCTGCTCGGGCGTGCGCACGTGCGGGGCGACCGTGTACACCGCAGCCACGATGGCCATTCGCTTCCGGTTGTCCTTTTCGCCTTTGCCTTTGCGGGTATCGAGCTTGGGCTTGCTCGCCTCGGCGCGCTTGCGGGTTTCCTCGGTCAAGTCGCGCGGCACCATCACGACGCCTTTGCGGTCCACCGACAGAATCAGCAGTTCGGACGTCGCCTCTGGCGCCACGCCAAAAGCACAGTACTTGTAGAACGCGTTGAAATCCGTGGTTGCCCGCACGACAAGCTCCTCCGCCTGACGCTTGGGCACGTGCGCGGCCGACGTGCGCTCGACGGCGGCAATCGAGCTGTCGAACGACGTCTGCGCGACCTGCAGAGCCACCTCCTTGCGCACCGGGAACGAGTACAGGTCGGTCGGCAGGTTCAGGGCCGCATCGTGCGGCGACAACTGCCTGGCGTTGCGTGCGCCGAACAGGGGCCGAACGACTTCAACACGGCCGAACGCGGTCATCAGGTCGCGCTCGTTGCCCTGCCGCACATGGGTCCGCGGCCGCCCGTCGTAGCCAATGACCGGCTCGTCCACGGCACCGCAGTTGCGCCAGTTGAGGTGGTCCTGGAACAAAAGGCGCATCAGTTCAAAGCCTTGCTCGCGCAGCGACCCTTCGACGGCGGCCGCGTCCTGGCCCGACATCGCATCGGACGTCAAACTACGCTTGATTTCCATGAACTTGACATCGGCGGCGGTGAAGAGCGGTTGCGGGTTGGTCGTGGTTAGTTGCAAGCTGTGCATGAGGGGCCTCGTTTTGGCGTTTGCCGGTTGGTACTGCAAACGATAGGACGCAGGCCCCTCGCTGTATCATGCGAAGGTCGCAAAGGGTTGAAATTTCTCGCGGCGGGCGTCGTTCCAAACGATCCGGACCCGTTTGGGTTGCCGAATTTCGCTGACAGCGAGGCCCAATGGCTGCGACCGTAGGAAAGCCGCAAGTGCCTTGCCCGCTGTGCAAGCAGGTCATCTCGCTTGCAGAAGCAGATATTCACCTAGAAACGTTGTGCCCTGCGCCTGACGACGCCAACCGCGCAAACTTCCGCCAGTATTTGGCGAGCATCAGAACGATCGTTGCAAGAAAGGGAACCGCTAGGTCCGGCACTGACGAAGGCTTGTGGCAACTGGCGGCCGCCCGCATGTCTGGCCGCCGACATGCTCTTGACGAACACCACTCGACCTTGGACCGTGCGCGGCTACCCACGAACACCTTTGTGTCGTGGAAGGATGCCTTTTTTGCCACTGAGGTCTACTGCCCGGTGTGCCGAAAAACCACCGGCGACGTATGCTTTGTCGACCACCTGGCTTCCGCCTGCGAAACTCAAAACGTCCACGCCCGCATTACCGATGGCCGGTTTGCAGATGCAGGGCGACGCCTCGCCACTCTCGAAATCGAAGGTTGGCGGCCCGGTCAAGCGCAGCCAAAGACCCCGGGCCCGCGTGGCGAAATGGCGTTGGCGCGGGCTCAACGGACTCTACGCGGCCCCGTGGATAGCATTCGCACTAGCGATATCGCGGCCGACCTAGCAATCATTGCTTCGTCCGGCCTTGAATCGAAATTGACCTTGGCCGAAAAGGACAAGATCCGGACTCTACGACTACGCGCTGGCCCGTCGCCGGCACAGACGAATTCGGCGGCGCTCATGTTCCGAGTTACGGTAACTCGACTTGATGTTTCACTCCACGCAGAGCTCAGAGTTCGTGAATCTGCCATACAGCAGTTCTCGCCGGTGCCGCCCCACTTCGCCGTGCAAGCGGCGCTGACCGCTGCCCAACTCGGGCTCGACAAGTGGACGCCCACCCAGGTCGACACATTTTGCTGGACGACAGACGAGTTGCAGAGTGCGTTATCTACCCTTGACGCGGTTCAGAACTCCACAGGCAAGAGAATCACAGTTAGGTGGGAACGGCCTCGGCCGGACATCAGCAGCGCAATTTGCCCCTCCGACCTCACCTCCGCACGCGCCGCAGTCGCAATTGGTTCGAGGTGGCCTGCGACGGCACGCCGCCCGTACCGCTCATCGACCTCGTCCGCGCGGTGCGCTCGGGCAAGCGCTACGTCGAGGTCAACGCCGACACCCTCGCACCCATCAGCGACGCTCTGCGCCAACTGCTCGACCCCTTGGCCCGCGCCGCCGTTCTGCACCAAAACAAGGTCGAAGTTCCGCTCGGTGCCGTCGCCGCCGCGCCGCGCGATTTCGCCGTGCTAGGGCCAGAGGCAGCCAGTTTCGTTGCCGAACTCGAGTCCAAGTGGCGCCAGGCGGACGAGGACGCCCAACAATTCGCGGCGGCGCCGTTCAACCTGTTTCCTTGCCAGCTAGCCGGCACGGCATGGCTCTTGCGCACGGCCAGCTGGTCCACTGGCGCCCTGCTCGCCGACGAGATGGGCGTGGGCAAGACCCGCCAGGTCCTGGCATTCCTGTTCGCACGCCGCGCTCTTGGTCCTGCGCTGGTCATCGCCCCGGCCGGGTTGGTCCGCGAGAAGTGGGGCCACGCCGACGGCCTCTCTGGGCCAAAAGGTGGCGGGATCTATCTCGGTTCCAGCGGCCTCGGCATGCACGTGGTCCGCCTAGCCGATTCGGAGACGTATGGCGACGACTGGGGACGGCGCCCGCGCAATGTCGCCGTTGCCAGCTATGAGTATGCCGCCCGGTACGCCGACGACCTCAAGAAGACCCGCTGGGCGACGGTCGTATTTGACGAGGGGCACTACCTCAAGAACACCCAAGCCCAAAGGACGCGGGCGCTGCTCGACGTGGATGCCGGCTTCAAGATCGTGGTCACCGGCACGCCCCTGGAGAACCACGTCGGTGAAGTGTGGAGTATCGCCCAGTTTTTCGCCCCAGGGCTGTTGGGCACCCAAGCTGAGTTCCGCGACCGCTACGGCAAGCCGGCGGTGGACGGCACCCAAGACGAGCGCCGCGAGGTGGCGCGCGACCTGGCGGCGGCCATTGCTCCGTTCCAACTGCGCCGCAGGCTTCGCGATGTCGAACGGGGAATGCCCAAGCTGGACCAGGTCGTCGTGCCCGTGGCGCTGGCACCCGAGGAGCGCGCCATCTACGAAGAACAGCGCCAGCAAGCAGAGCGGGGCGTGCGCGAGGTGTTGGCGCAGCTGCCAGAAACCCGCCAGAAGTTCAGCGCCCTGCAGTTGCTGGGCAAACTGCGCGAAGTTTGCGCCTGCCCCGGCATCCACAAGGAGTCGTTCAGCGGCCCGGGCACCAAGATCGAGCTCTTGGCAGAAATGGTGGCGGCGAACGCGGCGGCCGGCGACCAGGCCCTGGTGTTCAGCCAGTGGACGCGGGTGCTGGACCGCGCCGAGCCTGTGCTGGCGGCGTTGGGTCTGCGGGTGGCGCGCATCGACGGCACGCGGTCGGCGAGCGAACGCAGCATGGCCCAGCAACGGCTGAGGACGGGCCAACTGGACGTGCTGCTGCTGACGCTCGGCGCGGGCGGCGTCGGCCTCGACTTACAGGCCGCCAACCACGTGTACTTGCTGGATCCGTGGTGGAACCCACAGCGCGAGGCGCAGGCCATTGCGCGGGCGTGGCGCAAGCTGCAGGACAAGCCGGTGGTGGCCACCCGCTTGATTGTCGCCGACAGCGTCGAGGAGAAGATGCGCAAACTGGCGGAAGACAAGGCGGATCTGTTCCACAACCTCATGGACACATCGGATGCGGCGTTCGGCGAGGCAGTGACGGTGAGGGAGATCCTGCAACTGGTGCAAAGGTAGGCGCTGCATTGGAGTGGACGCGCGCCAACCCTTCGGCCGTCAAGCGACGCGGCGCGGGCTTGTGGTTGTCGCCGATGATGCTGGAGGCGGCTGAAGCCCTGCGGACCGAATTTGCCCACCACGCCCGCATTGACCACCCCAACCCCGAGTGCTAGCCTCGCTCTCCCACTGGCTCCGCGGGCAAACCCTTGAAAATCCTGGACTCCATCCACTGCTGCGACAACCTGCCTTGGCTCGCCCAACTCGATTCCGGCTCGGTGCACCTGGCCTACATCGACCCGCCGTTCAACACCGGCAAGACCCAGACGCTGCGCCGGCTCAAGACCACCGCCGATGACCAGGGCGACCGCATCGGCTTTGGGGGCCGCAAGTACCGCACGGACCTGGTCGGCAGCAGCAGCTACGAGGACCATTTCGACGATTTTCTCGGTTTCCTGATGCCGCGCATCGACGAGATTTGGCGGGTGTTGCGGGCCGATGGCTCGCTATTCGTACACCTGGATGCCCGCGAAGTGCACTATGTCAAGGTCGCCCTGGACCAGCGGTTTGGCCGCAGCCGCTTCATCAACGAAATCATCTGGTCCTACGACTTCGGCGGCAGACCTAAAGACCGCTGGCCGAACAAGCACGACACGATCTTGTGGTACGCCAAAGACCCGGCCCACTACACGTTCAACTACGACGAGATCGACCGCATCCCTTACATGGCGCCGGGGTTGGTCGGTGCCGAAAAGGCCGAACGCGGCAAGACGCCGACCGACGTGTGGTGGAACACGATTGTGCCGACCAACGGCGCTGAGCGCACTGGCTACCCAACGCAAAAGCCCCTGAGTATTCTCAATAGAATCGTCCGGGTGCACAGCATGCCCGGCGACACGGTACTCGACTGCTTTGCCGGCAGCGGCACCACAGGCGAGGCAGCGGCGTGCAACGGCCGGCGCTTCTTGCTGTGCGACATCAGCGCCGAGGCTTGTCAGGTCGCAGCGGCGCGGTTGGCTGATGTGCGACCGGCGTTGGTCGGGTTTGAGGCGGTGCAGGGGGCGGTTGCGGCAGGTGTGCCGTTGCCCCTGCCGTTCTGAGCGAGGCACAGGTGGCAATGCAGCGAATTAGCGGCGAAGGAAACGAGGCGGAGCAGCGATTTCTGCAGCGCTGGCCGGCGGCGACCAAACCCGCGCACTCAAAGGACGGCGATTGGTCCATCGTCGTCGACAACCAAGCTGTCTGCGTCGAGGTCAAGCAGTGCGCGGCGCCACCGGGCACCGCAGGGACCATCAACCAGATTCGAGCGATCAAGTACACCCCGATGCTGGTCTACAACCCGGCGCTGCAGGTCTGGCTGGTCGTGCCTGCCGCCGAGTTGGTCCGCCGCGCGGCACAGAAGCAGCGCGGTCAACATACGGAGATTTCGTTCGAGAGCATGAACCTGAGCTTTCGCGAACTTGCAGAGTTTCAGTGCGCCGAAGACGACTTGGTCGAGGCCGTGACCGCCGCAGTGCGGTTCGACCGTGCGCACAGAATTCTGTCTGTGGCCATGGTGGCGCTGCACGCGCAAATCCGCTCGGTGGCGGACAACGCCATCCACGAGGCCCGGCGCTTGACGGCGACCGTGGCGGTCTTTCGTTTGCGGTGACGGTGCGCTCCCGGATGACGGTGATGGAGCACGCCAGGCCACATCCGGCGGCGCGCGACTGCAAGGCAAGCTACGCGGCGCGGGCGGGTCAGCGAGCCACCGTAGGACGACCTTGCCAACCACCCGTTTCCATGCTGAGGTTGCCGGGCGGCCATCTGCCGCAGAGGTCGCCATGCCCCCGACCAGCCCGACGCCGCGCAAGCCCCCCAGGGTCCTCCGGCGGCTTGAGCGCACGGCGGTGCGCGCGCTCACGGGCTTCGTCAACGGCATCGAATGGTGGCAGCGCGACCCGACCGATGTCGTGAACCAGTCGCGCTACGACGTCGTGGCGCAGCGCGGGCTGTCCAGCGTCCGGCGCTACCGACCGCAGGTTCACGACGACGACCTGCGCATCGGAACCGAGCTCGTGCACTATGAGGCGCCGCGCCAGGCCTTGCCGGTGCTGCTCATCCCGCCGCTGATGGTGCAGCCGTGGATCTACGACCTCGCGCCGCGCCGGTCGCTGGTGCGGACACTGCTGCGGGCCGGGTTCGACGTCTACCTGCTCGACTTTGGCGCGCCCGGCAAAGACGACGAGCGCCTGACGCTCGACGACTACGTGGCCGACTGGGTGCCGGCCGCCATCGACGCGGTGCTGCGGACGTCGGGGGCGCCCGCGCTCGGCCTGGTCGGCTACTGCATGGGCGGGCTGTTTGCCTTGATGCACACGGCGGCTGCGCAGGATGCGCGGGTAGCTGCACTCGTCACCATCGGCGCACCCGTCGACGCGCACAAGATGTCGCTTTTGCAGTTCTTCGTGCGGCACGGCCACAAGGAAATCGAGGCCATCAGCAAGCGACTGGGCAACGTGCCTGGCGCGGTGTCGGCGACTGCGTTCCGGCTGACCAGTCCCCTCAAGGCCGTCACCCGGTACAGCGACCTCTTCGTGAACCTGTGGAACGACGACTACGTAGCCGGGTTCGACGGGGTGACCGCCTGGACCAGTCAGTTCGTGGACTACCCGGGCGACGCCTTCCGCCAGTTGCTGGCGGAATTCATGAAAGACAACAAGCTCAAGCAGGGCACGATGACCTTTGGCGGCCATACCGCGGACCTCGGGCGCATCCGCTGCCCGGTGCTGGCGTTCGCCGGGCGTACCGACCAGATCGTGCCGCCCGACGCCGCGCGCGAACTGCTGGCGGTCATCGGCAGCGAAGACAAGACATTCCGGGAGGTGACCGGCGGTCACATGGGCGTGATGGCCGGCCGCGACGCGCCCAACCACGTGTGGGCGGTGGCGGCGCAGTGGCTGGGCGAGCGCGTGGCTTTGGCGGGCGGAGCAGGGTAGGGCAATGGCGTACGACAGCGTGTTCAAGTCGGGGCTCTTCCAGGGAAAGGTGGCGCTGGTCACGGGCGGCGGCACCGGCATCGGCCGCTGCGTCGCGCACGAGCTGGCGTCGCTTGGCTGCACGGTGGTCGTCAGCGGACGCAGGCCGGAACCCCTCGCGCAGGTCGTGACCGAAATCGGCGAAGATGGCGGCTGTGCGTTTGCATTGCCGTTGAACATCCGCGACGACGAGGCCGTGGACGCGGCCCTTGCCGAGGTCGTCCGGCAGCGCGGCCGGCTGGATTTCGTCGTCAACAATGCGGGCGGGCAGTTCGCGGCCGATGCGGCGACCATCCGACCCAAGGGTTGGCGCGCGGTCATCGATACCAATCTCAATGGCACGTGGTGGGTGTCGCAGGCTGCGCACCGCCACTGGATGCAAGGGCAGGGCGGGGTCATCGTCAACGTCATCGCCGACATGTGGAATGGTTTTCCAGGCATGGCCCATACGGGTGCGGCGCGAGCGGCGGTCGACAACCTGACCAAGACGCTGGCCATCGAGTGGGCGGGCGACGGCGTGCGCGTCAACGCAGTGGCGCCCGGCTACGTGCTGAGTTCAGGGCTGGCCAACTATCCTGACGACATCATGGAGGTCTTCCAGACCATGATGGCCAAGAATCCAGCCGCGCGACTGGCGACGGAAGCCGAGGTGTCGTCGGCGGTTGTGTTCCTGCTCACGCCAGGTGCGGCCTACATCACGGGCCACACGGTGCGCGTGGACGGGGCAGGGTCGCTCGCCAAACAGGTGATGTTCCCGCTGGCCGAGGTGTCCAAGTTGCCGATATACGACGGTTTCCACCGTGAGTCGGAGGTTCCGGCGCGCTTTATGAACGACAAGGAGTAGTCGCCATGGCTGGACCCGTGCGCGTCGCACCACCTGCACTGCCCCGCAGCCCGTTCTGGCAGGCGACGTCTGATAACGGCGCCGTCGATTTCTCGGCCATCGTCGCGTCGGTACATGGATTTGTGCAGCGCGACGTCATGCCGTACCTGGAGGATTGGGAGCAACGGGGTGAACTGCCGGATGATTTGTACCCCAAGGCCGCACGCGTTGGCTTGCTTGGCCTGGGTTATCCCGAGCGATGGGGCGGCACGCCCGCTGGCGCGTTCGCTCGCATTGCGGCCACGCGCGCGCTGTGCGAGGCCGGCTCGGGCGGGCTGTTCGCCAGCCTGCTCAGCCACAGCATCGCGCTGCCGCCGGTCCTTGCGCTCGGGGACGAGCAACTATGCGGGCGCATCGCTCCAGACGTGCTGGCGGGGCGCAGGCGCATGGCCCTGGCAGTGACCGAACCCGGCGGCGGCAGCGACGTGGCCAACCTGCAGACGCGGGCCGTCCGCGACGCTGACCACTACGTCCTCGACGGCGACAAGGCCTTCATCACCACCGGCATGAACGCCGAGTGGCTGACCGTCGCAGCGCGCACCGGCGAGCCTGGCGCTGGCGGCGTCTCGCTGCTGGTCGTCGAGGGCGACCGGCCGGGCTTGGGCAAGACGCGCTTGGACAAGATGGGCTGGCGCTGCTCGGACACGGCGCTGCTGCACTTCGACGGCGTGCGCGTGCCTGCCGATCACTTGGTCGGAGGCGAAGGGCTTGGCTTTCTCGGCCTCATGCACAACTTCAACCACGAGCGGCTCGGCCTGGCCACCGTGGCCTGGGGCATGGCCGAGGTGTGCTTTGCCGACGCCGTCGCCTGGGCGCGCGACCGCCACACCTTTGGCAAGCCGCTGGTCAGCCGGCAAGTGATACGGCACAAGCTGGTGGACCTGCGCACCCGCATCGACGCGGTCCGGTGCACGCTCGAGCAAGTCGCGTGGCGCATCGACCAGGGCGATGAGCCGGTGGCCGAGGTGTGCATGCTCAAGAACCTGGCCACTGCGACGCTGGAGCACGTCGCCGGCGAGACCGTGCAGATCCTCGGCGGTGCCGGCTACATCCGGGGTTGCCGGGCCGAGCGCATCTTTCGCGAGACCAAGGTGCTGTCGATCGGCGGCGGCGCCAGCGAGGTGCTGGCCGATCTGGCGGCGCGGCAGATGGGGTTGTAGCAGTCCGACGCGGGCGCAGGGACAGGGACAGCAGGGACACGGACAGGGACAGCCGCAGGGACAGGGACAGGCACAGGACGGGGTTCTGGCCGCCGGGCATGGAATCCCATGTTTGACGTCTGATAATGAGTATTATGTAAACCAGACAAGTGCGCCCGTGCAGGCAGGCCCGTTATCGGACGTTCACCATTATCGGACGTCGCCGTCTGCCGCAGGCCGTGCAACGACGCCGCGGCCCTCACAACGGCATCGGTCGACCAAAATGCGTGCGCGTGCGTGCCCCCGCAGCGCGCAGCAGCGCGGTCGGCAGCGACCCGCCAAAGGCGACCACCACATCGTCCGCGTGCAGAAATTCGCCCGAGGTGAGCGTCACCGTCGACGTACCCACCTGCGCGACCTCTGCCGACAACCGCACGCTGACCTGACCCGCCGCCACAGCCGCACTCAGCCGGTCGCGGTTGGCCGCTCGCGCACGGTCGAAACCGTCGCGGCGGTGGACGAGCCAGACCTTGGCCGCGCCGGCCTGGGCGATGGCGAGCGCAGCTTCGAGCGCCGAATCGCCGCCGCCAAGCACCGCGACCTGCCGGCCCCGGTACGCATCGGGATCGCCCAATTCATAGACGACGTGGGCCTGGTCTGCGCCCGGCGCCACCAACGGGATCGGCGTGCCCCGCCGGCCCAGGCACAGCAAAACCCGCCTCGCCTGCCAGGTGCGCGATCCAGCGCCGATGACGAAGCCGTCTGCGGTGACATCGAGCCGGTCCACGGCTGCGCCAAACTCGACGGGCGGCCGGTGCTTGGCGTGCAAGCCGTCGATGAACGCCACCAAGTCTTCCTTGACGACGTTGTACATCGCCACCGACCCGTGCAACGGCATGCGCATCGGCGCCGTCATGACCAGCTTGCGGCGCGGATAGCGTCGGATGGCGCCACCGATGCTGTCTGCTTGCTCCAGCGTAACGGCGTCGATCTTGCGCTCGAGGGCTGCCAGCGCGGCGGAGAAGCCTGCAGGCCCGGCGCCGACGATGCACAGGTCGCGTACACCGTGCGCATTCGGTCGCTGGTCGCGCCGCAGGTCGTCGGCGATGAAACCGACAGCTTGGCGGGCCTGCTCGACCGCGTTGCGAATCAGCCCCATGCCGGTCAACTCGCCGGCCAGGTAGATGCCGGGCACGGACGCCTGGAACGTCGGCGACACGTCGGGAATGTCGGCGCCGCGCTTGAGACTGCCGAACACGAGCGAGATCGCCTCGACCGGACAATTGGCCGCGCACGCGCCGTGGCCGATGCAGTGGCTGGGCTCGTCGAGACGCCCGCGGCCCTCCACCAACGCCAGGATGTCGCCCTCGGGGCACGATGCCACGCAGGCCGCGCTGGCCATGCAGCGACTGGGGTCGACCCACGGATGCAGGGTCGGCGGCGGCTCGGGTGGCGGTCCATCCTGCTTGGGGCGGGCCTTGGCCAGGCCGCGCTGGACGGTGCGCCGCCACCACAGTTCGCGGACGAGCGCGACGACGACCAAAGCAGCGACGGCCGCGCCCCATAGCCCAATTGGGCCCGGCAGCGGCCAGCGGTAGCCATGGGCCAACGCGCTGCGCACGTGCAGCCAGGTCGCCCACGCCATCCATCCGGCCGCGAGCAGATGCACGGCGCGCCAGCGGCGCAACACCCAAGCCGCCGTGGCCGCGACCTGCACGGCCTGCGACAATGCGACGACTTCGAGCGCAAGCGCCTGCACTTGCCTGGCGTGGACGCCTGACGACGCTCTGCCGCAGTGGCGCTGCCAACGCCAAACACGCCACCATCTCCAGACGAGCGCGACCGGGCCGGACAGCAGCAGGGCTACGCCGCGCGCCACGCTGGCCCGCTTGCCGAGGTGGGCGAGCTCCGCCAACGCATCGACCGCTCGCGACCCGTCGGGCCACGCCGCGCGCAGCTCGGCCAGCTTGGCTTCGGCCCGACCGCGCAGACCTTGCGCGTCCTCTTGGCCCGACGCGGTGTGCGGAACCAGCGCGTACAGGTAGCGGCCGATGACCCCGGTCGCCACCAGCACCGCGACGGCCCACGCCGACCAGCGACCCGCCTCGCTTGCGGTCCGAAAGGTCGCATGGAGCAGAACCAGCCCGCCGCCGAGGATGCCGAAGAAGACGTGGGCGCTCATCCAATCGCGCAACGCGCCCATGCGCTGCCACGACCGCAAGCGGCGGCGCAGCAGGTATGCGAGGTTGGCGACAAATGCCACCACCGCCACTGTGCCGAGCCATCGACCGACGGGGCCGGCCGAGCGCCACGCCTCGTACATCGGATGGTCGAGTTGCGTTTCGCCGGCAGTTTCGTAAAAACCACTGGCGTGCAGGTAGACTGCCGCGACAGCGACCGAAGCCAGGGCAAAAAGCGCGAAATCGACAGTGGTTTGAGCCAGGCGGCGGGGGGTGCGCATCGATCACAACCTGCGGGCAACGGCCAGTGTGGCATCGAGCCAGTTCGCGGCGGCGCCGGTGAGCGTTTGACGTACGCCCGCGGATGCACTCACGATCCACGGATGCCGACCGAAGTCTGCGCCCATGCGCGCGTCAATCGCCTGGCTGACGACAGCGACCGCCTCCACCCGATCGACGGACCAGCGCACTCGGCCGTGCCAACGCCACGGATCGCTCGGGCTGAATTCGGCGCCAATCGCTGCACTCGCGCCGCTGAGAAGCGCCCCGTACTGGCCAACCAAGGCAAGGTCGACGTTGCCATTGGCTGCCGGCCAGCTTGGCATGCGCACCGTCACCGTGCCTCCCAAGCGCCGGTCGAGCCAAGGGTCGGCAGAGCGCCACCAGGTACCCCAAACCGACCCCGAGGCCAGCCAACGCCGCCACTGCGGCGCCTGCACCGACACCGCGACATCGTCGAAGCTGGCACTGTGAGCGCCAATGCCAGGCAAGCCGAGCGCCGCGTCGCGTGTCGGTTCGACTTGGGCGTGAGTGTAGCGTGCGCGCGCCAGCCAGCCGCTCCACGCAGGCGCCTGCCATTGGGCGGTGCCGTAGGTCGGGCGCACGCCCGTCGGCGCCGCGAGCGAGGACCACGCCGTTCGCGACAATGTTGGCGCGCCGAGGCCGAGGTCGACCGCGCCGTCGGCAGACCCCCACCTGGGGTGGGCCGCACGCATCGAAACGCCCACGGTGGCCCGGTCGCCGCCGCCTGCGCTCGCCGCGACCTGCCCTTGCGCCTGCCAGTCGCCGGCGATCGCCCTGCCGTGCGCCGCTGCGCCAACGCGCCACAGGTCGCCCTGCGGTGCGGTACTGCCCGCGGACGGTACCAGGCCGGCGAACGCGGACAACTCCGCCGACGCCCCCAGGGGGTGGGCGACCGAGAGCCCGTCGATGGGCGCCTGCTGGCAGCCGAGCGGTGCCCACAGGCGGCCCAGCGCCCAGCGCGGCCCGA